>NZ_CP082288.1 GCF_019880245.1 Halobaculum roseum
CCTTGTCCCGGGTGTGGGGATATCAATACAGATTTCGAACTTCTGGTCTATGTGTCTGTTATCGAAGCTCTCCCACCGTTCGATCGATAGGTGAGGTACCTAAGGTAGATATCTCGTCTATTCTTCTGCACCCTCTCCTTGCCTGACCAATAGCTGTCTCGGGTGCGTGGCTGATGCCGCGAGTATCGCACTCCCGTACCAATTCACGGGTTGTGGATCCCTCTCACTGACGAACAATAGCTAAGATACATCAGATAGCTATCTTAACTATCTTACCTATTTCAGAAGGTGTGGCTGAACGATGCTGCCGTGCGTGGTTGGCTCACCTCCTGTACCTGCGATCGATATCTTCTCTATTGGAGGTGACTCACCTGTTGAAGGTAAGTTACCTATCGTAGCTACCTTAGCTGAGATAGGTGGCTTCGATGGTTCACCTCGGGTTTCTGGCTCAGATGTCTTGCGTACCTTCTTGTATGATCCGCTGATACCCCTGTCTACAACACGGTAACCGGGCAGATCGATGTCGTCCCGTCGATCCTCCGGCCGGTGTGGAACACAAAATAGGCACAAACTTCGGAATAGGTGCCTATTTTGAGCGAGGTGAGGTACCTCGCTCAGCTACCTGTCCCACACTGGCGTCGTCGCTCGGTGGCCGACGAAGGTGATCCCATGTCAGAACACGACACTCAACCTCGCGCCGTCGCGGTCGGCGTTCTCAAAGGTGGCTTCGCGAAAACGACGACCGCGATCAACCTCGCGCGCGAGTTGGCACATCGGAACGAGTCCGCGCTCGTCATCGATCTCGACGACAACGGTCACATGACGCAGAATCTCGGCTTTATCGAAGAGTACGAAGCCGAGACGAACCACGTTCACGAGGTCCTCCTCGAAGACGGGGACGTACGCGATGCGATCGTCTCCGTCGTCGACGGTCTGGACCTCCTCCCGGCACATCAGGACCTCGAGGACGTTCAGACCCAATTGAAGAACGCGATGGGTGGTTCTACGCGGTTGAACACCCGTGTCGTCGAGCCGTTGCTCGGCGAGGAGTACGACTACATCGTCGTCGACTGCCCCGCCAACCAGGGGAAACTCAACGAAAACGCCCTGTACGCGACGAACAACCTCATTATCCCCGTGCGTCCGGAGACGGGATACGACTCCGGCATCCACAACACGGTCAATCGACTGGTGAAGGAGGCGCGCCAGTACTTCGAGTTGGACATTCTCGCGGTCGTTCCCTCGGGTTTATCGCAACGACTGGACCAGGACCGACGCGATCGCGCGCTTCTGCAGGAGATCAACTCGATGGGGATCGCCGATTCCGTCGTTCCGAACTTCTGTCGGATCTCCGACGATGACTGGGCGGCGATCGACGAGGGGACGTACGACGGTCCGCTCCCCGGGATCCGCTATCGGTCGGCGATCGACGACGCCAACGACGCGGGGCTCCCGTTGCGCGATTACGACGGCAGCTGCGACCAGCTCTCCTGTTACGGCGAACTAGCCGCGATCGTCGAAACCGGCGGCGTGGTCCGCGAGCGTGAGGTGGTGGCCTGATGGCGTTCGACGACCTCGACCAGGCAGAACAGGCCGAGGACGAGAGATCCGACACCCAGGATGCAGCGGAGGAACGAGACGCGTCTGAGCCGGTCGACGCGTCGGTCACAGAGGCCGATCTGACCGCCGATTCGGATTCACACTCCGAGAACCGCCGCCAGGACGATGCGGGACCCCTTGGATCGTCTGCCGGTACCGGTGAGGACACGACGGCGCATTCCGAACCGGCGTTCGGATTCGAGGAAGCGAAACAACGTCCGTTATACGCACGACAACGCGCGTGGGACGAGTTCGAGGACGCGCTCGCGATCGATGTCGAACCCACGCTACGGCGCCACGATGTCCGGGATGCGTCGAAGCGAGAACTCCACGACGCGGCGCTTCGTGTCCTCGCGGATCACGCCGAAGAGGTCGCGAATACGGTGCTGGAAGCTCGAGGACTCGGTTCGGACATCGACGATTGACTGTCCCGATAAATCACTAGCCGCTATATCAAGGGTGACTTGGAGGAGACTCCGGAGTTTCGGAGGATCGGCTCCGTGTATATCACGTCGAGAGGGTCTGGAGTACGCGAATTCGAAGGATTTCCGAATCTCAGGTACTCGATACGCTCGTGGAGAAGTATCCGATCCGCCGTAATTTCATTCAATCCGCTCGTACGATCCGTTCAGCAGGCGTCTGTACTGCCTACCATCGTACTCTATGATGCCGTTACCCAACGTTGTCGTCTCGGATTCTCCCACTGGGACATCCACGTCAGAGAGCGTCAGGCCAGACTCGGCGGGAGTGTAGGTGAAGGGAGCGTAGCTCTTTGCGTCGGATTCCGACAGTTTCCGCATCGAATCGGTGACATCGCGTCGAACGTCGGCATCGAACCGCTCTGCCTGTATCTGCGTATCGACGGCTCCGATCTGGGCGTTTTTGATGGCGGTGTAGGATTCACGCTGTTCGGGAGACATGTCCGCTATCGCCCCGAGCTCGCTGTGTAACGTTGCCATCTGTGCATCGACCATCGCGCCGGTGTTCGACTTCGGAACGTAGTCGGGTGATTTGATAGCCGCGAACGCCCGGTCCACCACGTCCGGGTAATCGGGAAGTCCCTCCGGCTCCGCTCGTTCGGAGCTCCCCAACCCGTCGGCGTCATCGACTGCCCCGTCCCCGATATCGGCCAGTGCGATGTCGGCCGATCCCGCTTCCGACGTGACGTCGAACAGCAGGCCGTCGAACTCGGCGGGGTCCGTGTCCAGCAGCTCGTCTACATCGTCGTCACCGTCCACCTCGGAAAGCACCCCGGCGATCGCTTCAAGCAGTTCATCAAGCATGGATTCTCGATACGGAGAGACGCCGGCCGCGATATTAGCCGTATACTCAACATTGTATCCGATTGTGGACCGTCTGTCGGGGTACCGTCCCTTCGTCCGTCCGGATACTGTGAACAGTGCAGGACTGTTCGTGTTGGCTCAGTGGGTGCACCCGTTTATTCCTCCTCCTCCGTCGCAGCGGTGAAGCCCTGTTCCCAGATATCCTGCCACGCCCGTGTCTCGAACGGGCAATCATCGAGGGACTCACCCGCATATGCAGCGATCATCCCTTTCTCGTAGACCGCCCGTTCCATCGGGTCGGAAACCGCAGTAAGCGTCTGCTGATCGGCGTCGGTAGCACTCCCGGCTCGGCGGTGCTGCTGTAACGCGGTCTGTTCGTCCTCGAATCCCCGCATCCAGATACGGTATTGCTCGGAGCCCGATTCGCCGGGGGCGATGCTCTCGGGCCGGTCGTTGTATGCGGCTGCAGCCCCCTCCCGGTACCACTCTCTCGCTTGCGGATCCGGGAGGTCCGGAGGCGGTGAGACGTGGGGGACGTCCATCCCGAGCAGCCGAGCTTGGGGTTCGTACCCGTCCTTCCAGTAATTCCGCCTCTGCAGGTTTCTGTAGGGACAGTCGGACACGTGCGAGCCTTCGGACGCTTGCCAAACACCCTCCATGTAGATCTCCCTCGGTTCTTGCTCGGTGAGCGAATAGGGGAGTTCGGGGGGATCAGGGTCCCGAAAGTCGTTCTCGTACGTGATCTTCGTCTCGGGCGTGATCAGGATGCGGCCTTCGGCAGGATCGGGAGTGCAGTCCCCGATCACGATCCCGATATCCCGGATGTTCAACGGGTACACGAGCTCATCGCCCGGCCGAACCACTGCCCGAACCAACTCCGATTCGAGTTTCTCGGTCTCGTCTCCGAACAGATCCGCGATGACCGTCACTTCTTCCGCCGCCGGTAGTTTCGAGGCTTCCTCCTCCCACCCTCGCTCCCAGCTTTTCTGCGTTTCCGGATCGTACCTCCGGAACGTCACGCTCGTGAACGGCTTGCTCTCTCGCGCCGATCGGACGCCGTCCCGATACGCCAGCACGTGGTCGACGGGCGAATCGGATTCGAGTGCGGACTCCAGAAACTCCGCCGGGAGGTGAATATCCGCCTCCGGAATCTTCGCGATGTTGTCCTCGATTCGTTCTAGCACCTCCCCGCGAACCTCACTGTCGTTCCGGGCATCTAGCAGCGTTCGGAGGTTCAGTTGGAGTTCGCGACACACCTTGTCGGCGTCGACCCCATCGAACCGAGTGAACCGATACTCCTTGGCGTATGTGGTCGTGATGGAGAGTTCCTTCCTGAGCTGTTCTTTCGCCTGCAACACCGCCGTGGGGAGTCGGGTGAAGATCGACGCTCGCCCGAGGGCGTTTGCCGCGGCACGCCTGGATTCGGTCCTCGGGGATTCGACGGACAACAGCCGGACCTGACTCAGTGGGATCTCGTCGGTTCCCTCGCGTTCGGTGTCGAGTATCACGAACCGACGGTCAGTCATCAACAGCAGTTTCTCCCCTTTTGGGGCGGTAGCCTGCTTGCAGAGTCGGGCCCAGACGGGGACCTCGCTCCCTTCGAGAACCGAGTCGATCGTCGGGCGGATGATCCGAACGTTCGCCGGGTTCGTGCTGTCGTCCCCGACCCGGAGAAAGTACAGCCGACCGTTATCGATCTCGAACTGCTTCAGCGTCCCCGTGTTCATACACGAGGAATCGCCGTCCCGAGGGTAATTCGAGTGGGGAATTCTTCCGGTTGTGGAAACCGATACCACTCGGTCCAGGAAACGACCCGCTCCGTCGGGTCCGAGCCAGTCAAACTCCGGTCAATAGATCGACAGTGACGGCGTACGTGCGGTCACGTCGACGCTAACGCCGCGCGTTCGAGCACGGAAATCGCGGGGAACCCGTGGAAGAGAAGAACGAATTGTCGACGATTCAGGCGTGCTCCGTCCAGTCGAAGGCGGTGTCGAGGTCGACGGGCTCGTGGCCGCCGGTCGCACCGGCGCGATCGAGATACGCCCGAAGGTCGTCGCGGTAGTCGGGATGTGCGCACTCGAGGAGCGCGCGGGCGCGCTCCCGCGGCGAAGTGCCCCGTAGGTCCGCCACCCCGTGTTCGGTGATCACCACGTCCACGTCGTGTTCGGTGTGGTCGACGTGTGAGGCCTTCGGGACGATCTTCGAGATGTCGCCGCCGGCGGCCGTCGAGCCGAGCGCGATCACCGACAGCGGGGCGTTGCGGGTGAAGTCGCCGCTGCCGCCGACGCCGCTTATCATCCGCGAGCCGCCGAGGTTGGTGGAGTTGACGTGCCCGTACAGGTCGACCTCGACGGCGCTGTTGACCGCGACGACGCCGAACCGATCGATCAGCGCCGGCCCGTTCGACACGTCGCCGGTGCGGATCACCACGTCCTCGGCGTATCGCTCGGCGTCGTCGAACAGGCGCTCTTGCCCTTCGGTCGACAGCGCCAGCGACGTGGCGCTCGCGGAGCGAAGCTCCCCCGCATCGAGCAGGTCGAGCAGGCCGTCCTGGAGCACCTCGCCGTAGTAGATCAGGTCGCGATCGCCGAGATCGGCGTCCCCGAGCGCGCCCATCAGGGCGTTGCCGAGGCTGCCGACGCCGAACTGGATCCGCAGCGAGTCGTCGTACAGCGACGAGCGCTCGACCTCGCGCTCCAGGAAGTCGCCGAGACGGTTCGCGATCCGCAGGTCCACGTCGGTCGGGTCGCGGAACTCGTAGGGGGCGTCGCGACCGGTCGTCTCGACGACGGCCTCGAGCTTCCCCGGCTCGAACGCGATCCGCGGGCCGCCGATGCGCTCGTCGGGGGTGGTCAACGGGATCGGGTCGCGCTCGGGCGGCGTCCCGGTCCGATACACGTCGTGGAACGCCGACAGCGACAGCGGCTGGTCCTCGTTCACCTCGACGATCACCGTGTCGGCAGCCTCGACGAACGCATGGGTCAGCCCGACCGACGTGGACGGGATCAACCAGTCGGGGCCGACGGCGACGGCCTCGACAACGGCGACGCTGCCGTCGGTGTCGACCATCCCGCCGAAGCGAACGTCGTCGCCGAGCGAGGAGATGTGTCGGTCGGCGAAGGCGACGCGGCCGTCGTTGATCGCGGCGTTGATCGCCTCGCGCGCCTGAAACGGGTAGCGTCGGTCGATCGCGCCGACCTCGACGAGCGCCTCGTCGATCTCCCCGCCGACGCTCCCGCCGCTGACGACCGACAGCGACAGATTTCGGCCGGCGTCGGCGTCCTCGCCCTCGGCGTCCCCGTCCCCGGCGGCCGCGTCGGCCAGCGCCCGCGGGACGGCCTTCGGGTAGCCGACGCTGCCGAAGCCGCTGACGAGCATCGTCGCGTCGTCGGGGACGTGCTCGGTGGCAGACGCGGCGTCGACGACCGGGAGATCGCCCTGGATCCGGCCGTCGGGGATCCGATCGGCGGGGTCAGACTCGCGGGTCACTCCTCGAGGTCCTCCGGTTGGGTTCCGATTCCCTCGGGCCACCCGGTCGGCGCCGCCGCCGACGGCTGTGCGTACTCGCGCTTCAGCACCATCGGCGTGCGCTCCAGTGTAAGCACGAGCTCGTCGTCCTGGTTGAACGCGCGCAGTTGGGTGGTGACCATGCCGACGTGGTCGCGCGACTCGCTCTCGCGCTTGTGGACCACCTCGCTCTCGGCGAAGATCGTATCGCCGTGGTAGACCGGCGCGTGATGGCGGATGTCGTCGTAGCCCAGGTTCGCGGTCGCGTTCGCGCTCACGTCGATGACGCTCATCCCGACGACGAGCGCGATGACGAACGTGCCGTCGACGAGGCGCTCGCCGAACTCCGTCTCGGCGGCGTACGCCTCGTTGAAGTGCATCGGGTTGAGGTTCATCGTGAGGTTGGTGAACCAGACGTTGTCCGTCTCGGTCACCGTCCGGCCGTACGGGTGCTTGTACACGTCGCCGACCGCGAAGTCCTCGTAGTAGCGGCCCTGCCAGCCCTCGACCAGTCGTCGCTCGATGTCGTCGCGTCCGTCGTCGGTGTCGTTGTCAGTCATGGTGTGAGTGGATCGTGGGTGTCTCTGTGTTGGTGAGTTCAGTGGCGCGTCCGTCCGTCAGTACGACCGCGGGAGCCCCAGCACGTTTTCCCCGAGGTAGTTCAGCGCCAGTTCCTGCGTGACGGGGACGAGCCGCGTGAGCCGCGCCTCCCTGAGGTACCGCTCCACGTCGTACGCGCGGTCGATCCCACGGCCGCCGTGCGTCTGGACCGCGGCGTCCGCGGCCTCGAAGGCGGCCTCCGCCGCGAGGTACTTCGCGGTGTTGGCCCACGCGCCGACGGCCTTCCGGTCCTCGTCGCCGGTCCGCTTCGCGGCGGCGAAGGTGAACTGCTTGGCCGCCTGCAGGCGGGCGTGTCCCGCGGCAAGCGGGTGCTGGATCGCCTGGTTCTGTCCGATTGCGCGGCCGAACACCTCGCGTTCGTTCGCGTAGTCGACGCCCTTCTCGACGGCGAGCTCGCCGAGGCCGACGGTCTCGGCCGCGATGACGAGCCGCTCCTCGTTGAGGCCGTCGAGCACCTGGTAGAACCCCTCGTCCTCGACGCCGATCAGTCGGTCCGCGGGGACGCGGAGGTCGTCGTAGGTGACCCGGAAGGAGCTGACGACGCCGCTCGCGGTCTTGTCGATCTCCTCCAGATCGAGGCTGCCCGCCTCGTGTCCCCGCTCGATGTCGACGAGGAACAGCGAGACGCCCTCGGTCTTCTTCTCGACTTCTTCGCGGGGCGTCGTCCGCGCCGCGAGCACGAGGTAGTCGCTCACGTCGATCCGGGAGGTCCACAGCTTCTCCCCGTTGATCACGTACTCGTCGCCGTCGCGGACGGCCTCGGTCTCGATCGCCGTCGACTCCGAGCCCGCCTTCGGCTCCGTCAGGCTGAAACACTGGATCCACGCGTCGCCGCTGGCGACCCGGGGAAGCAGATCGGATTTCAGTTCCTCGCTGCCGTAGTTCACGAGGGGCGCCGAATTGTAGATCGCCGCGTGGACCGTCTGGGCGCCGCTGAAACCGGCGCCGCTGCGGGCGATCGTGTACATCATCGCGACGGCCTCCTCCGTGCTGTATCCCTTCCCGCCGTACTCCTCGGGGAGGAGCACGCCGAGCCACCCCTCCTCGGCGAGGGCGTTCACGAAGTCGTGTGGATACTCGCCCTCGGCGTCGTGTTCCCGCCAGTACGCGGCGTCGAACTCGTCACAGATGTCGCCGACGGCGTCGCGGACCGACCGTTGTCGATCGGTCAACTGTACCGTGTCGGTAGCTACCATTCTGGTGTTCAAGAGTCCCGATAGCGAGCCAATAAACCGTCCGGTTACGGCAGTCGGGACGGGGTGTCGGCGCCGGCGACCGTCGCCGCCACGTCGTCCAGTTTCGGGAGCTCGCACAGCCGTTCGTACAGCCGTTCGGCGTCCTCGTCCGAGACCGCCCGCTCGGCGCACTCGAGGAACTTCGCGCGACGGCGCTCTGGCGACAGCGGATTCGTGTGGACCCCCGGGGGGTTCGTCCGCCGGCGCTCGTGGCGCTCGCCGTCGACGGTCTCGACCACGACGGTCGCCTCGTGTGAGTCGTACGGGAGCGACTCGTCGACGGCGAAGTCGACGCGCTCGCGGACGGCGTCGATCGCGGGGTCGGCGAGCGCCTCGGGCTCGAACGCCGCCAGGTCGACGCGCTCGCGGACGGCCGCGCAGGCGACGGCGTGCTCCATCGAGAACTTCGCCTGCAGCCCGGTCTCCGGGTCGGGATACGCGAGCGCGTCGCCGGCGCCGCCGGCCGCGCGAACCTCGATCCGGTCGATGTCGTCGGGGGCGACCCCGCCCTCGACGATATCCGCCGTCGCCGCGATGCTGGTGTGGGTGAAGTAACAGCACGGGTACGCCTTCGCGTGGATCCCCTCGGTCTCGATGGCCCAGTCGGCGTCCGGGTCGAACGCGAACACATCGCGAGCGTCGCGGTCAGTATCGTCCGCGTCCGGCCGGGGGTCGTACAGGTCCCAGAACCCCTTGTCGCCGGAGATGGCCGTCGTCGTCGCGGTGAGGCCGTCGCGCGCGAGCGTCGCGGCGGTGACGCCCGAGCGACAGCACAACCCCGCGTGCAGCGGCTTCGTCATCGACCCGAAGTTTCGTTTCGTCCCCGCGGGCGTCGACGCGGCGATGGACAGCGCTCGCTCGGTCGCGTCGGCGTCGAGGTCTAGGAGCGACGCCGCCGCGGCGGTCGCGCCGAAGGCGCCGAACGTCGACGTGGCGTGCCAGCCCGCCTCGTAGTGGGCGGGGCTGATCGGCCCGGCGAGCGCGCACTCGACCTCGAAGCCGACCGCGAAGGCCGCGATCAAGTCGCGCCCCGACGTGCCGGTTTCCTCGGCGAGTGCAAATAGCGGCGGAACCAGCGTCACGCTCGGGTGCCCGTCGAGGGCCCACGAGAGGTCGTCGTAGTCGAGCGCGTGGGCGGCAGTGCCGACGCGCAGCGCCGTCGCCGCGGGATCGTCGCCGCCGCCGGTGCCCAGCAGCGTCGCCGCGTCTGCGGCTTCGGGGTCGACCCCCGCCGAACGGCCGGTTTTCTCCCCCGCTCCCTCGACGGCACCCGTGAGGGTGACGCCGACGGTGTCGACGACCGCCCGGGTGACGGTCTCGGGGACTTCCTCCGGGAGATCGGCGTACTCCGTGTCGGCGACGAACGTCGCGAGTCGTCGCTCCGGTGTGTGGCCCATGGGTCTCTCTCCCCGACGAGCCGTATTAACCGTCCGTGTGGCGGCGAAGCTGCGTCGTGGTGTCCAGCAGTTCGGTCAGTGCTTCCCTGCCAGCATGTTCGACACTTCGGTGTCCGCGTCGGCCTCGCTCGTCGTGGCCGTCTGTCGCTCGATGAATTCGACGGTGACCGTCGCCTCCCTGTCGGTCTCGCGTTCGATCCGCTCGGCGATCGACCGACTCAACTCCGGGTACGGTCGGTCCGCGGGTCGGGCGACGACGACCGTGACGCGCTGCTCGTCGCCCACCGATACCGGGGCGCGGAGCCGGAACGCCGTCGACACCGACACGAGCTCCAGATCGGCGTAGGACTCGTCTGCGAGCACGTCGCCGGCGGCCTCGTTGGCCTGGCGCTCGAAGCCGATCTGTGCGGCCACGAGTCCGCCGCTGACGAGGAGGGTCGCGGCGAGGACGAGCGCCAGCACTGCCGCCGAGGCGTACCGGGGTGTGGCGCCGACGGCGTCGTCGCCGCCGGCGGTCGACCGCTCGGGGCGATAGCCGAGGTACCACAGCACCGCCGCCGCCGACAGGTGGATCGCGACGACGTTCAACACCAGCAGCAGGAACGCGCCCACCGCGACGCCGGGGACGCCCCACGCGATGCCGACGCCGACGGCGGCGGCCGCGGGAACCAGCGCGGCAGCGACCATCACGCCGACGAGCGCGACCGACACCCCGGTCGCGAGCCCGAACGCGCCGGCTGCGCCCGCGCACGCGCCGACGACGATCGACAGCAGCCCGGGCGAGACGCGGCCGGCGATCTGCTGGGTCGTGGTCACGTTCAAGGCCGGCGGGAGCACCGTCGCGTACCGCAGCGCGGCGCCGAACGCGGTCGCCGCCGCGATCGCGAGCACGAGTCCCAGGAGTTGCGTCTTCAACCCCTCCCACAGCATGTCGCGTTCGTCGAGGACGGTCCCCACGCTGGCGGTGAGCGCCGACCCCACCAGCGGCGCGATCACCATGGATCCGACGACGATCGCCGCGGAGTCGAGCAGGAGCCCCGCGGTCGCGACGAGCGCGCTCAGCGCCGTCATCGAGTAGTACGTCAGCGGGCTCGGCGTCAGATCGAGGGCGGTCGCGCGCACCTCCTCGGTGGCGATCGCGTCGTCCTCCTCGGTGCCGGTGACGAACCGCGCCTCCAGTTCGTCGACGTGGGGGGCGAACACCGACTCCGCGCTGGCGACGACCGTGTACGCGTCCTCGCCGTCCCCGATGTCGCGGAGCTCGTCGAGCACGGTTTCGACCGCCTGTGTCGGCACGGGGAACTCCACGAGCACCGCGTCTTCACGGTCGCTCGCCTCGCGCACGACCACGTGATCGATGTCGTAACCGTCGAGTATCGCCTCCACCTCGTCGACGGCGTCGGCCGACACCAGCGTCCGGACCAGTCGCATGCAGCCGGCTTCACGCCCCGGGGTGGTTATCCCGGGCGGGCGTTCTCACGACGCTGTGACGCGTGCGTCGTTCCGACTCACGGACCCGTCGCTCAGGTCGACGACGACGATGACCTGGTCGGCAGTTTCGGGATCAGCCACGAGAGGAACGCGTCCTGACTGCGCGACTGGAGCCACACGGTCCCCGAGCCGGTGAACTCACAGACGAGGCCCTCGCCGCTCGTCAGCGTCGAGCGCAGTCCCCCGACGCGCCGGACGGTGAAGTCGGCCGTCTCCTCGAAGGCGACGACGTGGCCGGTGTCGACGACGAACGAGTCGCGGTCGTCGAGGTCGATCGCCTCGATGGCGCCGTAGCTCGACACGAACAGCGGGCCGTCGCCGGCGACCCGCAGGAGGAACAGTCCCTCGCCGCCGAGGAACGTGCGCGCGCCGCCGAAGTCGGTATCCACGTCGAGGGCGGCGTCGCCCGCGAGGTACGACCCCGACTGGACGTACACCGTTTCCCCCCGCAGATCGAGGGTTGTGATGTCGCCAGGTAGCGGGGGTGCGAACTGTACGTCGCCGGCCTCCGTCGCGGTGAAGGTGTTCTGGAAGAAGCTCTCGCCGCCGACCGCGCGTCGGAGGGACTTCAGGAACCCGCCGGTCGCGTTCGTCTCGATGTCGACGCCGTGATCGTGGCTGACCATCGCGCCCGCCTCCGCGCGGACGGCCTCTCCCCGATCGAGGGAAACGGTGAGCAGCGCGAACGACGGACGCGAGGTGACCTCGTGATCCATACAGTGTGGTCGTCGCCTCACGAGAAATACGACTCCCACGGCTCCGACAGGTCGGGAACCGTCCCGGTCGGCGCGCCGCGCCACCGCTACCGGCGGGCGGAACGACCCGCGCAGGGTTCGGCTCCGCAGTCGGTCGAATATGTTCGGCGAGTAGACTTAATTAGGTGAGTTGTCATCTTCCGGTCGATGTCCACACGAGAGGTCGAACTGCGGAGCACGATCGGGGGGTTCACTGCGGAGGGCAAACTGCACACGTTGAGCGTCTGGTTCATCCTCGCGCTCAGGCTGATGATCGGCCTCGCGTTCTTCCAGAGCGGCGTCGACAAGGTGTTGTCGGGGAGCTTCAGCGCCGCCGGCTACCTGCAGAACGCGCCGCCGGCGAACGGAAGCCCGGTTGCCGGCCTGTTCGTCGCCATGGGGGACACGCCGTGGTTCGTCGACTTCGTCAACATCGCCGTACCGTGGGGCGAGGTGCTCATCGGACTCGGCGTGATCGTCGGGGGGTTCACGCGGCTCGCGGCGTTCTTCGGCGCGTTCATGATGCTGCTGTTCTATCTCGGCAACTGGGACATCTCCCACGGCTACATCAACGGCGACTTCGCGTACATGCTCGTGTTCCTCTCGGTCGCCGCCTTCGGCGCCGGTCGGATCCTCGGACTCGACCAGTACATCGAGGCGTACGACGTTGGTGGCGAAACCCTCGTCGAGCGGTACCCGTGGCTCCGGTACGTGCTCGGTTGACGTGCCGAGACGGCGTGTATGCGGCTGACTTCGCGGATCAGTTTATTCTACTCCGGTGACAATACCGGCTATCCATGATCGAACAGCTCCTCGGCGACGAAATCAAATCCTCCGGACGGTATCTCGCCGAGGTTATTTATGGGGCAAATGACGGAATCGTCACGACGTTCGCCGTCGTGTCGGGTGTCGCGGGTGCGGCGTTGAATCCCTCGATCGTGCTCGTGTTGGGTGCGGCAAACCTCTTTGCAGACGGCTTCTCGATGGGGATGAGTAACTACCTCAGCCGGCGTTCCGAACTGGATTACGAACGATCCCGCCCGGCCTTCAGCCCGGAGCGACCCCCGGATACGCACGACGGGAAGCCACCGTATCGGACGGCCGCTGTTACGTTTCTCGCGTTCGTCAGCGCCGGGTGGGCACCGCTGTTCCCGTACATCATTGGCGTGGCTCCCGCGTTTCGAACGTCGGTCGCGTTCACCGGAGCGGCCTTCTTCATCGTGGGGGCAAGCAGGAGTCTCGTGACGGCGCGGCCATGGTATCGCAACGGCGCCGAGATGCTCGCGGTCGGAATGGCTGCCGCCGGCGTCGCCTTCGGTGTCGGGCGTGCGCTCAGCGGGCTCGCGTGACTGGTAAGGGATCGCTCGGACCGGCTAAGCTGAGGGTGTAAATAGCAGGGTCTCGGGAGCCAGACCGTGTAGAGGCGGAGCGAAACGGGCCAGCGAGTCGTCTCAGTATTCGTTGCTCCGGTGAGCGGTTGGTTCCGTCGTTACACCGGAGCAACGGGGTGGACCGATCGCACCGACAGAATTTTTATTTTTTAGGTAGACCGAAAAAGCATGCGAGACGGATTCGGGTCGGGACCCGCCGACGGAGGGCCCGCGATCCCGGAGGACAGCCGCGAACCGCCGGAGGGAAGGGGCGGATGAGCGGTTCGGCGCAGTACCTACTCGCGCTGTTCATCTGTGAACACCGGCAGGACCCGCCGATACGGACCGGGACGGTCGCCGACCGGCTCGACCGGACGCCGGCGTCGGCGACGGAGATGATGAAGGATCTCGCCGAGGAGGGATACGTGGAGTACGAGCCGTACGAGGGGGCGACCCTGACGGAGGCGGGTCGCGAGCGCGCCGAGGAGTTGCACGAAACGTACGCCGCGCTGTCGTGGTTCTTCCGGGGCGTCCTGGAGTTGGAGGACCACGAGCGACAGGCCCTCGAGATCGCCGGTACGCTCGGTCCCGATGCGGCCGAACGGCTCGCCGACTCGTTACTCTCCTCGGACCCGGACGAGTTGCCGGACCGGTTCTCCGAACCGTCCGCCGGCGACGAGTCGCCCCCAGTGGACGCGGAGACGGAAACGGAGTGACGGTCGCTCCACAACCTACCGCTCGTTGACGGTCGTGTGGCCGCGAACGATTCGTCGGCGCTCTCCCCCGTGCCGGAAATGAGAACGTTTAGTATGTTTTAGGCTAACCTAAAAAATATGCCAGGAGAGATCCCACGGACGCGCCGGGACGTACTGGGCGGAGCTGTGATCGGCGCCGGACTGCTCGCGGGCTGTGCGGGTCGATCGAACGACGGTTCGGAGACGCCGTCCGACACTGAGACGACGACCGACGAGCCGACCTCGACTCCCGACCCGGGATACTCGGTGACGATGGAGCCGGCAGGGACCGTAGAGTTCGACGAGGTACCGGAACGGTGGGTGCCGTTCACCGGCGACTACGCCGACATGGGCGTCGCGCTGGGGCAGGCCGATGGGCTGGCCGGGATCGGGATCCCGGGCCGGTACGGCGCGCATCTCTACGAAGAGCTGCCGGGCGTCTCCGTCGACACCGACGAGCTCACCGCCCTCTATCAGGACGGCACGGGCAAGGAGATCTTCTACGAGATCGACGCCGACGTGCACGTCATCGACCCGAACTTCATGACCAACCGGCTCGGCTGGAGCCGGAGCGACGTGGACGAGGTCGCCGAGAACGTCGCGCCGTTCGTCGGCAACACGACGTTCACGCGAGTGTACGACTGGCACGACTACCCGCACTACTCGATGTACGAGGCGTTCGGGAAGCTCGCGGAGGTGTTCCGCGAGCGGGAGCGGTACGAGGCGTTCCGCGACTATCACGACGAGATCCTCGCGGACGTGCGGGACCGGCTGCCCGCTGAGACGCCGGACGTCGCGTTGCTGTATCCGGCCGACATCCCGCCGGAGGGGTTCTACCCGTACCTCGTTGGGGAGGGGACGACCTCGAAGCACTGGCGCGACCTCCGGGTGGGCGACGCGCTCGCGGCCGCGGGCGTAAACGACGCGCAGGCCGGCGGCGGCGTCCTCGA
This sequence comes from Halobaculum roseum, assembly GCF_019880245.1. Lineage (NCBI taxonomy): Archaea > Methanobacteriati > Methanobacteriota > Halobacteria > Halobacteriales > Haloferacaceae > Halobaculum > Halobaculum roseum. The sequence continues at coordinate 14,922 of NZ_CP082288.1, forward strand.
CTTCGAGACGCTGTTGGAGATCGACCCCGACGCGCTCGCGATCCGGCTCCAGGGCGAGATCACCGAGGACTACTTCGACGAGAACGTTCGGTCGTACCTGGAGAACCACGAGGTCGCGAGCGAGCTGACGGCCGTCGAGAACGACCGAGTGATCTACGGCGGGCTCACCTACCAGGGGCCGATCATCAACCTCTTCCAACTCGAACAGGCCGCACAGGGCCTGTACCCCGACGAGTTCGGCGGCGAGGAGCTGTTCGATCGCGAGCGGGTCGCGAACATCGTCACCGGCGAGTTCGGCGATGCCTGAGCCGGACCACGGGGTCGTCGTCGTCGGGGGCGGCCCGACCGGAACCGGCGTGGGCGTGTTCACCGCCCGCTACGGCCTCGACACGGTCGTGTACGACCGCGGGAACGCGGCGCTCGCGCGGGCCGCGTTCATCGAGAACTACCCGGGCTTTCCCGGCGGGATCGACGTCGAAACGCTCACAGAGCTGTTTCGCGACCACCTCGCGGAGGCCGGAGGCGACCGCAGGGAGGACCTCGTCGAGTCCGTCGAGCGCGACGATACCGGGTTTCGGGTGACGCCTGCGGACGGGGAGCCGGTCACCGCCCGGTACGTCGTCGCGGCCGCGTGGTACGACGCGTCGTACCTCCGGGCGCTCGACGACGGCGACCAGTTCTTCGAGACGCACGAGCACCACGGTGAGGTGCGTGAACAGCTCGACCGCGACTTCCCGAACGACGACGGGAGCACCCCCGTCGACGGCCTGTACGTCGCCGCGCCGACCGACGGACGCAACGACCAGGTCGTCGTCGCGGTCGGCCACGGCGCCCACGTCGCCCGCACGGTGCTCGCCGATCACCGTCGGTCGGAAGGGTTCTCTGGCGGCGTCGTCCCCCACTATGACTGGCTCCGCCCGGACAGCGAGTTCACTGGCGAGTGGGCCGACCGCGACCGATGGCGCGAGTGGTTCGACAGCGAACTCGATGCGGACGACGATGTCCCGGCCGAGCGCATCGACGACCTTCGCGAGCGGTACATCGACCGAGCCTTCGATACGTGCCTGTCGGAGGAGGAGATCGCGGCGCGCCGCGAGCGGGGCCACCGACGCCTCGCTGAACACCTGGATTCGGACATCGTGCTCGATGCGATCGACGACGAGGAGATCGCCGCGTACCTCGCAGACAGCGACTCGAACGAATCAAGTTCGTAGCTGGAGGCGTCCGGGTTGCGGGGTTTACGGGTAACTCAGTCTCCGCCGGCCCCCAATAATGCCTCCACGTCCGCGTGCGTCTCCAGCAACTCCCGCATCACTTCGACCGTCCGCGCGTCGCGGGTCCGGCCGCTCCGGATCACGTCCTCCGCGCGATCGACGGTCGTGAGCGTGTCCGAGGCTACCGATAACACCGGGAGTCCAGCCTCCTTCGCCTTTCCGAGCACCGACCCGGAGGGACGGTGGCCGCCGGTGAGCACCAGGCAGCGCACGCTGTTGGCCTCGACGGCAGCCGTGGCGATGTCCGAGCGGTCGCCGCCGGTGATGACCGCGGCGTCGCGAGCGCGACGGAAGTGCCGCAGTGCCTCCTCGGCACCCATCGCCCCGACCATGAACCGCTGGACGAGCGCGTCCCCGTCTCCCTCGACGAGCACCTCCGCGCCGAGTTCGTCCGCCAGCGCCGACACGGTCACGCCGGCGAGCTCCGGACTGCGCGGCAGCGCACCGAGCGTGTCGACGCCGCGGCTCGTGAGGAACGGGATGGTATCCTGGTCGACATCGTCGTACACGGCGTCGTCGACGCGGTTGAACAGGACGCCCGCGAGTCGGTCGCCCACGTCGTCGACGGCCGCCAGCAGGTCGTCCACGTCGCCGGGTTCCCCGTAGTCGGCCACCAGCAGCACGTCGGCGTCGATCAACTCGGCCACCTCGGGGTCGGTGAGGTCGACGACGCCGCCGGTGCGGACGTCGCCGCCGCCCTCGACGAACATTGCGTCGACGTCCGCCGCGAGCCCGTCGTACGCCTCCGCGATGCGCTCGCGGAGCTCGTCGGGGTCCTCCCGGCCGCGGATCGCCCCCTCGATGAACGTCGGCGAGTAAACGATCGGCTCCATCTCGTGCATCTCGGCGTCGGTGCCGAGCAGTTCTCGCGCGAGCATGGGGTCCTCGTCGAGCGTCTTGCCGACGACGCTCTGGAGGCGTGTCCCCTTCGGTTTCATGTAGCCGACCTCGCGGCCGCGCTCGGCGGCGATGCGCGCGAGCGCGAGCGTGACGGCCGTCTTGCCGGTGCTCTCGGCGGTCGATGTGACGAGTAACGGGTTCATGACTGTGACTCCAGCTCCTCGGGGTCGACGGTGAGTCGCAGGTCGACGGCCCGGACCCCGTCGGGCGTCGCGACCAGTGGGTTCACGTCCAGTTCCACGATGCTCGGGAAGTCCGCGACCAGCTGTGACACTCGCCTGACGGCGTCGACGACGGAATCGAGGTCGACCGCCTCGCGCCCGCGGGCGCCGCGCAGCAGGGGCGCGGCCTCGATCTCCTCGGTCATCTCGGCGGCCTCGTCGCGCCCGACCGGCGCCAGGCGGAAGGTGGTGTCCTCCATGATCTCGACGAACACGCCGCCCAGCCCGAACATGACAAGCGGCCCGAACTGCGGGTCGGTGTGGCTGCCGACGATCGTCTCGACGCCGTCGTCGAGGTCGATCAGCTCCTGGATCTGCACGCCGAGGATCGTCGCGTCGGGCTGGTAGTTGCGTGCCCGCGACACCAGGTCCTCGTAGGCGTCGCCGACCTCCGCGACCGGGACGCCGACCTTGACGCCCCCGATGTCGGACTTGTGGAGGATGTCCGGCGAGACGATCTTCATCACGACCTCCTCGCCGATCCCCTCGGCGATCCGCTCGGCCTCGGCGGGGTCGTCGACGACCGCGCCCTCGGGCGTCGGGATCCCGTAGGCGTCGAAGATCTCCATCGCCTCGACGCCGAGGCGATTGTCCGACCGTTCGGTGACCGAAGAGAGGATCTCGCGGACGCGCTCGCGGTCCGCGTCGATCGGCTCGGGCTCGGGATACGACCGCCCGCGAACCTCGCGGTACTCCGCGAGCGACTCCAGGCCCCCGACCGCGCGCGCCGGGTCGAAGTACGACGGAACCCCGCGTTCGCGCAACACGTCGCGGGCGTCGGCGAGGCGACCGCCGCCCATTAGGCAGGCGGCCATCGGGACGCCGTGCTCGTCGGCGGCGTCGGCGATCATCTCGCCCAACTCGCCGAAGTCTAGCGTCGCCGTCGGCGCGGTGATCACCACAACCGAGCCCACGTCCGGATCCCGGAGGGCGATGTCGAGCGCCTCGCGGAACCGGTCGACGCTCGCGTCGCCGATCACGTCGACCGGGTTGTACACGTTCGCCTCGTCCGGGAGCGCCTCACTGAGGCTCTCGACCGTCCCGTCGTCGAAGCTGGCGAGGCGGAGGCGCTCGGCGTCGCCGACGGCGTCGGTCGCCATCACGCCCGGGCCGCCGGCGTTCGTCACGACGGCGACGCCGTCCGATTCGGGCACGTCGCCGCCGGCGAGCGCGCGGGCGGAGTCGAACAACTCCTGAACCGATTCCGCCCGGAGGACGCCGGCAGCATCGAGGCCGGCCTCGTAGGCCCGGTCCGATCCGGCGATGGCGCCGGTGTGGCTGGAGGCAGCCTGCGCGCCGGCGTCGGTGCGGCCGGACTTGACGACCGTCACGGGCGTGTCGTCGGTCGTCTCGCGGGCGGCGTCGACGAACGCGCGGCCGTCGTCGATGCTCTCGAGGTAGCCGACGACCACGTCGGTGTCGGGGTCGTCGCCCCACGCGCGCACGAAGTCCGTCTCGTCCAGGACGGCCTTGTTACCCAGCGAGACCACGTCCTTGAAGCCGATCCCCTGTTCTTTCGCCCAGTCGACGACGGCCGTGACGAACGCCCCCGACTGGCTCATGAACGAGACGCCCCCCGCGGGCGGCGCGTCGGGGCCGAACGTGGCGTTGAGCCCGCGCGGGCTCGACATGACGCCGAGGCTGTTCGGACCGACGAGGTTCAGGTCGTACTCGGCGGCGACGGATCTGAGCTGCTGTTCGCGGTCGGCGCCCTCGGCGCCGGTCTCGCCGAAGCCGGCCGTGAGCACGACGACGTTCCGGACCCCGGACTCGCCGCACTCGCGGACCACGTCGATGACGGCGCCCGGCGGGACCGCGACGACGGCCATGTCGGCGTCGGCATCGGCGACCGATCCCACACACGACAGGCCCAGCACCTCGTCGCGGCTCGGATTGACGGGGACGACCTCGCCGTCGAACTCGGCGATGAGGTTCTCCGTCACCGCCCGGCCCACCGACCCCTCGCGGTCGGTCGCGCCGACGACCGCGACGCGTTCCGGGGCGAACAACCCCGTGAGCGCACCGCCGCCGTCGGCCGTCACCTTGCCCCCGAACGACGTGTCGCCGTCGATCGATGGGTCGCCCGGCTCGTGGTCACCGCTCATCGCCCACCTCGCGTCGTCGACCGGGGCGTCGGCCGCCCCCGATCACGAGTCGACGGCGTCGGTCGGCCGACCGCGTCGGGACTCGTCTCGTACACATCACCGTGCGGCGGTTCGCGGCCGGGACACAAGAATCCATCCGCCGTTGTCAGCGGCTGGACCCCGCGAACGGTCGATCCGACGGTTCTACCGGAGGATCTATTATCTTCGTTCGTTGGTGACCCGGCGCCGCGTCCCGCGAGCGCGTCCGTTACCTCGTTCCGCGAGAGGGTTCGCCGGTGGGCCGGCTAACACCACTCGCAATCGCAGTATCGCTCGCACACCGGGTTGTCGCAGTCGGGACCGCGCGCCGAACAGTGGGTCCGCCCGTGTTCGATGAGCAGCACGTGCATCGGGTAGGTGAGTTCGTCCGGGATCGTCGCGTCCAGCACGTCGTGGGCGCGGGCGTTCGACGCCGACTCGGGGACGAGCCCGAACCGCTTGGACACCCGCTCGACGTGGGTGTCGACGGCCATCGTCGGCTTGCCGAAGTGGAAGTTGAGGACGACGCTCGCCGTCTTCGGGCCGACACCCTTGATCTCGGTGAGCCACTCCTTCGCCTCCTCGGTCCCCATCGCGTCGAGGAACGCCAGCGAGTACGCGCCGCCGGTCTCCTCGCGGATCGCCGCGAGCGCACGCTGGATCCGCGTCGCCTTCGTGTCGGCGAGGCCGGCGACGCGGATCGTCTCCGCGAGCTCGTCGGTCGGGGCCGATTCGATGGCCGCGAAGTCGTCGTACCTCGAAAAGAGACTCTCGGCGGCGCGGTCGGTGTTCGCGTCGGCGACGTTCTGTGAGAGGATCGTCGTCAGCAGCTGTCGGACACCCTCGCCCGGGTCGGCGTCGCTGTCGGCGCCGTGGGCGTCGCTGGCGCCGACAGCGCCGTGCAGTTCGACCAGTTCGGCGTGCAGGTCACGGACGGCCGCCTCGTCCCAGTCCGCCGATCGTGTCGACATATCACGTCGTCGGAGCCTGTGCGTCTTCAAGCACGCGGCCGCGCGACGACCGGGACGGTCGACGAGCAAATCCGAGGGAATCAGCAAGAGTTACCTACTTTGTCGATCGAGTACGAGCGGGTCGAACCGGTCCGAACCGTCGGGCCTCGGCCCTGTTGACACCACCCGCTGGACGGGGCGATCGGCCGTCGCCCCGGTCCGGTTTCCCGCGTGTCGTTCATCGCGCGACGCCTGCATCACTTCCGTCGACGAGTCGCCAGCGCCGCGGCGGTCAACAGGAGGCCCAGCACTGCCGGTACCGGACCGAACCCGGGCGTCTCCACCGAGGTGCGCAGTCGCTCGAGTCGCGACCGGGCGTCCGATCCCATCGGCGCGCCACCCCCCGAAGCGGCGTCGCTCGGCGTGGTCGTCGCGTCCGCCTCTCGCACCCTGATCGTGGTGCTCGCCGATGCCTCTCGATCCGTCCCGTCGCTCAAGGTTCCCGCCACCGTTCCCTCGCCCGCGGCGTCGGACGGCACCGCGACCACCACGGTGAACTTCAGCGTCTCGCCGGGATCGACCGCCGTCCAGAGCCACTCGTTCGTCGAGTCGCGGAACGCGGCGTCGGTTCCCGACCACGAATCGAGCGTCCAGCCGTCGGGCAGCGATGCCAACCGCAACACCGTGGCGGGCGCGACCGCGTCGCCTGCGTTCTCGACGGTCACGCCGATCTGAACCGTCTCGCCCGGCTCGACGGTGTCGCGAACCGGATCGAGCGAGAGACCGATCCCGTCGTCGGACTGGGCGGCGACTCCCGCCGTCGCCGTGGCAGCGACCACCAGCACCACGGCGATGGCGACGCAGCCCCACCGGATCCGCCGGGAGCGGGCGTCCGTACCCGTGTGTGACCGGTCACGCATCCGTCTCATCCTCGTTCGCCTCGATCCATTCGGTGACGAGTTGCTGGAGCGTCCCGGTGTCGACGGTCTCGCCGCCGGTTCCGGGCACGTGCGTGTCGTTCGTCCAGTGAGTGATCGCCGTTCTGATGTCGGTCGCGTCGAGCTCCCCGGACTCCCCCGCGATGGCCTCCCTGACGGACTGGGCCGTCTCGCGCACGTCGAACGAGTGCGTCACCGACTCCACGACCGAACCGTCCGCCTCCAGCGTGACCGTCACCGAGTGGGAGCCGGCCCGACGCCCGGAGACCTCGATCGCCACGTCCGTGCGGTCGCCGCCCGCGAGGGACCCCACCTCGTACGACGACCGGGCCGGCTCGACGCCCTCGTCGGACTCGACCGTCACCGAGAGGTCGGCGGATTCCGCGTCGCCGACGTTGCCGACGGTCGCGACGAACTCGACGGTGGTTCCACGCGTCAGCTCCTCGGGTGCCGAGTTCCCCAGGATACTCGGGGTCGCCGTCAGCGACGCCTCGGAGGCGACCGACGAGGCCGTGTCCGACGCCTCGCCGATGTCGCGTTCCGTGTTGCGGACGCGGTTCGTCGTCTCGACCAGCTCCGACCCGTCCCGGGTCCCCTCGAAGAAGTTCACCGCCTCGACGAGAAAGCCCGTCCTCGTCAGATCGGTCTGTGCGGCGTTCCTCGTGAACGCGAGCAGATCCTCCCGCTCGGATTCGGTGAGGGTGCCCTCCTCGACCGCCGCCATCGCACGCTGAGTGCGCGCCTGGAACTCCCGTCCGTTCCGTTCGTACGCGTCGGCGATCTGCCCGAGGATGGTTCGAGCGAGCACCCGACGGTCGTTGTCGACGGCCGTCGAGAAGTCGCTCAACAGCGAATCGACGCTCGACTCGGTGTCGTCGATCTGTACGGCGTATCCGACGGCCGCCGGGAGGTCTCCCTCCGCCAGCGCGCTGCGGTACTCGTCGAACAGCTCCGGTATCTGGGTGGATGTGTCCTGCATCGGTCACCCCCTGATGGCGTTGAACAGTCCGAGATGATGCGTCACGTTGATCTTCACAAGCGCACCGATCCCCCCGCCGGTCGCGAACGCGTCCACGACGCCGCCGGCGACGAACAGGACGACCGAGCCGATCGTCTTCGCGACCTCCCAGAGGCTGGGGTCGTTCCAGAGGCGATACACCGACTCCGTAAGCGAGAACGACTCGCCGAACTCCTTCGCGTCCCGGATGAGCCCCTGTGTGTCCTCGGCCTCGTTCGCGATCGAGTGTGAGGCGTCCGTCGCCGCGGACATGGCTGCGTTCGTGTCGCCCCTGAGCCCGCTTTCGGCCACGCGCTCGGGCGTGAGGAACTCGTAGAGGAAGTCGATGCCGGCCGCCAACGACGCCGGCGTCGACCCGACGAACGACCCGACGAGCGGGGAGACCCCGGCCGCCATCCGCGTCTCGGCGTAGTACTGGATCGACGTCGACACCGTGTCGATTATCCGTTGGACGGCCGCCTCGACGGCGTCGTTGACGGCACCGATCGTGTTCAGCCCGCCGGCGACGATCTCGCCGACGATCGTGTTGGCCTCGTAGTTGATCTTCGACATCGCGTCGATCTTCCGGCCCAACATCCCCTTCAGGATCGTCTTCACGGCGTCCTTGGCCTTCGACTTCGCCGTCGACAGGATCGCTTTCGTTCCGAGCCCGACCCCCTGTGAGACCTTCTTCGCGATCGAGACGACGGTCAACACCAGCTCCATCGCCGTGTTGATCGTCGGGAGCGCCATCTCCTGGGCCAGGTCGGCCCGATTGCTGCTCAGTTCGTCGGCGGGGCCGATGTGTTCGAGCGTGTGTTCCGTGACGCTCAGTCCCGAGTCGAGTCGACGGATCGCGTCGATCGCGGTGGCGTGATCGATGTCCCCCCGTTCGACGGCGTCGGTGAACGCGCGGTTCGCCCGTCGCGCCTTGGCGGTCGCGTCGAGGTTCGCGACGGAGATCGCGTCGACCCGTTCGGCCGTCTCTAGGTGCGCCGACGCGAGCGAGTCGAGCGGGCTCTCCGTGACGGTCACCGTTCCCCTGGTCGTTCCTTTCGCGCCCGCGTCGTCGACGACGGTGAGCGTGATCGTGTACTCCCCGGGCGACTCGTACGCGTACTCGACCCTCTCTCCGGTCGCGTCGCGGCTTCCGTCGCCGGTCAGGTCCCACCGATACTCCCGGATCTCCCCGTCCGGATCGGTGCTCGCCGACGCGTCGAATCGGACCGTCTCGCCGGCCATCGGTTCGGTCGTCGAGCTGTCGAACACCGCCGACGGAGGCTCGTTCTCCGGTTCGGCGACCGACACCGTCCGTTCGACCGCGTCGCCGGCGCCGTCGTCGTCGGTGACACGGAGGACGACCGTCGCGTCGCCGGCCTCCGCGAAGGTGTGTTCGACCGACGGACCCTCCGCATCGACGCTCCCGTCGCCGCCGAAGTCCCACTCGTAGCGCGCGATCGACCCGTCCGGATCGGCGGCGTCGGAGGCGTCGAACGTGGCCGCCGAGCCCGCGACCGGCGGCGACGGGGAGACCTCGAACTCCGCCGTCGGGGGTCGGTTCTCGGCTTCGCCGACCGTTATCGACCTGCTCGCGCGGTCGGTCGCCCCGTCGTCGTCGGTGACCCTGAGGACGACCTCGTACGTCCCCGCGCGCTCGACCGTTCGCTCGACGGTCCGCCCGGTAGCGTCGGTGTCGCCGTCGCCGTCGAGGTCCCACTCGTACCGCCGGATCGAGCCGTCGCCGTCGCTCGCGCCGCTCGCATCGAACGTGAGCGTGTCCCCGACCGTCGGCGACTGTGGTTCGATCCGAAACGCCGCCGACGGCGCGGCGTTTCCGCCGCCGACCGCGACGGTCCTCGTCGTCACAGCCGTGGCCCCGTCGTCGTCGGTCACCCGGAGCGACACCGGGTACTCGCCGCTGCTGCCGTAGGAGTGGACGACCGTCTCGCCCGTCGCGTCGTAATCGCCGTCGCCGTCGATGTCCCACGCGTAGCCGACGATCGAGCCGTCGGCGTCGCTCGCGTCGCTGGCGTCGAACACGACGTCGTCGTCGACCGTCGGCGACGAGGGCGCATATTGGAACGCCGCGTTCGGCACCTGGTTCCCGCCGCCGACGGTCTTCGCGACGACGGAGTCCCAGTACGCCGTGAAGTCCCCGCTGTTGAGCGTGAGATACGAGATGTCCGTCTCCCAACTCGCCGCGTCGACGGTCGTCGTTCCCCTGCTCGACCCGCCGTCGATCTCGTACTCGAGCGTGACCTCGTCGGCGCCGCCGTCGTATCGGTAGGTGATGTCGTAGCCGACCCACTCTCCGGGCGAGAACGTGCCGACCGCGACGTTACCGGGTGCATACAGCGTCCCGTCTCGGTGCATCGTGAGGATGGAACGGCTGGACCCGTCGGACCAGCCGCTACCGGCGTCGGTCCGCAGCTTGAGACGCGCGTAGTACTTGTCGTGGCAGCCGAAGGAACCGGCAGCGCCCGGGAGGATCGCCCCCGAGAATCGAACCGCGGTTTCGCCGGGATGGCCACCGATCGGCGCGTTCGCGATCGCTTCCCAGCAACCGCCGTGGCCGCCTTTGATCCGCAGCGACCTGCTCCCGCCGTGTGACCGTTCGCTCACGACCGACTGATCCGTGGCTCCGTCCTTCCTCCATCCGTCGGGATACCCGCCGACTGAGACGGACTCGAAGTCCTGGTCGAGCCCCGAAAACGACGCCCGCCCCACCGTCGTCCCGCCGACGGCGATCGACGCGGCTGCGCCGAGCCCGAGGAAGGTCCGTCTCCCGAACTGCCGATTCATACCGATTCACATACATATTCGTCGTATATATCTGTCCCATTATACACATATTGTTACCACGGAATGATCTGTCGGGTACGGATGTATGCTCCGGCAGTGATCGGACGGTTCAACGACGACGACGGCTCCGACCCGAGATCGTGACTACGGGTGGTTTTTCCGTGTTCGCACCCTCAAGACGGTAGTCTAGCAATGGACCCCGACATCCCAGTCGCCCCCGACGACTTCTTCCGCGCCCTCGTCGAGAACACCGCGGAGGGGATGTTGACGATCGACGAGGAGAGCACGATCCGGTACGCGAACCCGGCGATCGAGGACCTCCTCGGCTACTCGCCCGAGGAGCTCGTCGGCGAGTCGAAGATGGTAATCATCCCCGAGCGGCTCCGATCGATCCACGAGGAGGCGCTCGCTCGGTACGTCGAGTCGGACGAGCGGAGCATCGACTGGGACGGCATGGAACTCCCCGCGCTCCACAAGGACGGTACGGAAGTGCCGACGCTGATCAGCCTCCGTGAGCACACCCACGAAGACGAGCGATACCTCACCGGCATCGTCAGGGACATCTCCCAGCAGCGCGAGCGCGAGGCGGAGCTTCACGACCAGAAGGAGCGCCTCGACGACTTCGCGGACATCCTCGCACACGACATCCGAAACTCGCTGTCTGTCGCGCAGGGATACACGGATCTCGCTCGCCGGGAGCACGACGCGCCCGAGCTCGACACCGTGTCGGAGTCGCTCGACCGCATCGAGAAGCTCGTCGCCGACATCCTCGCGCTGTCGAAGGAGGGACGCTACGTCGGAGAGACGGAGCCGGTTCCGATCGCCGCGTGTGCCCGCGACGCGTGGAGAACCGTCCACGCCGACACGGCGACGTTCATCGTGGAGCTGGGGGAGGCGACGGTCGACGCCGACAGGAGCCGGCTCCAACAGCTCTTCGAGAACCTGTTTCGGAACGCGGTCGACCACGTCGGGGAGACCGTCACCGTCCGCGTCGGGAGCCTCGCAGATGACGACGGGATCTACGTCGCCGACGACGGCCCCGGCGTGCCGCCCGACGTTCGCGAGGAGGTCTTCGATCACGGGTTTTCGACGCGCGACCACGGGACCGGATACGGGCTGCCGATCGTCCGGCAGATCGCGACGGGACACGGCTGGACCGTCGACGTGGTCGACGGCGAGACCGGGGGCGCCCGCTTCGAGCTTCGCGGGCTCGACATCCGGTCGTGACTTCGGGGCCGATCTCTCCCGGTTCCGTCTCGTCGGACGCCCGCCTTCCGGTTGCATCTCGTCGACTCCGTCGACAGGGGTCCTAGTTCTCGACGGTGTCGACGCCGGTCACCTCGAACCGCGCCCCGCCGTCCCCGCCGTCGACGACATCGATCTCCCAGCCGTGTGCGTTCGCGATCTCCCGGACGATGTACAGTCCATACCCCGTACTCGCGTCGTCGGTGGTGTATCCGGGCTCGAACGCGGTCTCGCGCTCGTCGTCGGGGATCCCCGGGCCGTCGTCCGCGACGTAGAACCCGCCGGGGACGTCGCCGACGGTGATACGGCAGTCCTCGCCGGCGTGTTTCACCGCGTTTCCGATCAGGTTCTCGAAGAGCTGTTTGAGTCGGCTCGGGTCCGCACGGACGGTCCGGTCCGTCTCGACGACCAGCTCCGCCTCAGCCGTGTCGGTGTGCATCCAGCACTCCGAGATCGCCGAGGCGAGCTCGACGGGTTCGAGGTCCCCTTCGTCGTGTCCACGTCGCGCGACCGCGAGCGACTCCTCGAGCAGCGAGAGGGCCCGGTCGACCGCGCTCGCCGCGGGATCGAGGTGGTCGGAATCCGTCTCCTCGCGGGCCAACGAGATCCGTCCCTGCGCGACGTTGAGCGGGTTGCGGAGGTCGTGTGAGATCAGCCCGGCGAACTCGTCGAGCTGCTCGTTGCGCCGACGCAGCTCCTGTTCGTGTTCGACCCGGTTGAGCGCGGCGGTCACCGCCGTCGCCAGGATCTCGACAAATGTCTCGTCCGGCTCGTCGAATGCGTTCGGCTCCGTCGACGAGACGATGAACACCCCGTGGTCGTCGAGCGGGTGGACGATCACGCTCCGGCTCGGCGTCTCCTCCGCGAGGCGGTCATGCGTTCGGATGTCGTCGATGTGTCGTGGCTCGCCGCCGTCGAACGCGTCCCAGACGACCGCGCCGGCGGGGTCGTCCTCGACGCCCCGTTCGTACACCGGGAGTTCGTCGAACGACGACTCCACGAAGTCGGCGTGAGCCAGCAGTTCGAGCCGTCGGCCGCCGTCGCCGACGAGGTGGACTCCGCTCAGTTGCGCCCCGAGAGTCTCGCTGGCAGTCTCGACGGCGATATCCGCGATCTCCTCGGTGGTGGACGCCCGCATCAATCGCTGAGTGCGGTCCTGAAGTTCCTCGAGCACGTGCTCGCGCTCGATCCGGTGTAACACCGCGGTCGCGTGCTCGGCCAGCGTCCGCGCCATCGACACGTCGAGGTCGTCGAACGCGTCGCGTTCGGGGGAGCCGACGAGGAGCACGCCGTGATCCGACAGCGGGAGCGCCATCTGGCTGCGAATCGGCGTGTTCGGGTTGTACGGCTCAGTCTCCTCGGCGATGTCTGCGTACACGCGTGGTTCGCCCGCTTCGTAGGTTCTGCCGGCGATCCCCTGCCCGGGAGTGAACGTCGGCGGCGCCCCGACGATCTCCTCGGTCTCGCTCGTCCACGCGACCGGGACGAGTCCGTCCTCGCTCTCGTCGTAGAGGTGGACGCCGTTGAACGGGAGATCGAGCACGTCGCGGAGGGCATCGGCGGCGATCTGCGCGACCGACTCGGCAGTCGACGCCTCGACGAGTGCACCGGTCGCGGAGTGAAGCTCCTCGATCGCGTTCGCCCGGCGCTTCCGGTCGGTGATGTCGGTGTGCCACACGTACCAGCCGTCGGCACCGTCCTCGTCGGTTCCCCACGGGATCGCGCTCACCAGGAACTCCCGCTCGCCGTCGGCCGTCTCGCAGACGGCCTCTCCGAGTATCGGCTCGCCCTCGGCTATCCGAGACCGGACGGTCCGGTGCTCGTCCATGCGATCGGGGGGAATGATCACGTCGGCGATGTCCGATCCGACCACGTCGGTCGCCTCGTACCCGAACGTCTCCTCGAAGGCGGAGTTGACCGCCCGGATGCGATGGGTGTCGCCGCCGTCTACGATTTCTCCCTCGATGACCGAGTTGGGAGCGTTGTCGAACAGCGCCCGGAGTCGATCGTCCGCGGCCGATCGTTCCTCCGAACGGGTTCTTTCGACCGCCTTCCGGATCCCGTCGACGAGCCGTTCGTGTCGGTCCGTCCCCGCGTCCTTCGGGAGGTAGTCCGTCGCGCCCGCCGCGAACGCGTCGCTCGCTATCGCCTCGCTTCCCTCGCCGGTGTAAATGACGAACGGAAGATCTGAATGGTCCTCGCGCACCCGGTCGAGCAGCTCGATCCCGGTTCGGTCCGGCAGCGCGTACTCGGACACCACACAGTCGAACGCCGCCGACGCTATCCGGTCGAGCCCCTCCTCGGCGTCGGAGACGACTTCGACCACGATGTCGTCCGCGCGCTCGAAACGCTCCGCGATCAGTGCGGCTGACTCCGGCTCGGGGTCGATGTGGAGCACGCGGATCCGATCGACCATACTAACGGATCATCATTCCGTTGCCACGATATATACGTTCGGTAACAGTATCGACCGTGATTCTCTGCCGACGCGCTCGTGCGATTCGCCGTCGGTCCGTCTCCGCCCCGTTCACCAGTCGTACGTCCGGCGATCGGCTGATCCCTCGCCGGTGAGGACTGACAGCGTCGCGACGAACGTTACCGTCCCGTCGGCGACCGTCCGCGCGACGGGCGTGTCCGGGACTGCGACGGCGTAGGGGTCGACGGCGTGGCCGGCCGAATCCGTCAGATCCTCATAGAGCGCGCCGTGTGCCTCCGAGAGGGCGACGAACGCCGTCGGCGTATCGCCATCGCGGACCAGCGACGGGCCGTCCTCGTCGGCGCCCGGGACGACCACCGGGCCGGGGAGGCGGTCGGCGTCGTAGCGCAGCCGTACCTCGATGTGCTCGTCGCGGACGACGAACGCGACGCGGCACCCGGAGAGGGCGGACCACTCGTCGGTTTCGAGGCCGTCGGACCCGTACGCGACCGCCCGGTCGACCGTCCGTGCGATGTCGCGCTTGTCGGCGTCCGACAGCGGCGACCGCTCACGAGCCGTGATCGACGACCCGTCCTCCGCTGGCGACTCCATGCGCGGGACTTTCGGCCACGATACAAAACCGTTCGTTCCCGAGTATCATCCACGAAATCGAGATGTCGAGCTCTGACTGACCCAGTGGTTCGAAACATTACCAGACATACCTGTTGCTGGCGGCGAGAGCCACCGTTCTCGCTTATCCGTAGACGGGTCACGCGCCGGCAAGTTCCTGTGGCGTGTTGAACAACTTGATCCCGACGACGACCCACAGGCCGAGGCCGCCGCCACCGATGAAGAACGCGAGGTAGGCAGTCCCGACGGTGATGACCGAGGCAGTGCGGATTCCGGCGAAGATCACGGGGAGCGCGAGCGTGAGCTGGATCCTCCGGAGGATCTCCCAGTCGGTCGTTCCCATCCCCTGAGCCGCCTCGACGATCGACTCGTCGACGTCCTCGGTGCCCGCGATGGTGTTGGTGAGGATGGGGAGAATGGCGTAGGTGAACAGTCCCACGAGGGCCGTCGTGAACCCGATACCGAGGACGGGGAACACCAGGAAGATGATGGCGATAGTCGGCACCGACTGCGCGACGTTCCCGAACCCGAGGATGTATCGCTTCAGTTTCGGTCGTCGCGTCGCGAGGATACCCCCGGGGACGGCGACGAGGATAGCACAGACGACCGCAACGAGCACTAGCTGCAGGTGCGTGACGAGCAGTTGGAAGAACTGCTCCTGGTTCGCCAGCAGGTAGTCCCACGCGGCCGGGAGCTGTTGGACGATGCTCATCTATGCCCCCTCGCTGCGGCCGTCGCGGATCGCGGTCATCGTCACGATGCCGACGACTGCTCCGTCACGCGTGACCGGGAGCGCGTCGACATCGCTCTGAATGAGCTGTGAGAGCGCGACCTGCGTGCTGTCACGTCGGTCGATCAACCGACGCTCGACACCGCTCGGGAGCGGAACCCGGTACGAGAGAGGCGACAGCTGTTGACGACCGAGCGGACGGACGATGCTCGACAGCGGTAGGTGTCGTGATTGATGATCGCCAGCAGGGTTATCGGGATCGGATCCAGCGGGAGTTCCCTGACCGAGTTCCGTTCACCGGACAGTGGATAGCAGCGACGATAGAGAGCGGCCGACTACTCTCATTCGAGCCCACAGCTCGTGTGGCCATCGAGGCAGATGCCGCGGCAGATCCACGCCGACACACGTCGCTCCGACGCCGAGCGTACAGCGCTCGAACGCGCCGTCAGAGAGACTGCCCGGCTTCGAGCCCGATACCCGTTCCTCACAGGCGAACGCGAGACAGTCGAGAGACGGCTCGAACGCCCAGAGGTTGTGCGTCTCCTCGTTCACCCTGACCGCCCAGTTCGACTCCAGTAACTCGGTCGAACCGCTCTCGTACACAGTCACCACACGCGTCGTATACCCGTTCAACGAAGCCGCGTACCAACCCGTTCCGTCCGTTTGCACCGCCGTTCGGCTCCGATCGAAGATGTTCGCGATGGCGCTTACGGTACACTACCAGGATCCACGTAGCATGGCTACGGGAACCACTCAAATCGCCCTGACCGGAGTAATGGGCGTGTTTCTGCTCCTTGTGGTTCGGTGGCTGGTCCGCATCGAAAACTGGCGGTCGTACTCTCTCTCCGCCGGCGGGTCCGAAGCCAGCCATCACGAACAGGAGCACGTAGAGAAACCGAGCGGACTCATTCGATGGATCACGACTGTCGACCACAAGGATATCGGACTCATGTACGGGGTGTTCGCGGTGCTCTCGTTCGCGTGGGGAGGGATCGCCGTCGTCCTCATGCGGACGGAGCTGACGACGCCGCCGGTTGACCTGCTCAGCGAGACGTTCTATAACGCCCTGATGACGACCCACGGGATCACGATGCTGTTCCTGTTCGGCACGCCGATCCTAGCCGCGTTCTCGAACTACCTGATCCCGTTGCTGATCGGTGCCGACGACATGGCGTTCCCACGAATCAACGCCATCGCGTTCTGGTTGTTGCCTCCCGGGGCGCTGCTCATCTGGGGCGGGCTGATCCTCGAGCCGTTTCAGGTCGGCGTCGAAGGGGCCCAGACCGCGTGGACGCTCTATGCACCCCTGTCGGTCCAGCAGACGAACGCCGGTGTCGACCTGATGATCCTCGGGCTCCATCTGACCGGGGTGAGTGCGACGATGGGGGCGATCAACTTCATCACGACCATCTTCACCGAGCGCGGCGAGGACGTCACCTGGGCGAACCTGGACATCTTCTCGTGGACGGTCCTCGTCCAGTCCGGCCAGATCCTCTTCGCGTTCCCGCTGCTGGGGAGCGCGCTCGTCATGCTCCTGCTCGACCGTAACTTCGGGACGACGTTCTTCGCCGTCGAGGGCGGCGGGCCGATCCTCTGGCAACACCTGTTCTGGTTCTTCGGCCACCCCGAGGTGTACATCCTCGTGCTCCCGCCGATGGGACTCATCAGCTACATCCTCCCGCGGTTCGCTAGCCGGCGGCTCTTCGGGTTCAAGTTCGTCGTCTACTCCACGCTCGCACTCGGGGTACTGAGCTTCGGCGTGTGGGCACATCACATGTTCGCGACGGGGATCGACCCGCGACTCCGCGCGTCGTTCATGGCCGTCTCGATCGCGATCGCGATCCCCAGCGCGGTCAAGACGTTCAACTGGATCTCGACGATGTGGGGCGGAAAGATCCGATTGGTAACGCCGATGCTGTTCTGTATCGGGTTCATCGCGAACTTCATCATCGGCGGCGTCACGGGCGTCTTCGAGGCGGCGATCCCCGTCGACCTCGTGCTCCACGACACGTACCACGTCATCGCCCACTTCCACTACGTCATCATGGGCGGGATCGCGTTCGCGATCTTCGCCGGGATCTACTACTGGTTCCCGCTGGTCACCGGGCGGTGGTACCAGCGAACGCTCGGGAAGTGGCACTTCTGGCTCACCATGATCGGGACGAACATCACGTTCTTCCCGATGGTGTTGCTCGGCTACGGCGGCATGCCCCGTCGGTACGCCGGATACGACATCACCGTCGGCCCGGTCGGCTACTTCGCCGACCTCCACCAACTCGCCACGGTCGGCGTCTACATCCTCGCGATCGGACAACTGATCTTCGTGTGGAACCTCGTCACCTCGTGGCTGGAGGGACGCCCGATCGAGGACAGCGACCCCTGGAACCTCGACGAACACGGACTGCGTACCAACGAATGGGGCTGGCTCGAACAGCATCGGGAGACGGCGCTCGTCGACGGCGGTTCGGAAATGACCGATTCAGAGTCGTCCGAGAAGACATCGACCACGGACGATTGACGCCGGGTCCCTAGTTCGACTCGAACGGCCTCGGCGATGCTCGATCACCGTGATCCCACCGCGTTCATCAGCCGAATGACGAGGTAGCCGTACACGACCGCGCCCGTGAGAGCGAGTACGTCACCGGTAGTCGCCAAGATTGTGACCTCCGAAAGCGTCCCGACCACGATAAATACGAGCCCGCCCAACAGGGCGGCGATCACCAGCCACACGGTGGTCTCGGTCGCCCCCTTAAATCGACCCGCAGTGGGCGGGAAGAACTGCATCGCGAAGCCGATGATACACAACCCGAGAAACCCGAGGAGGTTCAGTTGAAGGTGCGCGGTGATCAGCTCGGAACTGACCGTTCCGAACGCGAACGAGAGGCCGAGTGATACCCCCGCGATCCCACAAATAACCCCGACAAGAACGCCGAAGAGACCGACAGTCCGTCGATCCGATCGGGCGAACAACAGGCCGTACACCCCCGTGAACCCGACCATCGCCGTCGCTTCGGCGATAGCACCGGCGATGAACGCCGGCCCGCCGCCGAGTCCGTACGCCAGCAATGCCGGGCCGAGTGCACCCGCTGGAAGGACGACGGCGACGAGTTCCTTCCGCGCCGGAACGCCGAGGAACCGCGGGGCGATACGAACGCCGAGCGTGAACACGAGCACCGTCGCACCTCCGGCAGCGAGGAGGTGGCTGACACGCGGGACGTATCCGTCCGTGATCCCTGGGAGCGGGGATCCGGGCGCGAGCAGTTCGTACGATCCGACCAGTACGTACCCGAGTGCCACTATCATGAACGGGTTCGCATACCGGTCGACCCACTCCAACTCCTCCATTCCGGCACCGGTCCCCGTCTCGCGTCCCGCCACGTTGTCCCGGATCGTCCACAGGATCGTCCCCAGAAACACGATGACGCCCAGAAACCACGCAGTGGCGCCCACGAGTTCGATGACAGGCGGGCCGACAGGGAGGGAGGCCACCGCGAGGAGTCCCGTACCGATCCCCGTCAACCCGAGTTGGATCGCCGGCGGCCACTTCGCATCCAGAACCCGTTCGAAGTAGGACGGGATCAGCAGATACCCCATCCCGAACACCATATGAAACACGAACCCGAACAGAGCCAGCACGACTTCCGTCCGGCGGGGAACTCCCGCCAGTGCCCCGAGTCGCCACAGGACGAGCGAGATCGCGCTGAAGACGACGAACCGACGCGACCAGCGACTGCTCCCCGCTGACACCATATATGTCGGAGTTCGATCGATGGGCCATTCAGTATTTCGCGAAGGGGACTCGCCTCGGCCGTTCGGTGTCGATTTTTATGGGGGCAAAGCTCACAGCTCTACCCGCTCAATGGGAAACCACTCGAACAGCAGGCGTTCGAGACCGAACGGAGGACACGACGGTTCTCTATCTCTGACGAACGTGAGCCGATCCGGATCTGTCACGCGAACACGTTCGCAGTCGCGTACGTTCTCGTTGGGTGCGATCGCCTGTTCACGACACGATTCCTTGGACGTAGATGTGTGCGTACGCGCTCGCCCACACTATCGAGAGCAGTTCCCCGACACTCGACGAGATCACGCCCAACACGGGATGCACCAACGTCATCTCCGTTTCGAGCTGGGGGACAACTGTTGGCAAATAGAGGCTGAGCGCACTTCCGATCGCGATGACACCGACAAGCAAGAACTTCGTTCGGTAGTTCGTCGTGATTCGCCAGCTCACCCGAAGTGATTCGAGCGGGCCGTACTCACCGATGACACACGCCTCGGGCGCGAACCAGAACTTGAACAGGAGAAAGAGGATCGGTACGACGAACACGATCACACCGACCGCTGCCGCGACAGGGAAACTGACCATCCCCACCGGGTTGATCGGGAGCGCGCCGACCAGAACGAGCAGCGGAAGCGACAGAAAGAACGGAATCGTCATCACCGAAAACACTGTCAGAAGGATAACGCCAACCAATGCCGGTGTGCGGCCGATGCTTCGACGGAGTCCCTCGCGTATCGTGACGGAATCGCCGGTCAGTTCGCCCGCGACGATCGTTCCCACGTAGGCGCGGAGCGAGATGACGAACGCGAAGGCAGTTACGGCCTCGATCATCCCGACCGCGGGCGTCGGGAGCAGCTCGATGGTGTCCGTCTCGAGAAGACGGTTGGCGAGGATGATCACGCCGGCGAAGGCGGGGATTGACGGATAGGACCGAAACAGGCGAACCGACCACACGAGCGCGTCGAGGACGGTTCGATTGGTGGTGGTAGTCTCGATGTGGCGGCATTCGAGACACCCACAGCCATCGACATCATCCCGGGCCCTGATCGTCGGTGCTACGTCACCCGGGGTTGTGCCGTGGCCGATAGAAGCACTTCGGGTCGCTGAGTCGGTGGATTCGCTCATTATTCGCCAGTAATGAACTGGGAGAGCGATTCGCCGGCCGCAAGCAGAATCGACGGTGGACCGAGAAGCGAGGCGAAGGCTTTGAACGCGCGTTTGAGACTCGGCCGATCCTCCTCGGTCCCGAGAAACAGGAGCGTCGGGTCTTCGGAAACGACGAAGACGCTCATCTCACGGCCTTTCTCCGAATAGCAGGTGTCGGTGACTTCGATCACGCCGGCCGATTCGAGGTTCTCCAAGTGGTAGTGGACGTTCTGCACGCTTTGGTCGAGTTGCTCGGCGATCCGCGACGGCGTCGCCGGCGTTTCGTTGAGCAGCCGAAAGATCTCGAAAGCGGTCTCGGAGGACAACGCTTCGATCACGGCCCGAGTCTCGTCGTCGTCGAGACTCAGTACGGCTGGGGTATCGCTTCGTTCGACAGCGGCGTCCGTTTGCGTCGGGAAGGGTTGTGCCATGGGTGCGGGTAGCTTCTGTAGCAGTCGGTCACGGGGACCCGGTTCGATAGGGCCTGTTCGGACCTATCGTACGTAATTGTTGGTAGGTGTTTATCGTGAATCCACGGCGGCTGGTGAGATCGCGATCAACCGCATGTAGTAGGCCGTGTAGACCGTATAGAAGTACGCGAAGCCGACCGCCGAGAAGGCGATCCCGACCGGAAGCAGGACGGCGATCGGCAACCCGAGGTCGATCGGTAGAATCTCGGCAGATCCAGTGTCCATCATCGTCCATTCGAGGAGGTATTCGGGGATGTAGAAGACGTTCAGGAGCCCGACCCATACCACCGAGAACCCGGCGACGCTTTTCAGGTTTGAACGGACGAGCCCGATGCTTCTGCGGAACGCGTCAGTGACGCTCTCGTTTTCGATGACGATCGCCGTGTCGTAGAACTGCACGAACATGATGACAACGAGGATCGACACCAACCAGAGGAGCAGCGAGCCGACGCTTGCGACGAACGCTGCCATCTCGTTGATCGCGGCGATCGCCATCGTTCCGATACCGAGGATGAACGTGATGACTCCGAGTGCGATAGCGGTTCCGAGGAACAGGAGCACGAACAGCACAGTCGCGAGGAGCAGTCGGAGGTAGTGTGTCCGGGCTGCAGTGAAAAAGTGAGTGAGCGACGCGTTCGTTCCGTCTATCGCAGCTCGGGCAGTGCCGATGAATCCGCCGAGAACGAACGGGAAGACTATCAGCCAGGCGAGCGACACGCCTGCCGAGAGAAGCGGCGATTCGACCAGGCGATCGACGTACTGCAATTGGCTTCCGCCCCCGACGAGGAGCCCGGCGACGAGCAGGATCGGATTCGCGCGGAGGGCGGTGAGTCCGTCTTTGAATGCGGAGACTGTGACCATCGTATCCACTGAGTACGGCTGTCACATCTTAGCTCGAACGTAGTATCAAAACTAGATTTAACCGTCCTACGTCCTTCCACCGCTGTTTCGTGAGTACGACAGTACCGTAGAACTCGGATTTTAATTACCGGTGCCTGGTCAACCGTTCGATACGTTGGTTGTCACCACCAGGGATGGCTGCTAGTTTCGGGGGACACAGACAGCCACCGGGAAGTTCACTACGCTGGGCGTGGAACGGGCTTTTCATAGACGATGACTTCCTCGAACCGCCTCGAGGATACGTACGTCGCGGCGCTGCAACACGATCTCGTGGATGTTCCCGCAGAGGCAACGCTGGTGGGAGTCGTTCGGCGACCGACCGGCTGGTTCCGAACGACGGTCGACGAGAACTACCCGGCACTCGGTCCCCCGTCGGACCTCCTCGACGAGTTCAAACAGCGGCACGAGGACTTCAAGATGCAGGGAATGTGTGATGAAGGCGCGCATAATGCGGCCTGGGACGAGGTCGGATTCGAGGATCGGTACCGATCACATCTTACCGACGCCGAGGAGGCCCGAGAGGCAGTCGGTGGACTCACGGACCGATTGCAGGACGGGGAACAGCTCGTCCTCGTCTGTTTCGAGAACACCGACCAGAAGCGGTGCCATCGAACGCTTCTCAAGGAACATCTCGCTACACGACTGTGAGTCTAGCCTCCCAGTTACCAGATCGGGAAGGGATCGTTCGCAACTGACGTACGACTTCGCGAGCAGTCCTCTCTCGGTGCAGTGATATTCGCGGATCTCTTTTCGGTGTATTAGCGGTCAGTTCAACATCACCTCCACACAACAACCGCTTCCCCAGTCAACTGCAGTGTACAAAGCCATCCTCAAACGTGTCCGAATACGAGGATTTCTCTAGAACAGATCGCCGACAACCTATCTTCCCTATTCTCAGTTCGCATTGTCAGGAACAGCGGTCACTGCCTCGCGCTGCGTGCTTCTCTGACACCGTTGCCGTCTCGAATGAGGTCTTCGCAGTTCGGACACACGCGAACCGTCTCCGACCCACTGGGCGCGAACACATCGACATACCGCTGCGTGACGAAGCCCTCACAGTTTCCACAGATCGGCATGTTCGTACACTTGGTGGTTATTTTATAGCTCTTTTGTCGCCAGCTGGTATGGTGAACCCATTGACGCCGTCGAGGCGACAGTTGACCGATCGCTCGAGGTTGTAGATTCCACGTGTTCGGACGGACATGGATGACCAGTCGGCGCGTTCCGAAACCACACCGGAGCCGACATACGACTCCCGGACCGATACGGTTCCGTGACTGATGCCTCCGACACCCGCGGGTTCCGGCGCCTCTTCGGCGGGGACGATCTCACCTTCGGTGCGGGCTTCCCCCTGACGGACGCCCGCGAGTCGCGCCCCGCCGTCGACGAGGAGATGGCGCTGGCCGCACACGCCGAGTCGGTCGGCTTCGACGGCCTGTGGGCGCGGGACGTACCGCTGTACTGGCCGCGCTTCGGCGACGCCGGCCAGACGTACGACACCTGGCCCTGGCTGAGCCACGTCGCGGCCCACACCGACGAGGTCGCGATCGGCACCGCGAGCGTCGTCCTCCCGCTCCGGCACCCGATACACGTCGCCAAGAGCGCCGCGACCGTCGACCACCTCTCGGACGGGCGGCTGGTGATGGGCGTCGCTACCGGCGACCGCGACCCCGAGTTCCCGGCGTTCGGCGTCGACATCGACGAGCGCGGCGAGCAGTTCCGCGAGTCGATCGACCTACTTCGGACCGTCTGGCGCGACGAGTTCCCCGAGACCGACGGATCGTGGGGCGAACTCGACGGCGACCTCGACGTGGTGCCGAAGCCGGTCGGGGAGACGATCCCCCTGCTGCCGACCGGGTTCGCCAGGCAGTCGATCGAGTGGATCGCCGACAACGGCGACGGCTGGTTCTTCTATCACCTCCCCGAGTCGACGCTGGAGTCGTACCTCGACGACTGGCGCGACGCCGCCGGCGACACGCCGTACGCGATGGCCGTCCGAACCGAGCTCGCCGACGATCCGGAGGCCGACCCGGAACACCGCCATCTCGGCTACCGCGCCGGCGCCGAGTGGTTCGTCGAGTACTTCCGGACGCTCGACGATATGGGCGTGGACCACGTGCTCGTCTCGCCGGCGGGCGGCGAAGATCCCGAGGCGTCGCTGACGCGGTTCGCCGAGACGGTTATCAACCAGGTGTGACGCTGACCGGTCGAGTACATTGCAGAATTTCTACTTTGCAGAAATCGGTTTTACTGAACTGGCACAGGTGGGGAGACATCGATGTTGGCGAGTCACTGGATCGGGGGCGGCGGTAAGCAGGTCGTACTCTCGGAGACACGTACAGCCCGTCGCCCGACGCCCAACCGATTCGACCGCGACGCCCGCGACGGAACTCGCATTTCCGGATCGCGGGGCGATACAGATCGGCTACGAACCCAATACTTCCGTATAACGAAACCATTCGGGGGCGAGCGACCGGTATGGGTGCTTACGAGATTGGCGATTCAGCGTCAGGTCCCCACCGTCGAACCGTCCTGAGGGGACTGGCGGGGGCGGTAGGGGCGACCCTCGCGGGGAGCAACCCGACGGTGGGGCGGGCGGCGACGCCATCGGAGGGGACGGCGACGGTGTTGACACAGAACGTCTATCTCGGCCTCGACTTCTCGCGGCTGCTCGGCGCGCGTTCGTACAGGGAGCTTCGCCGTACAGTCGGGCGCTTCCTGTCCGAAGTCGAGGCCGCAGAGTATCGAGCACGGGCTGACGCCGTCAGCGCGGCGGTGGAAGCGACGGACGCCGACGTTGTCGCACTTCAAGAGGCGTCCCTGTTCAGGAAACAGGAGCCCGGCGACTTCGCGTCGGTGGGTGCAGAGAGCGCGGACACCCAGGTCGTCGACATCCTCGCGGAGGTGGAGCGGGCGCTGGAGGCGCGAGGGCTCCGATACGAACGCGCGGCGGTGACGACTACCTCGGACGCGGAACTCCCAGCCGAGACGGACGACGGGCCGGTCGACCTGCGCGTCACCGACAGAAACGCGCTCCTCGTGCGGGCCGGCGTCGCCGTCGACAACGTCGTCACGAACTCGTACGAGGCGGACCTGGCGCTGCCGGTTCCGGGAACCGATCAGGAGGTCGCGCTCCGTCGGGGGTACGCGCAGGTAGATGTCGCGACCGACGAAGTCGAATTCACCGCCGTCTCAACGCACCTCGAGTCAGTGTCGTCGTTTCTGCGCGTCGTGCAGGCGCGAGAGCTGATCGACGACCTCCGGGGGACGAACCCCGTCGTCCTCTGTGGCGACCTCAACAGCGGCCCGGAGTACGAGCCGGCCGCCTACCAGGTGCTCACCGAACGCTTCACCGACTCCTACGACCGGGTCAAACCCCGGTCGAAGGGGAACACGTGCTGTCAGTCGCCGGACCTCCGCAACGACCGGTCGCAGTTGAGTCGGCGGATCGACGCCGTCCTCCGCCGTGGCGCTCTCCGGGCCACGGACGCCCGCCGGGTGAACCACAAGCGGAGCGACCGCCTGGAGGTCGACGGCGACGA
This sequence comes from Halobaculum roseum, assembly GCF_019880245.1. NCBI lineage: Archaea > Methanobacteriati > Methanobacteriota > Halobacteria > Halobacteriales > Haloferacaceae > Halobaculum > Halobaculum roseum. Next base: position 39,990 of record NZ_CP082288.1, read on the forward strand.
TGGGAGGGTCTCCGTGTGGCCCTCGGATCACGCCGGGGTCCTGGCGACGTTCGAGGCGACGTGAACCCCGCAGAAGCGGTGAGGGGACGGACACCGATCACGTTGTCGCGCACCGTCTGGGACTATCAACGAAATACGCGCTGGGCGCTGCCGGTGGCGCGTGACCGACTGGAGCGACCATCGCGGGTACGACCGTCTCTTCGGTGACGACGATCTGACGTTCGGCGCGGGGTACCCGCTGACGGGGGGATAGAGAGGAGCGACCCGTCGTCGAGACCCTCGTCTCGCCGACGGACGGGGACGACCCAGGGGCGTCGCTGACGCGGTTCGCCGAGACGGCTATCGACCAGGTGTGACGTTGACCCATCGAGTACTTTCCATAGTAATACTTAGGCAGAATCCGTTTTACGTATAGTATTTTTATAGTAGTGGTCCGTGATACGGCACATGAACCGTCAGACGGAGAGAACGGAACCCGCTGGAACCTCTATTTCGGTTTCGCTACCCCTTTCAGACCCGGATATATTCAAGCACAAAGCGACGAGCGATGTCCTTTTATTTTTAACTAACCATCGATTGAGTGATTTTTCGTTGCGGGAACTCGCGACGCAGATCGGTCATTCACACCAGTCCGTCCGTCGTGCAGTGAACGTTCTCAGTGCGAATGACTTGGTTGTCGAATCATCCGAAAGCAACCAGCGACTCGTACAGATCAACAGACAGCGCCTGTCGATTCCCGAAGACCCGATCCTCAGGATCCCCCAATCGGAGTATCACCACCCCGTGAACACTGCGGTAACAAAACTCCGTGAGAATCTCAGCGATGTCGTCGGTATCATCCTGTACGGGAGTGTCGCCCGAGGGGATGCTGACCGGCGAAGCGATATCGACCTCTGGGTGCTTACTCGCTCCGGACGGGCCGAATGCCAACGAGAAGCGAACGCCGTCGCACGCGATCTCGAAGAGACCGCGTTCGATGGTGACCGATACGCCTTCGATATCGATGTCGAGGCCGTCCAAGCGATCCCGACCTACACCGAGGACATTCGGGAGATCGTCGTCTCGGGAATTCCGGTCTACAAGACGAGCGACTTCGAAACAGTCGAAACCCTCCTGTTGGAGGAGGGAACCGCCGATGAGTAGCGGCTCCGATCCGACTGCCGTGATCGCGGCACTCGACCGCGCACAGGACGCCTTCGAGATGGTCGGACGCGGTCGGACGGAGTTCGAAGACGGGATCCGTGCCGATGAAGACTGGAAGACACAACTGACGAAAGCATGTCGCCTCCTCGCGGTCGTTGATACGCTCCAGTCACAGAATGGGTACTACACAGCCGTCATCGAGGTCTGTTTTGGCACTATCGAACGATCGATCGAGGCGTATGCGCTCTCGATGACGAACGATACGCTCCAAGCGTTCCAGGACCACCAATTCAGCTACGAGCGTGCCCACCAGATCGGGCTCTTCGAGAAGGAGACTGCCGAGGAAATGAAGAACCTCTACAGCGAGAACCGGACTGAGAGTTACTACGGCGGCGGGCGTCCGACCGAAGAACAGGCCGAGGCAATGACCGAACTCGCGATCGCCGTCCATCAGTTCGCTGTGAGTCAGATCCGGGAAGGTGGCGTCTGTCTGTGTGACTGACTACATCGCACTCCGATACTGATCCGAACACGAGCATGTCGCAAACTGGTACTCGCGATCATCGGCGCACCGCTCCCGCGTACTTTGACTGTAGTTGCGACGGCCGCCAGCGTGTAGTTCTCGCGTCTGAAGCGTGACGGAGCCGTGATCCAAACGGACAGAGACCACGTGCTGTTTCGCCGGTGAACGACGACAACCCCGAACCGCCGCTGACGCGGTTCGCCGAGACGGTGATCGATCGGGTGTGACCGGAGCGATGCCGGGCCTGTCGGTTCCTGATGATTAATTAGGTGTGACCCGCATCGGGAGGCATGGACATCGACACGGAGGAGCTACTCACGTCGCTGACCAAGCGCGAGGACAACGCGGCGATCAAGTCCTACCAGAACACCGTCGCGGTCGCGTGTCCCGCGTGCGAGAAACCGTTCGACGACCTCGTCGTCTGCAAGCAGAACCCCACGAGCCTGGACCTCTCGAAGCAGTTGGACCTGTGCGTCGGCGTCGACGACGGACAGGCGTACATCTTCACGCACAGCTAGCCGCCCACCCACGTCGAACAAGCCTGACCCTGCCGACGGCAGATCGGCACACTCGATCGGAACGTCCGATCGACACCGCGACGGTTATGGCCCGCTGGCGTCACCCATCGCTGTGACTGATTGGCCCCCGGTCGATCCAACCGACGCGGACGCGGTTGCCGACCGACGCGACGAGATTGTGGAAGCCGTCCGCGACCACGCCGGACGAATCGCCTACCAACTGGCGCTGCTACAGGGCGGCGACTACGGCAGCCGTGATGTCGACACCGACCGCGGTACCTGGACGGTGAAGTACGAGGGTGGCGACCTGGAGTACCTTCGATTCTCTCCGAAGAGTGGGTCGGACGTGTACGTGATCTCGACGAAGCGCGATCCGGAACCCGGGCCGCTGGCGACGGCGTTGGCCGACTACGACGCGTTCGTCCGCGGATTCAACGCGTACGTCGACTCGCTGAAGGGCGTCCTCGACGACGTGTCCACCGAGTTCCCGGAGGCGACGACTACGGAGACGGTCGTCGCCGAGCGAGACCGCGTGCTCGACGCCGTCCGCGACGCCTGTGACCGGATGGCCGGCGAACTCCACCGCTATGAGGGCGGCGACTACGGCACCTACGCCGCCCGTGTCGACGGGACCCGCTGGGAGCTGAAGTGGGAACGCGACGGCGTCTCGTACCTCCGCGCGGGCGGCAGCGGCGGCGTGTACCTCCTCTCGCAGTACGAGGCGCCCTCGGCGGCCGACGTTCGCCAGTACGCTCCCCAGTTCCGCGGCTTCGTGGAGGCGTACAACGATCACGTCGAAACGCTGGAGGCCGAACTGGCGAGCGTGGAACTGTAGGTTCGAATACATAATCGCTATGGTCCGGTCCGCTGTTGATGGCATCGTGAGGAGCGCAGTAACCCGCAGGACCGCGCTCCGATCGATCGCGGCGATTACCGGTGGCGGGCTCGCGACCAGCGGCGTCACGGGTCGCCGCCGGCAACGCGATCGATTCGAGCCGGAGCGGCATGGCTTCGGCTTTCGCAACTGGGGGGCGCGTTCGATGTACTTCGAGCCGCCGCCTGACCCGTCGCCGGCGGACGTCCGCGAGCGGGTCCGGGATCGGTGGCACGACCGGGCCCAGGCGTCGCTTCGGATCGATACGACGGGATTGCCGAGCGGGGTCGTCGACGCGATCGCGACCCAGATCCGGGCGGCTGTGATTCAGCGGGCCGGGACGAACGGCCACTGTTACGGCATGGTGTTGAGCGCGCAGGCGTACTTCGAGGACCCCGAGTCGATCCCCGTCGACGAGGAGGTCGCGAGCGAGATCGCGGGTCCGACGGTCCCGTTCGAATCCCCCGACGCACCGGTGTACGAGGAGATCGTTCGACGCCAAGCGGACCAGTTCCTCCGGTTCCGGCCGTGGCTCGCCCGGCGAGCGATCCTCCATCCCGAGTGGCTCGATCAGACCGCGGTGATCGACGACGTACGGTCGGTCGTCGAGGCGACGGGGACGGCGTCCGTCGTACTGTTCGGTGACTCGCTGCTCGCACACCAGGTGCTCGTCCACCGCGTCGAGGCCGTCGACGGCGGGGTGGAGCTGGGACTGTACGACCCGAACCGGTCGTCGGGTGGACACCGACGGCACCCGCCGACAGTCAGGTTCGACCGCGAGGACGGTCGGCTCACGATGAGACCCTACGACGACTTTACCGGACTGTTGTACACTCGCTATGACCAGATCGAGCAGGCGAGCGATCGAACCCGCGCGGGTCCGCTTGACCATCTGGACGTCGACACCGACCGCGTGCGCGACGGGCTCCTTCCGGTCGCGCAGGTCGCCGTCGACTCGACGGACGTGGCGCTGTCGGTTATCGAACCCTCCGGCGATCGAGCCCGTCGGATCCGAGGCCGGTTCGACGACCGATCGCGGGGATCCGTTCCGCGGCTCCGGACGTGTTACGGGGCCGAAATCGGCCGCTACCGGATCCGGCTCCTCGCGACCGCGGACACGACCTACGAGCTTCGCACGGTGGTCGCCGGCGCGGAGACGACGCGTCTGGAGGCGACGCGCTCGGGTGCGATGGACGCCGGCGCGGTCCGCGAGTACGAACTGATCGTCGGGTCACCGGCTCAAACGACGGTTCAGCGCGTCGATCTCGATCGAGGGGGCGGGTCGAAGGATCGGATCGTCGCCGCCGGCATCGGTGCGGTCGCGGGCGCGGCGCTCGGGGCCGGCGCGGTCGCACTCGGTCGGCACCGCGGCGGAACCTCCGAGAAGTCGACGGACGAGGGCGGGCGGTGACGGCGCCGGTTAGAGCCCGGTGTAGGGGCCGCCCTTCGCCTCGGTGAGCCGGTCGACCTGCTCCCCGGAGAGGTCGATCGTCGCGGCCGCGAGGTTTTCCTCCAGTTGGTCGACGGTTCGGGCGCCGACGATCGGCGCGCTGACGCCGTCGCGGTGCATCAGCCACGCGAGCGCGGTCTGGGCGGGCGAGGCGTCGACCTCGTCGGCGATCGCGTCGAGTTCGTCGTGCACGTCGAAGTTCTCCTCGGTGAGGTACTCGTCGGCGAAGCGGCTCGACTCGGCGGCGCGCGACTCGCCGGTCAGCCCGTCCTCGCGGTCGTACTTCCCGGTGAGGAAACCCTGTCCGAGCGGGCTCCACGGACACACCGCGAGATCCTCGTGGCGGGCCATCTCCAGGTAGTCCCCCTCGATCTCGCGGTCGACCAGGTTGTAGCGCGGCTGGAGGACGGTGAACGGCTCCCAACCCTCGTTGCGTGCGATCTCGTTGGCCCGCGCGACCTTCCACGCGTTGGGTCGCAGCGTCGAGGCGCCCAGGTAGTGGACCTTCCCGTCCTCGACGAGGCCGTTGAGCGTCTTCATCAGTTCGCGAGCGTCCGTCTGGTCGTCCCAGCGGTGGATGTACAGCACGTCCACGTAGTCGGTTCCGAGGCGGTCGAGCAGCGCGTCGATCCGGTGGCGGATGTTCTTACGGTTCGTGCCCCGGCTGTTGGGGTCGCCGTCGCGGATCTGCCAGAAGATCTTCGAGGCGATGGTGTAGCGCTCGCGGTCGCGGTCGGCGAGCCAGTCGCCGATCCAGCGTTCGCTCTCGCCGCCGCCGTACACGTCCGCGGTGTCGATGTATCGGCCGCCGGCCTCGGCGTACGCGTCGAGCAGCTCGTGTGCTCGTTTCTCGCCGATCTCGACGTTGCCCTCTTCGGTCTCCTTGCCGAAGCGCCAGGTGCCGAACTGCAGCTCGCTCGTCTGGATGCCGGTCCCCCCAAGCTGAACGAACTCTAGGTCGATGTCCGCGAGGTCAGTCATCGGGTGCGTGTTCGTCGCTTCGAGTGAAAAGGGTTCAGCATGCGGAACGGGACGTGGATAACCGGCTCCGTGATCCACTCGGCGGGCGAAAACCTTCGTCGACGCCGGCGGTACGGGCGATAGTAGAACGGTACGGTTCGTGCCTCAGGTGGACAGAACTGCTATCTGTTACGCTATCGAACGGACGGTATGATCGCCTCCCCGGCCGACGACGGGGGTGACCCCTCGGGTAGAGCGGTGGCCGAGGGCGTCTATCGGTTCGGCACGCGTCGGATCAACTGGTACGTCCTCGAGACGGGCGACAGCCTGACGGTCGTCGACGCGGGTCTCCCTGCTCACCGGCCGCAACTGACGAAGTGGCTCGGTGACAACGGCTACGAATTCGCCGACATCGCCGCCGTCGTACTGACTCACGCGGACGTCGACCACGTCGGCTTGGCCAAGCCCCTCGCGGATCAGGGGGTCCCCGTGTACTGTCACCCGGCAGACTTCCCTCTCCTTCGGAGCCATCCGCAGGGTCCTCCCCGGTGGTATCTGCGATCGCTGTGGCGGCCGAGATTCGTCGGCTATGCGCTTGAGATGCTCCGCGCCGGCGTTCGCTCCGTCGAACCGCTCACCGGTGTTGAACCGCTCTCCGACGGGGACGTCCTCCCCGTGGCGAGCGAACTGCGCGTGATTCACGCACCCGGGCATACCCCGGGGTCGTGTGCGTTGTATGCCGAGGACCGAGCGGTCCTCTTTTGCGGCGACGCGCTCGCCACACGGAATATCTTCACCCAACGGGAAGGTGAGCCGCAACTGCTCGGGTCCGCGGACGAGGACCACGAGGAGGCCAAGGCGTCGCTCGAGCGCCTCGACGGGTTGGGGTCGGTGACGGTCCTTCCGGGTCACGGGAACCCCTGGGACGGGGATATCGAGACGGCGATCGCCCTCGCCCGCTAACGAAGGCTCTCCGTTGGTGGGTTCATCGCGCGTTCTCGCTCGCCTTCGCCGCGCTAGCTACGAGTCGAGCGCGTCCTCGGCGGCCTCTCGGAGGCGTTCCACGTCGTCGTCTCGGTAACTCGCGTGTGTCGTCTCGACCGACTGGTGACGGAGCACCTCCTGTGCCAACTCCGCGCTGGTGTCGTACAGTTCGTCGCCGAGGCCGCGCCGCGCGCCGTGCGGGAGCAGCGTCTCGCCGTCCTCCGTGACCCCGCTTTCGGCAGAGAGCCGCTTCAGGAGGCTCCGTGCGCCGGCCGTCGAGATCGCCGGCGGGACGAGATCGTGTTCGTGCAGGAGCTCCCACACGGTCTCCTTCGTGGGCTCGGCATCGACGCCCTCGGCTTCTCGGACGACCCGATACAGGCTCGGGAGGTGGCTCGTGGCGAACACCGGCCACTCCTCGCTCGGCGGGTCCTGCCGGCGGTAATGCGCCCGAATGCGGTCGACACCGGGTTCCAGCAGCGGCGTCCGCTGCCACTCCTGGGTCTTGCCGTACACCCTGAGGGTCCCCTCGTCGAGGTCCACGTGTCGCCAGCGGAGTCCCTGGCGACGGTCGTTTTGCGGGTCGCGAAACAGTTCGGCGCCGCGGGCGCCGGAGTACGAGAGCACGGCGACGAGCGCGCGGTCACGCGTCGCTCGCGGCGGATCGAGCCAGCCGCGATCGAGGGCGTCCTCGGCGCGCCAGTCCGTCCAGCGGACGATCGCCTCGCGCGTGTCCGCGCTCCAGAACTGCTCGCGGTCGTCGCCGCGGACGCCGATCGAGCGGTCGGGGAGCGCGCCGGTCGCGACGGCCGATTTCGCGGGGTTGAACTCGATCGCGTCGCGCTCGAGGAGGAACGTACAGAAGGAGCGGACGAGCGCGAAGTACTGGTGTGCCGTCCGTCCGGTGATCCCCGTCCCTGCGTCCTCCTCTCTGGCCCAGGCTCGCCGCGCGAGATGGGAGGCATACGATTCTAGGTGCCCGACAGACAGATCCGCGGCCGTCACGGCGCCGCGGTCGCCGACCCTGCCCACGAAGTCGCCGACGACGCGCGCGACCTCCCCCCGGTGGCGACCCGAGTCCCCCTTGCTGACGTGGGCGACGAACGCCGCCAGCGCGTCATCGAGGGACGTGTTCGGCCGAACGTCCGTCGGGACGCCCGTCCGATCTGGCTGCGGACTCATCTATGGACGCGTAGGCGGTGCCGACGGGATAACTCTCCCGCACGCGACGCTCGGATCTCCCCGCTTCGGGGTTGGCCCGGCGCGCTGCTGTCCTTTACCCCTCTCGTGTTGCGTGACCTTCTGTGTTCGTAGAGTCTCCGTCGTCCCTCGAGTAGACGGGTAGGATGTCAACACAACAAGATTCTTAATTGTGTAGCTCTTTCATAGTTTACTCACTTGCCTCCCAAGATCGTTCACGAGGTCGTCACGACGATCGCCGACCGTAACGGCGTTCATCCCGACCAGCTCGAACCGCCGCTCGCCGCTGTCGTGGATCCCGACGCGCTGACGACGGTTCTCCGTGACACCTCCGGGTACGTAACCTTCGAGTACAACGGATACATCGTCACGGTCGGCGACGACGGCACCGTAACCGTCGAGGAGTAGCGGCTGGCGGTCGGTTCGGCGGTCGATCGATTTGCCCGCGTGCGAACGTGTGTAGCGAAACGTTCGGCTGACGCCACGGGGGTACGTTTATGTCGTCGCTTCAACGTCGTCGAACCGACATGTCTGCGACATCGGTTCGAGGGATGGTACGGGGAATGGCACGACGCGGCAACCCCGCGTTCGCGGTCGCCGTCGTGGCGATCCCCGTGGCCGCACTCGCCTACGCCGTGACCGGCGCGTCGGTTCAGATTCACACCTACGTCCACGTGATGACGGGACTGCTGTGGACGGGCATCGACATCTTCATCGGCGCCGTGCTCGGGCCCGTGATCGGCGGACTCGACGAGGAGCAAAGCGCGGCGGTGTTCGAACGGCTGACGCCGAAGACCGCGTTCCTCCTCCCGGCGCTGGCGTTCACGACGATCGCGGGCGGGATCACGCTCGCACAGCGCATCGACGTCTTCCCGCACGCGGACGTGTGGCTCCCGCTGTTCACCGCCGCGAACGTGATCCCCATCCTCCTGCTGTTCGGCTACCGGATGAACGTCTTCCGCGACCGTCGCTGGCAGGCGGTCTTCCTCGTCGGAACGGTCGGGTCGCTGGCGTGGGCCGCGACCACGATCGGGGGCTTCCAGATGACGACGCCCGTGATCGCGGTCGCGCTCGGCATCGTCACGATCCTGTCCGTGCAGGGGTTCGGCTTCCTCCTCCCCGGCGAGATCCGGATGTACAAGCAGATGATCTCCGCCGACCCGGATCCTGCGGTCATCTCGGCGATCGGACAGCAGAACGCGAAGCTGGGGCTCGTGCAGGGGATCTTTCAGTTGCTGCTCATCGCGGACATGGTGTACCTCCGCTACGGCGGCTTCTGAGTCCGCGGTTCGTTCGACCGGTCACGGCGGTCGAACGCACGCCGCCGTCAGTCGTCGGCTTCGCTCTCGGCCGTCTCGGCGGCTTCGGCCCGCGGCACCGTCACGTCCGTGAGCTGTGATTCGATCTCGTCGCGGCGCGCCTCGAACTCGCCCGGCAACACCAGCCGGCCGCCGAGGTCGTCGAGCGGCTCGTCGCTGTCGTAGCCTGGGTCGCTCGTCGCCAGTTCGAACAGCACGCCGTTGTGCTCGCGGAAGTACACCGAGCGGAACCAGTGGCGGTCGATCTGCTGGGTCGGCCGCAGGCCCTCCCCCTGGACGGCCGACCGCATCGCCGACTGGTCGTCGTCGGTCGGCGTCTGGAACGCGACGTGGTGGACGGTGCCGTGTCCCTGCCGGCCCGCCTGGACGGTCGGGAGCACGTCGACGTACTTGCCGACCGAGCCGGCGGCCGCAAAGCGCGTCCGTTCGTCGCCGGGGGTGTCGCCCGGCGACTCCTCGGTGCCGACCTCCTCCAACCCCATCGTCCGCAGGAGGTCCATCGTCGAGTCGGGGTTCGCGAGCCACAGGGTCACGGAGTGGAAGCCGCGGATGGCGTGATCGGCGGGGACGAACTCGGTCCACGGCACCGTCGGGTCGTCCTCCGGGATCTCGACTTCGACCAGTTCGACCGGGAGCCCGTCGGGGTCGCGGAACGGGAGCACCGTCTCGCCGAAGCGGTCGACGCGCTCGTCGTAGTCGACGCCGAACTCGTCGAAGCGGTCCTCCCAGTAGTCGAGGCTCCCCTCGGGGACGCGGAACGCGGTCCGCGACACCTGGCCGGACCCGACCTTCCCCTGCGAGAGGTTCTCCCACGGGAAGAACGTCATGCTGGTTCCGGGCGTTCCCTCCGCGTCGGCGAAGAAGAAGTGGTACGTGCCCGGGTCGTCCTGGTTGATCGACCGCTTCACGAGTCGCAGGCCGAGCGTCTCGACCCAGAAGTCCATGTTGCGCTGCGGGTCGCCGGCGACGCAGGTGACGTGGTGGATGCCCCGCGTGGGAGTAACGGATGCCATTACCGCTACCCACGGTCCACAGCGACTTGAATACGCGCTGACGTGAGTGTTACCGGTCCGGCTTCGACGGGATGGCGACCACCTCCCCCGGCCCTCTCGTAAATCACTCCTCGACCGTCTCGACACGCTCGGCGAGCCACTCGAACGCCTCGTCGACGGCGTCGGGGTCGTCGCCGCGGACGGTCAGTCGGTTGTGCCCCTGCGTGTCCGGGTAGCTCCCGATCGCGACGGCGAAGCGGTCGCGGGCGCCGTCGAGCGTCCCGACCATCGACCCCTCGGGCTGTGGCGTGTACAGCGTCCGAGCCACCTCGTCGCCGGCGAACTCGTCGGCGACGCGGCCGAAGACGGCCCGCACCTCGCTCGGGACGCCCGGCATCGCGTACACGTTCTCCAGAACGAACCCCGGACACAGACCGTCGTCGTTCGGGACGTATCGCGCGCCCTCGGGAAGCGACGCCCACGCGGCGACGTCGATATCCAGCTCGTGTGTCTCGACGAGGTCGGGGTTCGCATCGCGGTAGGCGGCGACCGTCTCCAGGACGGCCGCTCGAACCTCCTCGCGAACGGCCAGATCGCGGTCGAAAGCGTCGGCGATGGCGTCGGCCGTCACGTCGTCGTGGGTGCCGCCGAGTCCGCCGGTGACGATCACGGCGTCGTACGCGTCGGTCCACGCACGGACCCGATCCGCGATCGCCGTCCGATCGTCGGGCATCGTGAGGATTCGCCGGACGCGTGCGCCACGTCCGGCGATCTCGCCCGCGAGCCACGAGGCGTTCGTGTTCGTCGTCTCCCCGGCGAGCACCTCGTCGCCGACGGTGACGATCGCGACGTTCATCGGACGCGACGAGGTGACGTGACCACAAAAGCCCGCCGTCAGATAGCGGCTGACTGTACGGTCGCGGTCGAGCCGAGCGTGTGCTCGCGGTCCGACGGTCGGCACCGGTCAAGCGCCCGCTCGCGATCCACGCGACCGCCCGTCAGCCGGCGTCGTCGGTCGGCGAGAACACGCTGACCCACCCGTCGGTCCGAACCTCGACCAGCGACCCGTCGCGACCGAACCTGACGGAGTCGCGGTGGCCTGCGCCGGGGTTCTCGTTGTTCTCGACGAACCGGGTGACCGCATCGATGTCGACACACTCGTACAGCGGTGCCCCGGGTAACCCGCTGGGGACCACGTCGTTAGCGTCGGCGATCGTCGCCGCGATCACGTTCGAGAGATCGGCGCTCGTCTCCGGGTCGTACCGTCGCCGCGCGGTCCGCGTCCACTCCCGATCCCGCCACGTGACTCGCGCCGGCACGTCGGTCGGCGCGCTCGACTCATCCATCTATTCGTCCCCGTTCGGCGGCGTCAGAACAGTCGAGGGCGGTCTCGACGGCACCCAGCGCGTCGACGACGGGCCCGAACCGCTCCCCTGGGGAAACAGTCCCCCCGTCACTGTCGAACGAGACGACCTTCATCGACGCCAGCTTGGGAACGTGCTGGTGGTACAGGGAGGTGTACACCCGCTCGCATCCGTCGACCGACTCCGCGTGACTCAGCAACTGACGTTCGGCCGCGGCCACGCTCGCCGCGAGCGCGGTCACGTTCTGCTCGCCCCCCTCGGCGAGCATCCGACAGACGACCCGCCGCCGCCGGTCGTTCAGCGCGTCGAACACGAAGTCGGGACACCCAGTCCGCTGCGGCAGCAGCGGCGCCGCCGATTTCCGGGCGAGACTCTCCCCCTCCGAGTCGAACCGGTCTCCCGTCATGGCTCGTACGTTCGGGGACCGATGGATAATTGATGAGATCACTTGCTGTCACGTTACCCTACCGCCGGCGGCGAGGCCGACGGTCGTCGCGGCGGCTGTCGCCCGTAGATGGTGTGACTTACCACGAACGACCACGAACGAGACGGTATGTCGACGGCCGTCCTCGTCCGCTGTGACGACTGTTCCTACGAGGAGACGTTCGGGTCGCTTCGAGCCGCGCGGACGGCGCTCGACGAGCACGAGCGCGGGACTGCCCACACGGTCGACTGGTACATCGGCGGACTCCCGCCCGGCGTGGAGCGCGCGGGCGACGACGCCGGCGTGTGCGGTCGCGAGGGCTGCGCGAACCCCGACTCGCCGCTGCTGGATCGCGAGGCGGCGCGTTCGACCGGTCGAGACTCGACCGGCAGTTCCGGGCCGGAGTAGGCCACCTCGGATGGGGTGAGTGCGGGATATCGTCCGCCAACAGACCTGGAACGCGTCGACGATTCGCCGAGTTGATCGAGGGACTTCGTCCGATCAAATCGTCAGTCGGCACCCGGGGCCGACGCGTCGCTCGCGTCGTCGCGACTGCGCCACAGTCCCTGGGCGTACGTGCCGATGAACATCCCGGCGATCGCCCACAGGATCGTCAGATTGCCGACCCCGAGGCTGGCGTAGGCGGCGCCCGGGCAGATACCCGAGAGGCCCCACCCGACGCCGAAGACGGCGCCGCCGCCGAGCACGTGATTGTCGAACGACTTCAGCCGCCGTTCGAACGTGCGGTTCGTCAGCGCCGGCCGGTCGAGCAGTTTCGGCGCGAGGAAGTACGCCATTCCTGAGACGAGCGCGCCGCCGAACATGACGAACAGGAGTCCAATGTCCTCGAACTGGAGGAAATCCAGCACGACCTCCGGCCGCGCCATGTGACTGTAGCCGAGGCCGAACCCGAAGAGGAGGCCGCCGACAGCGATCAGCGGCATGAACAGCGGGTGACGATCGGCGTCGGTCATTACGGCGTCACCCCCATCGCGGCGACGAGTTGGGCGACGCCGATCGCGACGAGCAGGAACGTCGCGACGCCGATCAGCGACGTGCGCGAGGCCGATCCGACGCCACAGATCCCGTGGCCTGACGTACAGCCCTTTCCGATCCGGGTTCCGACGCCGACGAGGATCCCGCCGACGAACAGGCGCCACACCTGCACGTCGGTGGAGTACTGGAAGCCGTCGCCGAGGGTGAACGAGTAGATCGCCGCGCCGGCGATAATGCTCGCGGTGAACACTACCCGCCAGTCGCGCGATGAGACGTACTGCTGGAAGCGAGACTGTCCCGATACGTACGACAGCGTCGACTCGAGGAACGTGCTCGCGCCGGCGCTGATCCCCGTGCCGAGGTAGATGATACTGGCGCCGAGTCCCACGAACAGGCCGCCGATAGCGTATCGGCCGATCCCGTTCGGGAAGTACTCGGCGAACACTTGCAGGGGAAGTGGATCGATTACCATTGCGTGAGGTCGTTAGTCGTCGGCCAGGGAGCCCTGGCTGGCGGCGCAGTTGTTGGGGCCGAGTTCGAGGGTGAACGCTTCCTCGTCGTCGGTATCCTGCTGGCCGAGGTTGGTCGCGATGATCTCCTCGTAGTTGGCGGGCCGGGGCGGCATGTCCGCCAGCACCGTCTCCACGAACTCGTCATCGTCCATCGAGAGCGCGTCCATCCGCGACTTCAGGTCGCCGATCGGCGCCGTGTACGTGGCGTCGTCGGCGGGGACGGCGGCGTCGCTGAAGTGGGCGCCGCCGACGAGCGTCTCGTCGGGCAGCGTCAAGACACGCTCCTGCAGCGACTTGTAGAGCATCCGGGCAGCGTCCTCCGCGCCCTCGTCGCCCTCTTCGAGGTCGGGGCGGGCGACGCTCTCGATGAACAGTCCGTCGCCGGTCGCGAGCAGACTGTCGCCGAGCAGGTAGGAGGTCATGCCGCTGGTGTGTCCGGGCGTGTACACCGTCCCGACCGTCGCGTCGCCGACCGCGAACTCGTCGCCGTCGGCCGCCGTTGTCAGCTCGTCGGCGTAGGTGATCCCACGGTCGACGGCGGGCTCTGGAACGACGCCCTCGACGCCCCGGTCGTCGAGTTCGCGAACGCCAGAGATGTGGTCGGCGTGGACGTGGGTGTCGAACGCGTACGTGAGATCGACGCCGAGCTCGTCGGCGTCGGCGAGGTAGCGGTCGGTGAACGCGCGCAGGGGGTCGACGACTGCCGCCTCGTCGCCGTCGACGAGCAGGTAGCCGAGGCAACCGGAGGAGGGACGCTGGTACTGGTACACCGTTCCCCCACCGTCATAGTTCGTGACCTCCGTTCGTTCGTAGATGCGCGCCCAGCCGTTCATCCCGTCCTCCAGGTGGTTCACGTCGTACCCGTGATCGAGGAGCGTCCCGGCGACGAACTCGCTGGCGCCGCCTTTCGCACACAGGACCGTGACCTGGCGGTCGTCGGGGATCCGGTCGAGCACGTCCTCGTCGATGTCGTCGTCGAGGAACTCGAAGTACGGAACGTTGATCGACTCGACGGTCTCGCCGTCGATCTTCCATTCCTCGTAGTCGGAAGCCATTCGCGCGTCTATCAGCGTGACTTCCTCGCCGGCATCGATCCGACTCTTCAGCGATTCCGGGGAGACGGTGTCGGCGTCCGCCTTCGGCGTGGGGAAATCGTCGGGATCCATCGTACACCGAGTCGTATTGGGGGCTCGCACATAAGGGTTCGGATAGAATTTCTCAGTATATACAATATTCCTGCCGCGGAGATCGCCCGTGATGCGCAGGCGGATAGGGTGGCGTATGGGAGCCTCAGGGGCCAATATATGCGGTATTTCGGATAACATCCGGTCCGTTTACAAGAATCGATATGGTTTTATGCCGTCCATCAATATTGTGTAGTAGCTCCAATATACAACCGGAGCGATCAACCAATGAGTGACACATTCGACATCACCGAGACGCTCGACGTGAAGGGCGCGTCGTGCCCGATGCCGGTCGTGAAGACGAAATCCGCCGTAGACGGCCTCGACGAGGGTGAGATCCTCGAGGTCCTCGCGACAGACCCCGGCAGCATGAGCGACATCGACGGCTGGGCCGCCGGCACCGACGGCGTCGACCTGCTCGATCAGGTCGAGGACGGCGACGAATTCAAGCACTACATTCGGAAGACCACATAAGATGAGCGCTGAACCCTCCGAGTCCTCGTCCGAGGACGCCACCGACGCGATGACCGAGGCGGAGCTTCGGGCCCGCGTCGAGGAGCTCGAAGACTCGGTCGCTCGGCTCGAAGCCGACGCGGACGACGGCCAGAAGAAACTGACCATCATCGCCACCAAGGGGACCTTCGACATGGCGTACCCGCCGCTCATCCTGGCGTCGACCGCGGCCGCGTTCGGCTGGGAGGTCGTCGTGTTCCACACCTTCTGGGGGTTGGACATCCTCCACGAGGAGAAGTCCAAGAGCCTCCAGCTGTCGGCCGTCGGCAACCCGAACATGCCGATGCCGAACGCGCTCGCGGCGTTGCCCGGGATGGACCGGATGGCGACGAAGATGATGGAAAAGCGCATCGACGACAACGGGACCGCCACCATCGAGGAACTCGTCGAGGTCTCGCTCGACCAGGGCGTCGAGCTGCAGGCGTGCCAGATGACCATCGACCTGATGGACTACGACGAGGACGACTTCTACGACGAGGTCGTCACCGGCGTCGGCGCGGCCACCGCGCTCCAGCATATGACCGAGTCCGACGTGCAACTGCTCGTTTGAACGTCGTTTGAACGTCGTCTTTGGCGGCCAGTCCTCTGGAGTTGGGACGGGTCGATCGAGGTGACTGGAAACGATATCGTTCTGATCGTGTCGTCGGAGTCGCCGAGACGCGATGACTCGACAGGCTCGAGCGTCCACGAGGTCGGACGGTTCCCACACACTGGGAACAAGCGGCGGGTGTGATTCGTCGGTCTCCGTACTCCGTTCGTGAACGGACGGACGATGTCATCGAGACGTGAGGTGTTCGGTGGGCCTGCGGGTGGTTCGACGATCGGCGGTGCCGAACAAACTGTTATGTGTCAGGACCTGTCGACTGTGAACAACTCGCACACGAACGGGCAATGATAGATCCAGTCCTCGCGAGCCGGCTCCAGTTCGCCCTGACGACGATCGTCCACATCGTCTTCCCGGTGATGAGTATGGGTCTCGCGCCGTTTCTCATCTATTTCACGTGGCGCGAGATCCGCGGCGGCGACGCGGTGTACGAGCAGCTTCGACGCTTCTGGACGAAGATCTTCGCGATCTCGTTCGTCGTCGGGACGGTGACGGGGATCGTGTTGGAGTTCGAGTTCGGGACGAACTTCGCGGCGTTCTCGACGGCCGCGGGCGAGCTGTTCGGGGGACCGCTCGCCGTCGAGGGGATGATGGCGTTCATGCTGGAGGCGACGTTCCTCGGCATCTTCGTGTTCGGACGCGAGCGGGTGTCCGATCGCCTGTATATGATCTCCAGCGTCGCGGTGGGCCTCGGAACCTGGCTGTCGGCCGTCTGGATCCTCATCGCGAACTCGTGGATGCAGACCCCGCGAGGCTACGAGGTCGCCACCGAGAACGGGCAGACGGTCATCCACCTCGTCGACCCGATCGCGGCGTACCTGAACCCGCGGTTCGGGTTCATGTTCGTCCACATGCAAAACGCCGCCGTGGAGTCGGTCGCGCTGTTCATGGCCGGCGTCGCGGCGTACTACGTCTACCGCCACCACGTCTGGGGGTATCCCGTCGAACACGTCGCGTTCTGGCAGAAGACGCTCAAGATCGCGCTCGTCGCGCTCCTGCTCACCGCCCCCCTCCAGGTGCTTCACGGCGACCTGTACGCGCGACACGTCTACGAGACGCAGCCCCAGAAGTTCGCCGCGATGGAGGCCGTCTGGGACACCGAGGCGTACGTCCCCGAGTACATCTTCGCGATCCCGACGGACCTGAGCCAACTGACGGACCCACGCGCGAAGGAACTGTTCGGGTTCGGGATCCCCGGCGGCGCCTCCTGGCTCGCGAGCGGGGGGAACCCGAACGCCGAGATCCGCGGACTGAACTCCTTCGACTCGGAGGCGCCGCCGGTCGCCATCGTGTTCTGGTCGTTCCGCGCGATGGTCGGGCTGGGCTTTTGGTTCATCCTCCTGGCGTTCTGGGGCGGCTACCGGTGGTACACCGGGGAGCTGTTCGAGGACGGCCTCCTTCACAAGTCGCTGATGGCTTCGAGCCTGCTCGGGATCCTCGCGGTCGAGCTCGGGTGGGTCGTCACCGAGGTCGGCCGACAGCCGTGGGTGATCCAGGGCGTGCTCGAGACGAGCGAGGGGGTCTCGCCGGGACTGACCGGCACCGAGGCGATGATCACGCTCACCGGATTCGCCGCCGTCTACACCGCGATCCTCGCGGTGTACACGTACGTCATCGTGCGGCTCATCCGGAGCGGACCGCCGGACGAGGCGGACCTCGATTCGGTTCCGGACCGGCGGCCGGAGTCGGACGCGGCACCCGCGGGGGTGAGCGACGATGACTAGCGTCGAGGCGCTCGCGGCAGGTCCGTTGTTCGGACTACCGCTGCCGGAGCTGTGGTTCGCGCTCGTGTTCGCCATGCTCGGCACGTTCCTGTTTCTCGACGGGTTCGACTTCGGTGCCGGCGCGATCTTCGCGACGCTGGAGGAGGGCGAGGCGCGCGAGACGGTCCTCTCGGCGATCGGCCCGTTCTGGGACGGCAACGAGGTCTGGCTCGTCGTCTTCGGCGGGGCGCTGTTCGCGGCGTTCCCGGCCGTGTACGCCAACCTGTTCAGCCGCCATTACCTCCTCATGTTCGGTATCCTCGGCGCGCTCATCCTCCGCGGGCTCGCCCCCGAGATGTACGAACAGCGCCACGACGAGCGCTGGCAACGCTGGTGGGGTCGCTCGTTTATCGCCGGGAGCGTGCTCGCCCCGTTCCTCCTCGGCGCGTTCGCGGGCAACTGGCTCGCCGGCAGTTCACGCTCGTTCACGCTCGTCGGGATCGTCGTCGGGGTCACGGTCACTGCGCTGACTGTCGTCTCCGGGGCCGCGTTCCTCCGCTTGAAGGCGGCGGACGCGCTTCCGGCGTCGGTGCGACGGATCGGCCTCGGCGCGGTCGCGGCGTACCTGCTCTCGGTGGTCGCGACCCTCGGCGTCCTCGCCGTTCGCCTTCCCGCCGGGGTCGAGGCGCTGTTGACGGCGCCGGTGATCGCCCTCGTCCTCGCCTCCGTCGCGTTGGCGGGCGGCTACGCGCTCGCGCTTCGGCGGGGTGCGAACCTCGCCGCCCTCGCGGCGGCCGCGGGGCTGACGTACGGGCTCGTCACGGTCGTCGCGCTGCTCATGTACCCGAGCATGGACCCCGCCGCGGGGCTCACGGTCGGCGAGGCGATCGTCTCGACGCTGCCGTTGAACCTCATGTCGATCGGCGCCGCGCTGTTGTTGCCGCTCGTGGCGACGTACTTCGTCGTCCTCTATTCGGCGTTCAGCGGGCCGATATCCGCCGGGGAGGCGTACTGACGATGCGCGAGGACGCCTCCGCCGCGGACGACGACGCGCCGGCCGTCGAGCCGGCGTCGCCGGCGCCGACGTTCCTGCTCTCGCGCGTGATCATCACTTGGGCGGAACTGGTCGTCGTCGGCTTCGTCGGCGCGGCGCTCGGGGGCGCGGCGTCGGGCCCGCCACAGCTGGTCGTGTACCTGGCGACGGTCTTGGCGTCGGTGGCGGTGGTGCTGTACAACGTCGACCGGCTCGTGGCCGCCCGTCTCGCGGCGACGACGTAGCCGGACGACACGCGAAACGGATCGCGGGACGGCCCCCGCGCTCACTCTGAGGCGTCCGTCGACGCGTCGCTCCCGGCTTCAGGGCCGTTCGTCGACTCGTCGATCCCGTCGCGGGTCGCGATCGCGAATAGAAGCAGTGCGCTCGGGAGGAACACGAGCGAGCCGGCCGCGGTCACCACGTCGTCGTTGACCATCCCGTACCCGACGCCGCCGACGGTCGCGGCGAGCGCCACGACCGCCGGGACGAGAAGCCGACTCCGGAGCGCGTTCCCGACCCGCGTTCGTACGATCGACCGTAGCATCGCTTGCTGTTCGTAGCGTCCGGATCCCCCTTGGCGTTGTCGCCGCGAAACGGTGTCCGCCCGTGGGTGTCAGCGCGTCGTCGTCGTTCCGGTCGCCTCCGGCTCGCGCCGTTCCTTCATCCAGCCGCCGAGTGCGCCCGCGGCGGCCCCGGGGATCGCCTGGGCGATCAACGCTGTGACGCCGGCGACCAGCGTGATCGCCGCCGTAACGAGCCCCGCCGCCAGCGACTGCAGCACGAGCAACACCGCGAGCAACGCGACCGCGCCGATGACGGTCGCGAGTCCGCCGTGGATCGCCCCGGGGGTAACCCCCGAGACCATGTACCCGGCGACGAAGCCGCCGATCAGCCCCGGCGCCGCGAGCAGCAACGCCGAACTCCCCGACAGCGGCGTTACGAACGACAGCACGATACTCAACCCGAGCGCGACCGCGAAACCTGTCAGCACTGCGTACCAGTCTATCTTCATACGAGACGAGTACGCAGATCGGCCGGTTAGTTCGGCTGTCCTTATGAACACAGTAAGTTATCGCGTTTTCTGCAGGTTTGTCCACCGCAGCGTCGACACGACGTCCGTAGCCGGGATTTCAGACTGGTGGAGACCCGAGTTCGCCACGGTCGACGGCGAGCTCGTATTCGATGTCGTCGTAGCCGTAGTACACGCGGTCGATCGTCGCGTCGGACGGGAACTCCGCGATCGCGGTGACACACCGCGCACGAGCGCCGGGTCTGATCTCGATCTTCGCGTACCAGTGCGGCGGGAGCCAGTCGACGGCCTGTGACCCCCCGATCCCGACTCCCATGGAGTCGTCGGTGGCGTATTGGTATCGCTCCTCGTCGAGGACGTCGTGTTCGTCGTACCACCACTCGACCGGCTCGTCGCCGACGTTCTCCACCTCGAAGAACAGCACCGTCGCGGTGGCGGGCTCCTCGTCGTCGAACAGCCCGCCGTCGGTCGACTCGACATCGTCGGCGACCCCGACGAGACGGACGTCGAACTCGTCGGTGATCGCACGGTTGACCGGACTGCTACTCATGGGTCTCCTCCGCCCACGCCGTCGACACGCTGACACGGAAACTGGCTGGCATCGCCGGAGGGTGTACCCGGGGTGACATAACGTTCACCCCGGATCGCCGGGCGATCGCACGGCGGTCTCGTATCTCGGCAACTACCCCATGAGAGATCCGGTAGTACACGCCTACTCGGTGGAAATTCGAGCGATATCGACAGGACAGTCGGGTACCGATCGGTTTCCTCTCAACTCTCAGATCCGAAAAATACGGTCAACTGTTTTATACGTGTGCCCGTGTGTGGCTGGTAGTACATGTCTAGAACCGCGCACGGGCAAACGGTCGCGTGGGGGGCGGCAGGGATCCCCCTCGTGATCGCGCTCGTGCAGACGTTGTTGGCGCTGTTCGGCTACACGTCGAACTCGGCGGGGCTCACGCCCATCGCGGATCCGGTGTTGTCGATCCCCGTGCTGTTCGAAGCGGCGGTGGTGTTCAAGGACAGTTCGGCTGTCGTGATGGGGCTGTTCCTGCTCATCGCGCTGGCGTGGGCGGCCCAGGGCGGCGCGATGTTGCTCGTCGAGCACCGCGAGGCCGCCTACGGGGCGGCCACGCTCTCGTCGGTGCTGTTCTTCGCGCTGTTCTTCGGCGTGTACGCGCCGCTGACCTCGGCCGACGTCCCGCTCGTCCAGTTCGCCGCGTTCTACGCCGTTCCCGTATGTGCGGCCGCCCTCCAGTTGTTCGCGGTCGCGACGTACCCGTGGAACGAGGTGGTGCTCGAGGAGACCGGGGACGACCTCGGGCGTCTGGAGGCCGATCTAGCGAACAAGCGGTCGGCGTTCGACACCGCCTTCGACGCCCGCTTCGAGGGACTCGAGACGCTCTCGAACGTTGCCCCCGGCGGTGTTCGCGATGTCCGCGAGGGAGCCGAGGAGTTCCGTACACGTCTGGACGGGATCGACGACGACATCGCCGAGGTACGAACGATGTCCGACGGCGAGGCCGCGCAGGCGGCCCGCGCCGGCGTCGAATCCGAGATCGACGGCCTCGATCCCGAGGCCCGGATCGAGGAGCTCACAGACCGGCTCCGTCAGGCGCTCGCCAGCGGGATCCGAACCGAGTACGGGGAGTTCGTCGTCCGCTCCGAGTACGGCGAACGCTACCGAACGGTCAACCTCCCCACCAAACACCGTGAGGTGTCGATCCCGGGCGGCGCGGACGCGGTCCACCTCGATCACGTCGACGAGGAACTGGAGTCGCTGACGCGGTCGGCCGACTCGTTCGGCGCCGTCGCCGCGGCCGTCGAGGCGGTCGACGAACACCGTCAGCGCGTCCGCGCGCACGTTAGCGAGCGCGAGGCGCCCGTCGTCGAGGCGATCTCGACCGCGGAGTCCCGGCTCGATACGCTGGACGACCAGATCGAGGCGGTGGACGTTCCCTTCCGCGATCGGATCGACGAGGTGTTGGTCGCCGGACGCGACCCGGACCTCGCCGGCGCACGCGACGTGCAGTCGGATCTCGACCGCGCGCGCGAAGCGTTGCACGATTGCCAGTTCGACGACGCGCTCTCGGTCGCCGAGGACGCCGCCGAGCGGGCGGCGATGCTCGTGACGACGGCGGAACTGTTGTCGACGCTGGAGGCGACGATCGACGCCCGTCATGCCACCGTGTCGATCCCGACGGAGACCCCCGACGAATACATCGAGGCGATCGTTCCCGCCATCCGGGCCGGCTACGACGGCGTCGACGCGACCCTCGACGCCGGCGGCGGCCGGATCACGTTCACCTACGACGGCGTCGCGGACGGGACGGTTCCGGCCACCGATGTGGCGGCCGCGGGCGACACCTCCTCGGACGACGCCGGCGACCCGGCCGGTACATCGAACCAGCCCGATGCGGTCGAGACGGGATCGGGCCGGGAGTCGGTTCGCGTCGCGCCGCCGGAGGAGGTCGTCGACGGCGTGTTGTACGCGTTCCGCGAGTTCGAGCGCGTCGCCGAGGGCGACGACCGGATCGTCCAGTTCCGGCTGGAGGATCTCCCCGACTCGGTCGCGACCCGGGACGTGCTCGTCAACGTCGAGCGGTTCGCCGGTCGACAGTCCGACCTGTTCGAGGCCGTCGACCTCCAGAGCCCCGAGCCGCCGGGGTTCATCGAGTTCACCCCGGCCGAGGGCGAGTCGATCGAGCGATCCATGTCGGCGGCGCACCGGCGCTTCCGCGAAAAGTACACGTAACCGCATCCATAGAGACTACAAAATGACCGAATCCTGCGAGATCTGTTTTACCGCACCGGCGGACTGGGAGGAGGATAGCATCGAGGAACACGTTCTGAACGCCCACGGCGACGCGCAGCCGTCGGTGCGAGCCATCTACGGCGACCGGTTCGCTCACCTGTTCGAGGAGGGTACGGGCGAGGACGGCGACGGAGCCGGCGGAGCGGACGCCCCCGACGCCCCCGCCGGCGGCGACGCCCCGACGGATCTGGGCGGCGCCGAGGACCTGGGGCCGGTGTCGATGGACGACGACGGCGAGATGTACGGCCGCAAGTGGTTCCTCATCGGGATCGGCGGCGCCGGCAACAACATCGTCGACGCCGTGTTGATGCGTCGCGACACCCTCGCGCGCAACCACGAGGACCGCGCCCGCATCTGGCAGGGCGGGCTCGCGGGCTACGGCCTGCTCAACACCAACATCGCGGAGTTGGAGCAGACCTACTACACGAAGGAGCTGAAGGAGTACTCCCGCAACGACCTGCTGTCGAACTCGATCATCGGGTTCGGCAAGCACGGCTACAGCGGGATGGGGTACCGCTGGAGCAACGGCGCGAAGGTGGCGGCGGCCGACTTCGCCGACGGGAGCAATCCCTTCCGCGACCGCTGGGACATGACGAGCCAGGACATCCGCGACGCGCAGGCGGTGATGCTCGTCCACAGCGTCACGAAGGGGACCGGCTGCGGGGCGACGCCGGTCATCGCCGAGAAGCTCCGCGAGGAGGTCCAGGAGTCGGGACTCGTAATCGACCAGGCGATCCTCAGCTCCGTCGTCATCCCCTCGGAGGGCGGCCAGCAGTCGGCCGTCGGCGGCCGCGCGAAGACGAACGGCGTGATCGGCCTGTCGCGAATCTCGCGGTCGGCCGACGCGATCATCCCGTTCAACAACGACCACCTGCGCCGTGCGAGCACCGACATCGAGCCGCGTATCGAGGGGATCGACCAGTACAACCCGCCGGAGTTCGCGGACCTCAACAAGCCGCTGGTGGCGTTCCTGGAGGCGTTCACGATGTCGTCGACGCCGCAACTCACCGACCGCGACGCGACGATGAGCATCCGCGGGAGCGTCTTCGACGTGGCCGACAGCTTCCGGCTGGTCGAGGACAAGTATCCGCACGACATGGCGCCCGAGGAGCGCCCGGCGGTCGTGCTCGCGCCGGCGCTGGGCCGGCTTCGATCGGACGACATCTCGCGGTCGAGCCTCGAACTGCTCGCGCGCAACACGCTGTTGCAGAACCGGCTCGCCGACTTCGACCCCTCGACGGCGTGGGGCGGCAACTTCATGATCTACGGGCCGGAGGAGCAGATGTCGGACGTCTCCGAGTTCGTAACCGACGGGACGCTCCAGGAGATCCTCAACGGCGACGAGTTCCTCGACGCCGGCTCGCGTTCTGGCGTCGAGACCGTCGACGTGCAGCTGAACCAGCTCGTCATCCCGTACCTCGACGACGTGTTCATGTGGGGGACTCTGTGGAACCCACGGATGCCGTCGCTGGAGTCGATGTACGAGCACGCCAAGCGCCTGAAGGACGAGGGCCAGAGCGTGCAGGCGGAGGACATCCGCGACGTGTGGAACGAGGTGCAGCCGTTATTCGACTGCCTCGGCCGGTCCAACATGCTGTGACCCATGTCGGGACCACCAATCGCGGCCGTGTTCATGGGCCTGTTCGGCGGCTCGGAGGAACCCGACATCGAGGCGATCGCGGATCGCCTCGGCTCGCGGCCGACCGAGGGCGACGTAAAGCGGACGCTCGGCGAACTCGAGGAGTCGCTTGACCGGCTCGCTGCGGCCGCCGACATCGCCGGCCCCGACGGCCGCGTCGAGAACGACGCTCCGCCCGCCGACAAGGCGCGCGAACTCGCGACGCTGGTCGAGCGTGGACGCCTCAGCATCGATCGGCCCGTCTCGGGAGGGCAGGGCGGGGGCGGCTCAGAGGGCGACGGCGTCGTTGCGACCGTCGCCGACGACGTGTCCCGATCAAAGCGACCGAGCGGCCACCGCGCCGCGTCGCTGCTCGACGCGCTCGCGACCCCGTCGGCGACGGGGGAGGGAGCGGTCCGCGAGGCGCTCTCGGACGCGGTCGACCGGCTCGAGGCGGCCGACGACATCGATCGGGCGATCGAACTCGAGGACCCCGAGCGGACCGCGGGCCGACTGACTGGCGTCGACGACGACCTCGCGGCGGGCGTGGCCCGGATGGCCGAGGCCGCCAGCGACAGCGGCGGCGACGCGGCGGCGACGGAGGCCGAGGACGCGCGCGTCGTCGTCGATCGCGCGCTCGGGCGGATCGACGGCCCACAGCCGCGGCGGGACGCGACGCTGGCCGAGCGGGTCGAACTCCTCGCCGAGGCCGCCGAGGACGCGGACTCGGGTTCCGCCGCCGATGGCGCGCCGGGTTCGGAAGCGGCGCGGCGGGTCCGCGCGAACAACCGCGCCGAGTGCGAGCCGGCACGGGACCTGCTCGACGGCGTCGCCAGCGACGACCCCGAGGAGGTTGCCGACGCGCTTCGCGAGGGCGTCGACGCGCTTAACGAGGCCGCGACCGTCCGGAACCTCACCGCCGACGTCGATGCCGACGACGTCGCCGCCCGGGTTCGGTCGCTCGGGGAGACGGTGTCCGGGATCGACGGCCCCGTCGCGGACGCCATCGGCGACCGCGTCGACCGCCTGGACGCGATGCTGGAGCGCGCCGACGCGAGCAACGCCGTCGTCCCGTACGCGGTCCGCGAGGAGGTCGCCTTCTACGAGCGCGACCTGCTCCCGTTGCTCGAATCGGGGACGGCCGGGGGCGCGGCCGACACGGACGTGACGGCCGCCGACGGTTCCGTGGCCGGAGGTGCGGTTGGTGGGGATGCGACGGGCGACGACGCCGGCACGGCCGTCGGCGATGCCGGCGCGGCGGTCGACGCGCTCGACGAGCGCAGACGGGAGATCCGGTCCCGCTACGTCGACTCGCGAACCGACCACAACCACAGCATCCCGATGTTCTTCCTGTCGTTGACGGAGACGATGGAGGAGCGCGCACGCGAGGCGCTCTCGGCCGGAGAGGAAGGGCGCGCTCAGGGGATCGCCTCGGCGGCCGACGACTTGCTCGACCGAGTCGAGGCACTGTACGAACGCAACGAGTACAGCGTGATGCTTAGACGGCTCCGCGGGTGACCCCCGGTTCCAGTTATCGCAAAGCGTACATGTGACGGTAGAGTTATGTTGGCCTTACCAAAAGTCCGGGTCAGGTAGACAATGCCATATCTCTTTGTCGGCGCCGGTCAGGCGGGGTGTTCGCTGGTGGATGCGGTGTTCGACCACCAGCGTGTCGCCCAGCTGGCCACGCCAGTCGCGTTCAACTCGACGATACGGGACCTCCAAAACCTCTCGAACATCGAACGTGAGGCGTGGTACGGGGTCTCCGAGGGGAGTGGGCTCGTACCCGGCACTACGGCGGGGTTCGAGGAAGAAGTGACCGGCGGGTTCGGCCGGGACCCGGAGAAGGCCGACGCCGCGCTCGCGGGACAGCAGCCACAGTTAGTCGACGCCTACGAGGAGCGGTTCGGCGACGGCACGCCGCCGTTCGCGTTCCTGTTCCTCGGGCTGGGCGGCGGCACCGGGTGCGGGATCGCGCCGCACCTCGCGGAGGCGATCCGCGAGTACGGCGGCTCGTCGACGGACATCATCGCCGTCGCGGTGCTGCCGAACACGGCGGGAACGGTGACCGGCGACGACGGTCCCAGTGCCACCCGCCAGGCGACGAACGCGATCTACGGGCTCGACCGCCTGGAGGAGCACGTCGACGGGGTGATCCTCGTCGACAACCAGCGGCTCGCGTACGAGGACGCCGCGGAGGGGCGGTTCAAAGAGTACAACGACTACGCCGCCTCGGCGATCGTCGACCTCATTTCCGGCCCGATCCTCGAACGGATCAACCCCGGGGAGTACGACGACCTCGACGCGCCCGTGATCGACCTGCAGGACGTTGTCACGTCGCTCACGCTCGACGACGGGGGCGTCGGCTACGCGACGCTCGGGCGGTCGGTCACGATGACGCGTTCGCTTCCCGGCTATCTGCTTCCGTTCGTCGGGCGCAAGTCGGTCGACGGGGCGACGCTCTCGCGACTGGCCGTCTCGAAACGCAGCGTCGAGGACGTGAACCCGACGGACGCGGTCAAGGCGATCGGACAAGTTCGCGCGCCAGCGCCGTACCTCGTCGACGACGACTACCGGATCCAGGTGTCGGTGATCCGTGGGCTGCTCGACTCCTACTGCCCGGAGGTCAACATCGGGATGACGTTGACGAAGCGGAACCTCGCGTCGTTCACGACGCTGTTGACGTTCGCGCGCGAGGACATCTCACGGCTGGCCGAGATCGAGGACCTCGCGGCCGAGCACGCTGCGGGGGTGACGCCGTGAAGGGAGTCGACCGCACGCGCGGGGCGATGCTTCTGATCGCGGTCGGACTCGTCCTGCTGGGCGGCGTGCTCGCGACGACCGGGGTCGCACAGGAGTCCGCCGACGACAGCCAGCCGATTGGCGCGCTCACCGACGAGATCGCCGAGCAGTACGATGAGACGAACACGGCGGTCTCGATGGCGTCGTTCCCGCTCTCGCCGGCCCTGCTCGGCGGCGGCCTCGGCGTCGGGATCGGCGCGATCGGGGGTGCGGTGTTCGCCTATCAAAACCGGGGGATGCGCTGAGATGCCGGGGACGCGATCCAGCGCCGCGCTCGTCGTAGCGGTCGTCACGATCGCGTTGGCGGTCGGTCCCGGCGTCGTCGCCGGCGCGGCGAACCCGGACGCCCCGTGTGCCGGCATCGGCGACAACCAGCTCGTCGCGTACTACGACACCGACGAGCGCGTCGGCGACGCGACCGTCTATCCGGGGACGACGCTGACGCTGTACGTCTGCTCGGGCGACGAACCGGAGCCGTACGACGCGGCGTGGGGATTCGACGCGGACGCGGCACAGGGGATCGAGTCGGTGACCGAGCGTGATTCCAGCGTCGTCGTCACGGTCGCCGCCGGCGTCGACGGTATCGACCCCGCGAGCGCGGTGACACAGAAGTCCGACCTCTCCGGCCCGACGATCGGCGTCCAGAACGGGTACACGACCACGACGACTGTCGACGGCGAGTCGGTAACCCTCCAGTTCGAATCTCAGTCGGACCTTGATGCGTACCGGAACGCGAACGAGGCGTTCGAGACGAGGCGCTCCGAGGCGACGAACGCCTCCGAGACGCTCGCGGCGGCGGCCGAGAACGGGAGCGCGCTCGACACCGACCCGGCGGAGGAGTTGGGGACCGTCGAGGAGGCCAACCTGACGACCGCCGGGCAGCAGCTCGAACGGGCGACGTTCGCCGCCGCCGAGGCGGGAGACGCCGAGGACGCGCGGACGGTGATCGACGCCGTCGGGACGAAGCGTTCGGCCACCCAAGCGACGACGCGCGAGAACCTGAACGCGTATCTCGGCGCCCTCGAACGGCGCGGCGGGAACGCGGCGATGACCGTTCGGCTCGTTCTCGGCGGCGCGCTGCTGGGCGGTCTCATCGTCGGTGGGGGGGTCGGCTACCTCCTCGCCCGTCGAACGCTGAAGAAGATCGAGATCGACCGCGGCGTCTCGACGGCGACGCAGTACAGCCCGAAGCAGATCGCAGTGCCGCTGGCCATCGGCGTCGTCGCGCTCGCCGTCGCGGCGGTCGGCGCTGTCCTCGGCGGCGGCGACCTCCTGGCGGTGATTCTATGAAGAGACAGTACAAGGCAGCACTCGGAATCGGTGGAATCGTTCTCGCGACCGCGCTCGTGGGCCTGCTCTCGTTCCTCTATTTCGGCTCACAGATCGGCGTGTACGTCATCGGCGTGGGCGCGCCCCTCGCCGTCGTGGCGTCGATCGGCCTGTACGTTCGCGGCGTACTCACGCGTGACAACACGAGTCAGGGCGACTTCGTGCAGGAAGCCGCCCGCTCGGCCGCGGAGGCGTTCCGCGACGAACTGACGACGTACAACCGACTCAAGGCCGAACACGACCGGTGGGACCCCGGCGAACTCGAGACGCGGGCACGCCAGATCGCCGACGACTTCGGGGACGCCGGCGTCTCCGTCGACGTCGCCGCGGCGACGATCTCGGTCGATTCGCCCGGCCGCGTGCAGGAGTTCGACAAGCTGCAGGCGGACGTGAGCGCGTTCGCCGACGACCGCGACGAGTCGTTCGCGGCGTTCGGGCGCTCACAGATCGAACACGCCCGGCAGGGCGCGCGCTCGGTCGACGAGTCCGTGCTCGACGGCGACGGCGTGCCGGTCTCGACGGTGCCGGACGACGTTCCGGACGGCGCCGCCCCCGAGGAGACCGAGCGGGTCCTCTCGAAGGCGCGCGAGGAGGCCGCCGACGTGTTCGAGGACGCGGTCGACCGCATCGAATCGACCGTCGACGAGTACGACGGCGACGCCGCGCGGATCGAGTCCCATCTCGAAACTGCGCGCGCAGCCATCGACGACGCCGACTGGGACGCCGCCAGCGCCGCCATCGACGACGCCCAGGGCGACGCCGAGTCGGAGGTGAGCGCGGCGTTCACCGCCGACCGCGACAGCATCGACAAGCTCCTCTCGACGATCGACTCCGTCGACGTCGACCGCTACGCGGCCGACGACGACCTGCGGACGTTCGATGAGGCGCGCGAGACGCTCTCGGGCATCGACTCGGCGCTCGCGAGCGACGAGTTGGACGCCGTCGGCGAGGACGTCCGCCGGGCGGCGACGAGCGTCGTGGCGACCCTCGAGACGGAACTGGAGACGAACGTCGAGGTGATCAGGGACGCGGACGTGCCGGTCGGCTTCTACACGGCGCCGCCGGCGGTGGCGACCGACTACGAGGCGCGGCTCCGCGAGGCCGACGGCCTCGACGCGTTCCGCGAGGAGTGGCTCGCGGCGGCCGCCGACCTGACGGAGGCGGTCGACGCGGCCGAGTCGAAGGCCTCCGTGGCCGACTCCTACGGCATGGTCGAAGAGCGGATCGCCGACGGGGTTCGGACGGAGGGACGCGTAACCGGCGACGATCTGCCGGTCCGTGACGCGACGCCGTTCCTCGAGTTGTACGCCGAGGCGAACGACGGCGTCGAGTTCGACTCGTCGGTGCCCGCGATCGCCGCCGAGGGCGGCGGCGAGTCGTACGACGTGACCGCCACCGCGCAGTTGGCGACCTCGACCGGGGAGGAGCACGATCTGACGATCGAACTCTCCGGCGACGGCGTCTCCGAGCGCGAGACGGCGAGCACGTTCGTCGCCACGGAGGCGACGTTCGACGAGGTCCCCTACGGCGAGTACACGGTGAGCGCGAGCACGCCGACAGAGAGCTTCGCCGACGCGGAAGCGACGCTGCAGGTCTCAGACAACGAGTCCGTCGAACTCGTGCTCGAGGAGATCGGACTCCGCGAGCGCGTCTGCGGCGACGACACCGATGACGTGCGGAGCCAGCTCCCGACGGTGGCGCCCAAGTTGGAGGAGGGATTCGCCGCCGACGAGTACCTCACGCCCGACTCGGACATTCCCGTCGCGGCGGAGTACGTCCCCTGTCTCCTCGTTCTGTGGGCCGAGGAGGAAGGACACGAGGCGACGCTCGATGACGGGCGCGTTCTCGTGTACGACCACGACCAGTTCCGGTCGCGACTGGACACGATCACGACCCACAACCTGAGTGACGGCGAAACGATGACATACGACGAAATGCGGCGGAAGTTCCTCTCGGTACCGGCCTCCGACGACCTCATTCGCACGACGCTGCGCGAGCTCGACGCCGACGTCGCCGCCGACGAGACGGGGGTGAGCGCCTGATGTCCCGGGCGGACACGTTCACCCGCTGGGGCGTCGTCTCCTCGGGCGAGGGTGGCGGCCGGATCGCGGCCGAACTGCTCGCGCGCGAGGAGAACCCCGGCATCGACGACCGGATCGCGCTGTTGAACACGAACCGCGCGGACATCCTGAACACCATCGAGCGGGCGTCGCTCGACGACACCTCCGAGTACACGACGGTGTTCGGCTCCAAGCGCGGCGTCGGGAACAACTTCATCGCGGGCGAGCAGTGTGCACGCGAGGACATCGACCTCATCGTCGGCGACATCCAGGAGCGGATGACCGGCGCCGACGCGTTCATGCACATGACGACGCTCGGCGGCGGGACCGGAAACGGGTCGATCCCGTACCTGATCGAACAGCTGTCCGGCGGGTCGGACGCGTCGAACCTCCGGCCGTGGATGGACAGTGTCGTCCACGTCGCGTTGGCGGCGTGGCCCTACTACGACGAGCCAGCACAGCGGCAGTTCAACGCCCTGATGGGGCTGTCACGCCTCCTGATGCGACGCGACGGCCAGCAGAACGCCGACATGGTCTTGTTGGCGAGCAACTCCCACCTCGACGGCGACGGGGGGCAGGGCAGCTACGACGCGGTGAACGACAAGATCGTCACCGCGATCGACCTCTTCATCAGCGCCGGCCGCGAGGCCCGCGGCGTCATCGACGTGGAGGACTACGTCGCCCAGCCGTCGAACATCGGCGCGTACCACTTCACGCCCGCGGTCGCGACCGGCCTCAACGGGCGGATGCTCGAGTACGAACTGATGTTCGACCGCGCGGCCGAACAGACGTTCGTCCCGATGGACGTGACGACGGCGCGTGCGGCGTACGCGGTCGTTCGCGCGCCCGAACAACTCATCGAGTCGGGGGACATCACCGAGACCGGCGTCCAGTCGGCCTTCGGGGAGTGGAAGCGCGACAACGACATCGGCGGCGCCGTCGGGATGACGACGCTGACGCCGAAGCGGACCCGCGGCAACGACGTGGACGTGCTGGTGTTGCTCGGCGGCTTCGACCTGAACCCGCTGCTCGACCACTCCCGGGACGCCTTCGAGACGCACAAGCAGAACGTCGAGGCCGCACGTCAGCTAGGGAACGCACCCGAGGACTCCATCTCGGAGGCGCACGTCGCCGACCTCACGGAGAACCTCGAACGCTACGTGTCCATCAACGCGAGGTGACCGAGATGGGAACCAGCACACTCCAGTCGGTGCTCGTCGCGCTCCTCGCGCTCGTGCTCGTCGCCGGACCGGCGACGGCGGCCGTGACGGCCGTCGCTCCCGCCTCCGACACGGCCGAAGGGCTAACGACCTCGGGGACGGTGATGGCGCCCGGTGACCTGAATCAGACTGGCTCCGGAACGCTTGAGTTCGAACTCGACGCAAACGAATTTAACGACAGCAAATCGGCGGTGAAGATCAAGATCGAATCGGACGGTGGAGATGATACGTTGACCACAACCGCAGAAAATCCGGAAGCGGACGACGTGTACCGCTACCGCGTCGCTTCAGGTGAACTCCCCGACTTCTCGCTAACGAACACCACGATTAGGGTGTCGATTGTTGATGGCGAAGAACTTCTCAACGAGACAGGTGTCGACCTCCGGCACCTCGACATTGCAGACGAGAGCGCGTCTTTCAACGACAGGGGACGACTCACCCTAAATACGACGGACGACACCGCCGGGATCGACGGGTCGTTCCACCTCAATGCGACTGCCGACGGCGACGATCGAACCGCGACGCTCTCGGCGACGCTCGAGAACGGCACCGTCACGATCGACCGAAACGACGCGTTCAAACGGCTGCTGGCTCCGCCGGCAACCCTGACGTTCGCGGCGACTGACGGGGGTCCGTCGATCACGGGCGACACCGGCGTGACGCTCGCTGACGTCGCCCCCGACGCGACCGTCCTCGTGTCGCCGGGACGCGTGACGGTGCAGTCGCCGCTGTTGGTCGCCGACACTGAATACGGTGTGTACCTCAACACGACCGACCCGGACGGCGAGTACGCGGAGACGACGACCGCGGAGGGGACTGACGGCGTCACGTCGGTGACCGTCGAGAACGAGTACGTCGCCGGCACCGACAGCGTCGCCGTCGAGGTCTCGACGGACGGCTCGTCGGTTCTGTCGCAAACCCACGACCCCAGCGGCGCCGTTTCCGCGGCCGTCGCCCAGGGGAACCGTAGCGTGACGCTCGAGGACGAATCGTTCGAAGGCGACGAACTCTCGTTCGTCCTCCTGTCCACGTCGAGCGAGGTCAGCGTACTGAGCAATGCATCGGTCGACGGCGCGACGCTCTCGCTGGCCGGACTCCCGGACGAATCGGAACTGAACCCGGAAGGATCATACCGGATGGTCGTCGCGTTCGCTGATGCGCCGTCGACGACCGTCAGCGTCGGCGAGGGCAGTGAGCTGTCGGCGCTTCAACCGGCGACCGAGTCACAGAACGACATGAACGGGAGTGCGAACGGATCGTCCGGGAACGAGTCTTCTCTGGTTCCCTCCACTGTTGGAGGGATTCCATCCAGACAAATAGGGATCGGACTAGGTGTCGGAGTCCTTGTGCTAGGCATGTTGGGGCTCGGCTACGCCGTCGGTCAGATAGGCGGCGGCTCGGGCTCCGGCTCGTCGACGGCGACACAGCGGACGCGGGACGTCCGCGTTCGGATCACCGACGGGTTCGCGAACGAGCGGCTCTCGGATGAGGTGTACCTGACGGCGCGCCCGACCGGGCAGTCATCGGCGTCGACGAGCGGCGTGAACCACGACGGCGGCGGTCGAGAAGAGGCCGTCGACGGCGGGGTCGTTACATGGACGCTCAACGCCGAGCCGTACGAGTTCACCGCCTCCTACAACGGCACCACCGTCACCGAGACGGCGGAGTTGCTCGACGAGAAACTGACGCTCAGCTTCCAACCCGTGAGCAAACACGTCAGCGTCATCGACGAGACGGGGGAGCCGGTGGAGGGTGCGACCGTGACCGCCGAGTTCGACGGCGAGCGGATCTCCGAGACGACCGACGCCAACGGGCGGGCGTCGCTGACGCTCCCGGTGACCGCCTCCTCCGTGGAGGTGACCGCGACACACGACCGATACGAGCCCGACTCCCGCAGGGTGAACGACCCGAACGACCTCCCGTCGGAGCTGCGGGTCGTCGGTAAGACCGGCACACTCAGGCTCGAAACCGCCATCGGCGGGGAGCCGACTGACGCGGTAAATGTCAGCCTCGACACCGACGACGAGTGGCTACGCGAACGGCTCCAGGAATCGAGCCCGACCGACGAGGGCGACGACGCGGTCGGCCTTCCGGCGGGCGAGTACACGCTCGTCGGCTCGGTCGACGGCGCCCCGTTCGAGGACGTTCGATCGCGGGTCACCGTCCCCGAGGACGACACCACGTCCGTCACGCTGGACGTGCCCTTCGAATACGAGTTATCGGCGACACAGCGGGAATCGCTGGAGGCGTTGCGCCGCGAGGCGGACGACCTCCTGCCGGGCGGGCGGCTCGACTCCGCCATCCACGGCTACTACGCCAGCGTCGCGCAGTCGCTGGCCGACGCCGTCGAACGGGTTCCCGAGTCGGGAACCCGCTTCGCGGAGACCGGCGTCGAACCCGACCCGGTCGTCGACGCGACGTTGTCCGCGGGTCGCGGCTGCGTCGAGGGCGTCGACAACGCGATGAACACGAAACACAACGTCGACCTCTTCAGCGCGTGCGCCGACATGCGCGAGGCCTCCGAGGAGTGGCGGGCCGACTACGACCTCGACGACCTCTTCGAGCTGGCAGCGGCCGACCGCGTGAGCCAGCGAGCCGAACTAAAATCGAAGCTCTCGGAGGCGGAATCGACCGTCGAGGACAACCGCGGCGAGGTCAACGTCATCTCGCCCGCGGGCGACGTCCTCGAGGAACTACAGGCGTACGAAAGCGAGACGAGGGAGTCGGACGAGGTGCGCAACGCTGCGTTCGTCTTCGCCGTCGCCGGGTTCGCAGAGGCGGTCTCGGAACTGTTCGAACACCCGCGGCTGCTCGACCGACTCAACAGGACGATGTACTGACGATGCTATCCAATCACTCTACCCCACCGATCGCAACGATCGCCGTGTGTCTCCTGCTCGTCGTCGGCACGGTGCCCGTCGGGGCGGCCCAGACGGACGCCGAGACGGCCGACGAGTTCCTCGCGGAACTGCGGCAGTACGAGGACTCGCCGGCGCTGTCGACGTACAGTGAGTTCGAGGTGATGCGCGGACAGGCGGTCACGGACGTACAGACCGGCGAGTTCACCGAGGCCGACCGCGAACGTATGGCCGCGGTCGTGGCCGTCCTCGACGAGTTCACCGCGGCCTACGGCGCCGCACAGAACGACAGCAGCGCCGAGAGCCTCGACCAAGCCGACGCCACCGCGGAGGCCATCGATCGGCTCGAGGCGGCCGGCGGCGACAACTACGCGACGTTAGCGCGCCTCGGTCTCGAACGCTTCTACCGCCAGCGCGGCGAGGCGCTGTACGAGCGATCGCGCGAGGCGACAGACACGTCCGAGGAACTCGCCGCCCTTGAGAGCGCCGCGGCTGCGTTCGAGGCTGCCGGCGCGAGCGACCGGTACTCGACGGTCAGCGCCGAGGCGAGTCGCGTTCGGGCGATTTACGAGTCCGACCGCGCGCGGATGGAGTCGTCGATGAGCGCCGCCGGGACGTTCGTCGACGACTGCGGCGACGCGTGTGGTTCCCCCGTCGCGGCGATAACCGCGCTTGGTCCGGGCGTGTTCGGCACGTACACCGACGCGCGCTCGGCGAACAGTGACGCGGCCGTCGCCGCACAGTTGGCCGAGAAACACGGGCTCTCCGCCGAGAGCGAACGCGCGAACACGCTCGCGACCGCGACCAACGACGCGTTGTTCTCGCTGTCGGTCGCGGCGACCGTTCTCGCGCTCGTGTACGCGCTCCTCGTCGGCCTCGTCGCCGCCGCCTTCGGCTGGCGGATCGCGACGTGGGCCGAGGACGTGGACGGCTCGAAGGTGGGACGGATCGTCCCGCGCGACCCTGTGGAGGTGTCGGGCCAATGAGCCGGACGACGACCGCCGTGCGGCTGTTCGCGGTCGCGTTCGCCGTCGTCGTCGCGCTCGGCGCGGCGACGCCGGCTATCGCTGCCAACGTGACTGTCGAGAAGGACGCGGCGCTCACGGACCAGACGGTGAGCGACGAGCTGTCGTTCACGTTCACGGCCGACGCTAACGATACCGTGGATGCGACCGACGAGATCACTCGCGCGAACGGGAACGTCGTCTTCGAGTTCGACTCGTGGGAGCAAGTAGGCGGAACTGACTCAGGAAGCTCCAGTTCCTGGGAAGTCACCGCTGGTGAGGAGTACGAGGTCACCTACGAAGTAGTCGTCACCGGGGATGTCGCGGACGACACCTACTCGGGAACGGCCGAAGTAGAAGGAAACAGTGTCTACGCATCCGAGCCGCTGGAAGTGGATGTCAGGTTACTGTACCCCGAGTTCGGAACCCCGGACACCGGTGATCCGACGCTGGTATTCGACGATCCCAACAGCCAGTCGCAATCGACGACCTTCGACGTGAGTGTCCCGAACGACGGCGAGGGTGCGATGGTGATCTCCGAGGCGACGTTCTCGAACGTCCCGGACGGATTCTCCGTCGAAACCGAGTCGCTCCCCGACACGATCGACGGGTTCGGAGATGGGGACGTGGAGATACAAGTAACCGCGGACGACGACGTTACTGCGGGATCGTACAGCTTCACTATGACACTGGAGGACAACCTCCAGAGTACCCAAAACCGGGATGTAACCGTCTCCGTCGACGTGGCGAAGCCGCCGATCGCCTCGGTACCCGACGACGAGGTGAACGTCGGCGACGTGCTCGTCGGCTCCTCAAGCACGGTCGACTTCCAGATCGAGGAGATCGCAGGCAACGACGGCATCGACGGGCTCGATGTCGAGATCATCGGCGCGGAGACGGACGGCAGCGTCTCCTTCGACGGGCTCCAGTACGCCACCACGAGCCCGGGCGGCAGCGATACCGTCTCGGTGACGATGAACGCGCGAGACACCGCGGACCAACACGATGAACTGGAGTGGGACGTCCGGGTGACGCCGGAGGCGCAGGACGCGCCAAGCTACACGTTCACCGTCACCGGGCGGGTGATCTACCCCGCGAACCTCGAGGAGGTCGAAGCGTCCGACACGGACATCCCGTTCGACGAACCCAAGTCCTCGACGTCGACGTTCCAAGCGAGCGAGGAGGTCGGCATCGTCAACTCGGGCGACCTGGAGATGAACGTCGTGAGCGCCGAGGCGGAGATGGTGCAGGGCGGCGAGTACATCACCGCCGACGTCTCGAGCGTCCCGAACACCGTCGAGGGACTCTCGACCGGCTCGGCGACGCTCTCTCTGGCGGCCGACGACGACACGCCTGAGGGGGAATACGACGTAGAGATAACCGTGCAGACGGAGGACGCCGGCACACAGACGATCACGCGGACGGTGACGATCGCGCAGGAACCCGAGCTGTCGGTGTCCGAGTCTGTCACGTACGGCGACGTGACGATCACCGAGAACCGCACACAGACGATCGACGTGGCCGAGCGACTCGGCTTCGAGTCGATCGAGAACCTGCAGGTCGAGAAGGTCGACGGCCCGGACCGCTGGCTCACGGTGGTCAGCCAGCCCAGCGGCACCGTCGAGGCGGGCGAGGTGCGGCCGATGGTCGTCGCCCTGCAGTTCGATACGCAGGCGGAGCTGTACCAGCAGTACCGCTGGCGGTTCCGTATCTCCGGCGACGGCGTCGAGACGCAGACGATCACCGTGACCGCGGCGGCGAAGCCGTACAGCTTCGACCGTATCACCGAGCCCCTCGGCGAGTACGACTCCGAGGAACAGTGGAAACGCGACACGGCAACGCCGATGAACGACATGCTCCTGTCGATGGAGGAGCGCCTCCGCGGCGACGACGAGGTCCCCGGCTCCGACCTGTCGCGGGGGCTGGCTGCGGGACGGGCGACGCTGTTGTTCGTCGACTCGCTGGACGCCGCCCGGGCTGCACAGGAGAACGGGAGCTACGCGCAGGCACAGCGCTCGCTCGCCAGGGCGGCCGTCGCCCGTGACCTGATGCGGCAGTACGCCGACTCGCTCGAACAGCCCGAACTTCGGTCGACCGCACAGGGCGGGGTCGCGGCGGCCGATTCGGCGTTCGAGGCCACCGTCTCCACCCAGCGTGAGCACTACAGCGAGGTCGCCGAGGCGAACGAGACCGCGATCGAATCCGCGGAGGCGCACCGATCGCTGATGCAGCTTGCCGACTACACGGACGACGAGGAAGCCGAGCAGCGACACCAGTCCGGCTACGAGGACGCGTCGGCGCGCTACCGGTCGCTCGTCGACGATGCCGCGAGCGACCGCGCGACGGCCGACTCCGCGTACGCAGCGTACCGATCGAACGCCACGCTCGTGCTCGCCGGCTACCCGCTCGTCTTCAACCCGGCGCGCGCGGACACCGTACTCGAACGCATCGACCGGATCAACGGTCGCTATGACGACTCCGTCGAGGGCTTCGAGGCGGCCGGCGCCAGCGACGAGGCGAGCACTACGGCTGACCGGGCGTCGACAGTGGAGGGGCGGCTGACGATCAGTCGCTACGGGCTCTTCGGGGCGATCGGGACCTACGCGCTCGTCGTCGTGCTCGTGCTGGTCCGCGTCGCCTTCCGCACGTACGCGTACGTGCAGGACGCCGAGGCGGCCACGACCGGCGAGTTCCTCCCGCGGACGTCCACGTGAGGAACTCCCGGCTGTCCCGTCTCAGCCGACACAAGAGCCCGAATGCCGACGGGGCCGTCACTGTTCTGTCGGTGAATTTCGTTTCGCTGGGTCCGGTCCGTACGCACTCTTAGAGTCGACCAACGGTATCTGGTACAGGAGACGACCACAGATGCCACACACAGGAGTCGGATGAAAACTGGCCCGAGCGCGTTGACCGCGGTCGGTTTCGGCTGCTACTCGGTTGCGCCCCCGTGGATCACTCGTACTGCGTCGAGAGTCGGGACGGCAATCGGGAGTCGTCCGTCTCGACGTCGAGGGTCCAGTCGTCGGACGCGACGGCCGCCTCCTCGTCGGCGACCGCCGAGACGGTCGCGCGAGTGGCGGCCTCGCCGGCGGAGATCTCGGCGTCGACGACGACCTCGTCGCCCGATTCGACGCCCTCGAGATCGACTAGGTAGCGGATCGACGACTCCGGATCGATCGTCTCGCCGTCGTCGCCGTCGGCGTACATCGCCTTCTCGACGTGCGGCCCGTCCGCGTCGATCGAGACGCCGCCGACCGGCCGCGATCCGTCGTTCGTGACCGAGAGGAACACCGACCCGAAGCCGCGCTCGACGCGCGAGTCGGGCTCGACCTCGACGGTCAGGTCGTCCACGCGGTCGCCGTCCCCGGCCACGACCGAATCGTGAACGACGAGGGTGTTGACCTGCTGGACCTCGCCGTTCGTCGATCGGCCGTCGGTCCGGCGGGCACGAACGAACGCCTTCGCAACGTCGTCGCGGAGCGTGTACGGCGTGGCGACCGTGGCATGTGCCGGCGAATCGGGAGTCACCTCCGCGTCGATCTGCTCCGACGGCTCGCCGCCGACGACGGCCTCCTCGACCTCCCACGTTCCCTCGTCGCTCTCGACGGTCACCGAGAGCTCGCCGCCGTCGCCGCCGGCGGACTGCCCCCATGCGATCACCGCGACCAGCCCGCCGTCATCGACCGCGAGTTCGGTCGCGGGAACCGACGTGGTTCGTCCCTCGTGTTCGAGTTCGACTCGCGGGAGCGACAGCGTGGACTCCAGCGGCACGTGGTATCGGGTGCCGACCGCCCGCCCGTTCGCGCGGACCTTCAGTCGCTGGGCGTAGGCACCGTCGTCCGTTCGAAGCTCGAACTCGACGGGTTCGGCCGACTCGTTCGACACCACCAACCGCTCCTCGAACACGACGCCCCGCCTGGGGTCCGCCGACGGGAACTGCCGGTCCATGGAGACGGGGACGGATCCGCCGCCGCGATCCGACCGCGGACCGGCGGCCGTCCCGGTCGACGATCCGGACACGCCCCGATCGGTGCTGCCGCCGCCAGCTCGGTTCGCGACGCCTCCGCCGGTGTCGTCCTGAAGCAGCGAACACCGGTTCAGCGAGAGCCGTTCGGAGACGCGCCCGCCGCTCGTTTCGACCGTCACGGAGCGCTCGCCGGAGGAGGCGACCGGGAGCGCGAGCCGATAGGCGCCGTTCGCTGGGATCGACACCGGCATCGAGAACGAGCCGTTCCCGTCGGGAACGCCGTCGATCGTGACCTCGTCGTCGACGGCGACGGGCGTGTCGTTGTGCAGCGTCACCGAGAGGAAGCCGTCGGACTCGGCTTCGATCTCGATCCCCGTCGGCGTCGCGGGAACGCTCGTCTCGGCCTCCAGGGGGTCGACGCCGTCCGCCCGAACACGAACCGCGCCGCTGGGGAGGTCCTGCTCGAACGGAACTCGCTCGGACTCCCCCGGATCGAGCGTCCCGACCGGCGTTTCGCCGACGGTCACGCCCGTCACGCTCGTTTCCCCGTCGTTCTCCACGTCGATCGCCGCCGACAGCACGCCGTCCTCGACGCCGTGGAGGACCGATTCGACGTGGAGCGCGGTGGTCTCCTCCTGGACCTCGAGGGTCTTCTCGGTCGACGCCTCGCCGACGGCGGCGGCGACCGTCACCTCGTCGGCCGACAGCGCCTGCAGCGAGACGCGCCGACGCTGGGTCGCGCCGGCGTCGATCGTGGCGGACACGGTCGAGGAGGCGACGTCGGCGCCCTCGGCCTCGACGGTCGCGTCGACCTCGACGGCGCGGTCGCCCTCGTTCGTGAACGCGAGCACGACGGTCGGGTCGGCTGGCCGAAGCGACTCCGACTCGACGCGGACGCCGACCGACTCGTCGGCCCGTCCGACCGCCGCGTACACCGTCGCAGTCCCGCTTCCGACCGTACACACGAGGTCCAGCGACGGGGTCGCCGCGATCGGCGTGCCGCTGACCCCGTCCATCGGGTGACGGTTGCCGTCGGCGTCGACCGCGAAGTCGCTGCCGGCGACGCGGGCCGCCAGCCCGGCGACGCCGGCGTCCGCCAGCCAGGAGACGTCGCCGTCGATCCCCCACAGTTGCTCGTCACCCTCGTAGCCGACGAGTTGGCCGTCCTTCAGGGAGACGACCGCACGCCCGGGAAGCAGCCCGACGTCCGTGACTGCGCCCGACAGCGTCTGCTCGTCGAGCTGATCGCCCGAGGAATCGAGCACCGTCAGGAACGACCACGAGGCGACCGCGAGCCTGCCGTCCGCGGCCGCGACCGCCGGCGACTCGGCGACCTCGGCATGTGGTTGGTCGAACCGGCCCGCCTCGAT
The DNA here is from genome assembly GCF_019880245.1 of Halobaculum roseum. Lineage (NCBI taxonomy): Archaea > Methanobacteriati > Methanobacteriota > Halobacteria > Halobacteriales > Haloferacaceae > Halobaculum > Halobaculum roseum. Next base: position 80,362 of record NZ_CP082288.1, read on the forward strand.
GCCGGTCCGGCCTTCGATGACGACGAACTCGCCGTCGCCGGTTCTGACGTATACCCGATCGGCATCGGGGTCGGCGTCGACCGACCGGCCGTCCGCGATGTCGACGCCCCACACTCGGCTCCCCGCGTGCGAGAACGCCTCGAGTTCCGTGTCGCCGAGTGCGTACACCCTGTCCGCGACGGCGACGTCGACCACGTCGTCCCTGCGGGCGACCCGGCGACGGTCGCCCGACGTGATGAGCGAGATCCGGCCGTCGGCGGTCGCGACCGCGATGGCGCCGGAGCCGGCGTCGGCGGCCGCGACCTCCGGCATGTCGAAGGCGTCCACCTGCACGTACCGTTCGGGGACCTCAGCCTCGTCGGCATCCGGGCCGAACTCGTCGTCGGCGTCGTCCGACGCATCATCGGAGTCAGGCGGTGTCGTCGTTTCCGTCGCTTCCGCCGGGTCGGCCGGTTCCGCCGTCGTCGCTTCGCTCGCTGTTTCCGCCGTTGCCGCCGCTTCCGACTCGTCGACGGCTGCCTCGTTCGTCGGCTCGTCCCGGCCGTCGTCCGGTCGGTCGCCCCACTCGTCGGAGTCAGGGTCCGCCGAGGCGTCGTCCCACTCCTCCGGGTTCGAGCCGGCGTCGTCCACGGCTACTCGGCCCCCGTGTCCTCACCCGGCTCGTCCGGGCCGTCGTCCGCGGGGGCTCCGCCGTCGGGCGTCGCGGCCGCGTTCGCGTCCGCGCTCGCGGCGTTCTCCTCACGGATCTGCTTGGCCTGCTCCTCGAGGTAGCGCTTCATTTCCGGGTACCCCTCAAGTTCCGAGGCCTGCTTCATCGTCGATGAGACGTACTGGCGAACCGTCTTGGGCTCCGACTCCTCCAGCTTCTCCAGGAGGTACTGCTTGTCGGGTGTGATCGCGTCGCCGTCGATGACGCTCTCGATGAGTTCGCGCTGCAGCTCCGAGCCGAGCACGCGGTCGGCGATTTCGGCGGGAGTGTACCCGACCGACGCCTCCCCCAGCTCCTCGAGCGCCTCCTCGTCGAGGTCCTCGCCGATGCGTCCCAGCGACGTGCGCCACACCTCCGACATCACGTCGGCGTCGGGTTGCGGGATGAACTGCTGGATCGGGAACCGTCGGGTCGCCGCCGGGTCGATGCTGAAGGGCATGTTCGTCGCGCCGATCACCAGCAGGTTGTCCTCCACGTCGTTCATCTCCTGGAGGAACGCGTTCGTCAGCGCGCGCTCGTGGCGCTGGAGGTTGTCGTCCGACCGGTCGGGGATGAGCGTCTCCACCTCGTCGAAGAAGAGGACGGCGAACCCGTCGCCGGCGGCTTCGTGGGCCTGCTCGAAGGCCGCGCGGACGTTCTTCTCGGACTCGCCGGAGTACTTCGAGACCACGTCGCTGCCGCGAACCTCGAGGAAGACGACCTCGCCGTAGCTGTCCTCGATGTCGGTGTTGTGCTTCGCCTCGTAGGCGATCGCCTCCGAGACGAGCGTCTTCCCGCAGCCGGGCGGCCCGTACAGCATCATGCCGCCGCCGCGGTCGGCGAACTCCTCGCCGTAACGCTCGACGACCTCGTCGCGCACGTCCGGCTCGAACAGCGACAGCATCATCTCCGCCGTCTGCTTCACCTCCTCCAGTCCCGCGACGTCCTCCTCGAAGCTCGTCGTCGGGTTCTTCGGGGTGATGTCGATGTTGGCCTCCTCCTCGTCGGCCTGCCCGCCGGCACCGCCTCTACCGCCGCCGGCCGACCCGTCGCCCCCTCCGCCCGCGCCGGCGTCGGCCCCGGCCGGCGGGCCCGTGCTCGCGGGCGGTTCGTCGAGGAACTCGAATTCGGTGTCGTCGTCGACCCGGAGGGTCGTCCCCCGCGGCTCCAGTTCGTCGACGACGAACTCGACACGCTCGCCGCCGATGTCGGCCACCTCGTGGATGGGATGCAATAGGAACTGACGCTCGGCGAGCGCCGAGGCCAGCGCCTCCTCGTTGACCCCTTCGGCGTAGATGCTCGCGCGCTTGCAGGTCCGGACCGACCCGAGCGACACGTCGGTGTCGACGTAGAAGTCGTTCGTTCGGTTGATGCCGCCGAACAGCGTCGCGACGTTGCTGTTCAGGTAGACCTTGTTCTTGATCGTGCTCGCGAAGCCGTCGTCCTCGGTGTCGACGCGAAAGAACGCCTCCCGGCCCGCGTGCCGGACGCGGGCGATCTCGGCGCTCGGCCCCACCTTGCTCTCTCCCACGGTGACGTGGGACGTCGGCTGCTCCTCCTTCGTGATCGGCGTGAGATTGACACTCGTCATGTGACTGGGTTGTAGGCGTTCATCGTTCGGGTCACGTATTCGCGAACCCGCCTGTCCTCGGCGTCGACCAACCCGTCCGGCGGGTTGACCCACAGTGTCCGCGTGGCAACGTTTCGAACCGTCGTCCCGGTGTCACGAAGCGCGCCAGCGACGTCGTATAGCGCGGCCGCGGAGTCGTCGCGGTCGTACAGTTCCATCCGGCCGGCGCCGCGCTCGACCATGCCGGCGGCGCGGTCGAGTCGGTCGGCAACGACCGGAACCAGCACGAACCAGTTCGCGACCGGCGCGCCGGCAGTCGCGAGCGGGACCGTCGGCGACCCGGACTCGACGACCGTGATCCGATCCGCGTCGCGGGCCGTCTCGACGGCGTCCGTCGGCGGTTCCTCGCCGTCGATGGCCGCCGTGATCACTCGCTCGACCGCCTCCGCGATCCGCCCGTCGTCAGTCGTCGCCGGGACCGGGAGGGGGTATGCATCGGCCAGCACCGTCCCGATCCCGCGCAGCGACGCGTCGAACGACGCGATCGCCGCCCAGACCCGCCGTGGTTCGGGCGGCTCCGTCCACGAGAGGATCCGGTCGCACGTGTGCTCGACGGCGGCGACGCGGTCGACCCACGGGTCGACGGTGGACGGGCGGGACACGCGGTTACCTCCGACCCCCCGAAATCTCTCCGGACGGCGGTCGCGACTCGACGCCGTCGTCGACGCTCGAACTGGTCCCGGTCCACATCCTCACGATTCCGTGATCGGTCCCGTCTCGGTTTCTTCTTGGGCGATCGCCTGGGAGGACTCGTTCAACTCGGCCATCTCCTCGGAGTTGCCGCGGAGGCCGTCGAGGACGCTCTGTGCGTCCTCCTCCTCCATCCGCTGTTGCTTGGGGACGACGTTGCCCATCGCCGACAGCACGTTCGTGAACTGCTCGGAGGCGGCGACCGCCTCCGTCGGCCACAGCTGTTGGGTCCGGATGCGGTCGCGCAGGCGCTCCTGCTCGATCGAGAACTGGTCCTTGGTCGATTCGAGCTGGTTGATGATCTCCCCGAGGTCCATCTGATCGGGGTTCGGGTTCGGGATCGTCTCTCCTTGCTTCTCCTCCTGCTCGACGAGGTTGTCGTAGTGGTAGTACTGCTCGCGGGCGTGGTCGAACTTTCGCCGTTCCTCCTCGTCGAGGTCGTCGATATCGCGGTCGCCGGCGATCGAGAGCATCTCCTGTTTGTACTCCTCGCGCTTCTCGCGGAGGTTCTGGAGGTGCTCGGTCACGTCGGTCGTCTCCTCGGCCCGGGAGGTGAGCCGCTCTTGGGCCTCCTCGACCCGGCTGACCGCCGTCTCGATCCGCTCGGTGAGCGTGTCGAACGCCGCCGCCCAGTTGCTGTACATCTTCACCGCGCGGTCCATTTCGTCCTCGTCGTAGGTGTGAGGCGGCCGCAGCACGGTCACCGTCGACTGCTCGATCGTGACGATGTCGTTGTGGCCGAGGTAGTCGATGATAGCGCGCGCGGAGTCCTCGCTGCGGGCGTGTTCGCTCTCCGCGAGCGTTTGTGCGGCGTCCTCGACGTCGATTACTGCGTTGCCGTCCTGGTCGATGGAGAGCTCCTCGCCGCCGAGGACCTCCTCCATGAGGTGTGCGAGCAGCTCCTCCCAGTTCCCGCTGTCCTCGTCGGACCACTCGGCGAAGCCGTGCTCGAACCGCACCGCCGAATCGGTCTGGCTCTTCGGTCGTGCGACGACCGTCCCGGACTCCTCGTCTTCCTCGAAGCTAGTGTATCGCATTGTAATTGGTAGGGGTGTGGGGGTTCAGAATCGCTCGTCGATCAGCTCCTCGCCGCGTTCGCGGACCTTCGTCCGTGCGTACGCGTTACCGGCGTCGCTCGTCGTGAGGTGGAGCTCCTCGATCTCCTCGCGGAGTTCCTGCTTGAGGTTGTCGGCCGTCGTCGCCGTCAGGTCCTGCAGCAGCGGTCGAGTGAGGTCCTCGGCCCGCCCCTCGACCATGCGGTCGAACGGCTCGACCGCCACGGCGAGGCTGCGCGCCTCGAGCACCTCGACGTGAGGGTCCCCGTCCTCGTCGTCGTACTGCTCCCGGACGGCCTCGATGACGTCCCGCTTGCCGATGTCGGCGCCGCTGGACCTGACGTGCGCGAGCACGTTCGACCGCACCTCGATCTCCGATTCGATCAGCGAGTCGTACTCGCCGGTCGGCATCACGTTGCCGGCGTCCTCGAACGCCCGGCTCACGTCGTCGCCGAGGTCGTCGGCGAGCTTCTCGGCGAACTCATCCAGCGCGCTTCGGACGAGGTACTCGCCGTCCATGTCGATGATGAGCCCTTCACCCTGGAGGTAGCCGATCACGTCCGAGGTTGCGGCCACCGAGATGGCCTCCTCCAATTGGCCGTGTGAGAGCTTGCCGTGGGTCGCGCGCCGCTTGAGCTTCCCTTTGAGGTCGTCCTCGCCGGTCTCCTCCTTCAGGCGCGAACCGACGGAGTAGTAGTCCCGGCTCCCCGCGGCGATACGCATCACGAGGTTCTGTCGCCGCAGTTGCTTGGCGAAGAAGTCCGCGTCCTCGTGGGCCAGATCGAACGCCTTCCGGAGGTCCTCCGTCGTGACGACCATTTGATCCCGGAAGACGCCCTTGAGACGCTCGGTGATCCCCGTTCGCGTGCCGCTGCCGAACGGGTCCCAGTAGAACACCCCCGACCGGATCCGTTCGAGGCTGTAGTTCTCGTCCTCCGCCAGATCGCGAAGGGACTCCTTCACGTCGGATGTCGACAGCTTCGGCGCCTTCAATCGGCCTTTCTCCCGACTCTGGTACTGGTCCTTCAGGTCGTCGCGGACGCGGTCGACGTACAGGAACCCGTAATTGGACTGTGAGATGTCCTGTGAGATATCTTCCAGAACGTCGCGATCGACGGGACGAAGCGGCATTGACAGATATACCAGACTCATGGGTACTAAGTGTTATCCTGCTAGTATCATGCGGCGGAACGGGCCCTCCCGAACTGGACGAATCCACCGGACGTGACGGGGTACGGTCAGACTACCCCGAGTGTACCGCAAACGGAACCGGCGACGTGCGATCCTCTCGTCGGGACGAGTCCCACGCGGGGACCGCGGCGACCGATCCGGACCGGATGTCGGCGTGCGTCACTTGCTAGCCGGATCGGAACAAACACGCTGATAAATTAGGTGACTGTCCACTTGCTGTCGACTTCGTGTTCTAGTACACTAGCTGATATCGTGGAATATTATTCTACTGTCCGAAAATATTTTTACGATCGATATCGGTGTTCTCACTACGATGAGTGGACGCACCTCCAGACTAACTCCCAAAACCTGTAACAACCAATTAGCCGTATCGGAAAATCCCTGTGGAGTGTTCAGAACTAGTGTGACAGCGCCGCAGAACGGTTCCGACGGCTACGTTCGTCCGGTCCGTACGGTGACGGCGACCGTGGGAGGATCGTCGTGACCACGGACCCGCCCGCCGAGGGCGATGCGCCGACGGATCCGTCCGTGACACACAGGTACGGCCGGATCTCGCTCGTCGACGGCGGCGTGATCGTGTACGATCGCGACCGGGTGAACGCGTGGATCCAGTCGAGCGTCGCGTACGACCTCCCGGCGCCCGCGTCGGCGACGGACGCGACAGCCCTCGACCTCGGGGGCGGAGACGGAACGGTCGGGGGCGAAGACGGGCCGGGAGGTGACTGACGGTGGCAGCCGGATGCCCCGAGACGGCCTCGTCGACCGACGGAAGCCCAGGCACCGGCGACCCCGAGCTGCTTCGCTCCCGGTCGACGAAGCTGATCCGGGAGACAGCAGAGGCGGTCGACGCGTCGCACGGCGTCGTCTGTCTCTCCGGGGGCGTCGACTCGACCACCACGGCCGCGCTCGCGGTCGATGCGCTCGGCGCCGACGCCGTGACGGCGCTGATCATGCCGACGGACACGACCGACGAGGAGCACGTCCGCGACGCCAGGTCGTACGCCGACTCGCTCGGAGTGGATCACGCGACCGTGCCGCTCGAGCCCGCCCTCGACGTGTTCAAACGGTACGTCGCCCCCCGCATCGCGGCCGACGGCGACGCCGTCGCCGCCGGAAACCTCGCGGCCCGCCTCCGGATGGCGTGTGCACACCTCGTCGCCGACGCGTCCGACGGTATCGTCGTCGGGACGAGCAACCGGACCGAGCGGCTGCTCGGCTACTTCACCAAGTACGGCGACGGCGCCGCCGACCTGCACCCGCTCGGCGAATACGACAAGACGGCCGTCCGGGCGCTCGCGACACACCTCGACGTGCCGCCGGAGATCGTCTCCAGGCCGCCGACGGCGGGCTTCTGGCGGGGCCAAACCGACGAGTCCGAGCTCGGCGCCTCCTACGCGACGCTCGACACCGTTCTGGGGTCGCTCGTCGACACGTCGCCGCGCGGCCCGGCGACGGCCATCGACGAGGCGACGGGCGTCGACCGCGAAACCGTCACCCGGATCGTCGATCGGGTCGAACGCAACGCTCACAAGCGGTCACGGCCGCCGGCGCCGTCCCGGACCGTCGGGGACGCGACCGTCGAATCGGACGCGGGCGGGGACGACGATCGGGCCGTCATCGGCGGTTCCCGCCGGGCGGCCACGACCGTCGAGCGTGCCCAGGACCTCGTTCGGTCCCGCGTCGACGCCGCCGACGCCGGGGGCGTCGTCGTCGATCTCGGCGCCGGCCGGGAATCGAGCGTCGCAGCCGCGATCGCCGTCGAGGCGCTCGGGGCCGATCGGGTTCGCGGACTCCACCTCCCGTGTCACAAAGCGGCCGGACTCGATGACCCGGCTCCCGAATCGATCGCCGAGGACCTCGGGATCGCCGACGACAGGGTGACGATCAGGCCGCTCGTCACGGAACTCGAGGCGGCGCTTCCCTCGCGTGTCACCGAGCGCGCGGGCGCGACCGACCTGGGCGAGTTCGTCTCGCGGGTCCGGACGGCCTGTCGATACTACGTCGCCAACGTGGACGACCGGCTCGTCGTGGGCACGACGAACCGGACCGACACCCTCCTCGGGCGGACGACGCGGTACGGCGACGCGGCCGCGGACCTCCGGCCGCTGGGCGCAACGTACGCGAGCGAGCTGGACGCGGTCGGGCGCCGGCTCGGGTGTTCGTTCGCGTACGCGGATCGGTGCGACCGCCGTCGGTCGGGCGCGGTCGGGTCCGACAGCACGCGGGGGTTACCGGATGGAGCGTCCCCCGAACTGACCGACGCGATCCTCGTACGCCTCGTCGATCACGACCTCGGCATCGAGCGGACCGCCGACGCCGTCGACGCGGACCGGGAACTCGTCCGCCGGTGTGCCGCCCGGCACGTCGCGTCCGATCGGACACGTTCGCGCCCGCCGACGACCGGCGGTCGAACCGACGGCCGCGACGCTCCGCGCTACTTCCACGAACTCGAGTTGGCGTTCGACTCGTCGTCGTCGGACCCATAGAAACAGGGAGTCGAACTCACGGCGTGGACGCGTCGGGCGCTGGCCGTCCCCTACCGCTCCAGCGGCGCCTCCATCCGCGCTACGTCGAGATGGAGGACGTTACGTCCCTCGTCGGTCGCCTCGACCTGTCCCGTGATCACGAGCCCCGAGTTCGGCGTCGGCCCGACAATCACCGGGTCGCCGACGCTGAACCGCGTGACGGACTCCCGGAACGTCACGGTCGCTCGGCACTTCTCCGGGTGGTGGACGTTTGTGAAGTCGATCGACTCGACGGCCACGTCGACCCGGTCGTAGTCGTGGGCGAGGCCCAGGGTCTCGCCGTCGCCGCCGTCGGCCGGATCGCGGTCCAGCGCCTCGAAGGCGGCGTCGGTCGGCACGTACCCGCCCTCCGATCCCGGGACGCCCTCGACCAACCCGAGCGACTTCATCATCTGCATCAGGTTCCGGATCGTCCCCACGTGCCGGTCGCAGACCTCGGCGATCTCGGTGGCCGGCATCGGGGACTCCGTCTCCTCGTACCCGTTGACGAGGGTGTTCAGGATCTCCCGCTGGCTGCTGGTCAGGTCCATCTGCGTCTATCTCACACTCACCGCCGTCGTTCAAATACGTTTGGTTCGTCCCGTTTGCGACGACGACCTCGGGCGTTCATCCGAACACGGACTCGATTCCGGAAAGAACGTCCCCATATCCGGATCGGGAGTGAATGAACGTCGATATCGACCCCCGGCCGTCCGGCGTCTCCGGCCGGAGCGGCCCCGACCGAACCGATTCCGGGCGTCAGTCGCCGCGGAACCTCGGTCATCGCGAGCCGTTAGTCGTCGCCGGCGGTCGCGACCGCGACGCCGGCGAGGTTGACGATGTCGGCGACGTCGTCGCCGCGCTGGAGCACGTGCACGGGCTCGGCCATCCCGACAAGCATCGGCCCGACGACGGCGGCGTCGCCGAGGCGGTGGAGCAGCTTGTAGGCGACGTTGCCCGCCTCCAGGTTCGGGAAGACGAGCACGTTCGCTGGCGCATCCAGCTCCGCGAACTCGTAGTCCTCCGAGAGCAGGTCGTCGACGACGGCGGTGTCGGCCTGCATCTCGCCGTCGACGGCGAAGTCGACCTCGGGGTCCTCGCGCAGGCGGCGGGCGGCCTCGCGGGGCTTTCGGGTGCCCTCGTTGTCGACGGAGCCGAAGTCCGAGTACGACAGCAGCGCCGCCCGCGGCTCGACGTTGAACCGGCGAGCCAGCTCGGCGGTGTGTCTCGTCACCTCCGCGAGCACGTCGGCGTCCGGGTCCTGGTTCACCGTCGCGTCCGCACAGAAGACCACGCGGTCGTCGAACGCGAGCATGTAGACGCCGGCGGCGTACTCGGCGTCGTCGGCGGTGCCGACGATCTGTAGCGGCCGCCGCAGCGCGCTCGGGTAGTGGTGGGTGCGCCCGGTGAGCATCGCGTCGGCGTCGCCGGCGGCGACGAGCGCGCTCGCGAGCGCGTCGTTCTCGTACAGCAGGTCCCGCGCCTCGCTCCGGGTGAGGCCCTTGCGCTTGCGGCGCTCGTACACCAACTCCGCGTATGGGTCGAGATCGACTTCCGCCGGGTCGACGATCTCCGGGCTGAAGTCGAATCCGAGTTCGTCGAGCGTCGCCTCGACAGTGTCGCGATCGCCGACGAGCAGCGGCTCGGCGATGCCGCGGTCGACGAGCTGGTAGGCGGCGCGGACGACCGTCTCGTCGCTTCCCTCCGCCAGCACCAGCCGTTTGGGGTCGCGCTTCGCCTCCGTCAACACGGCGCGCATCGCCTCCCGGCTGCCGCCGAGGCGGTCCTCCAGCTCGCGGACGTACCCGTCGCGGTCGAGGTCGCGTCGGGCCACGCCCTCGTCGACGGCGGCCTCCGCGACCGCGGGGGCGACCTCGAACAGCACGCGTTCGTCGAGCGGCTTCGGGATGACGTACTCGGGGCCGAACTCCAGCGGCTGGTCGCCGTAGGCCCTCCTGACGCCGTCGGGCACGTCCTCGCGAGCCAGCTCCGCGAGCGCCTCCGCGGCGGCGACCTTCATACCCTCGGTGATATTACGCGCGCGAGCGTCGAGCGCCCCCCGGAACACGAACGGGAAACACAGGACGTTGTTCACCTGGTTCGGGTAGTCCGACCGGCCGGTCGCGACGATGACGGTATCGTCGCGGGCCTCCTTCGCGTCGTCGTAGGCGATCTCGGGGTCGGGGTTCGCCATCGCGAAGATGACCGGGTCGTCGGCCATCGACCGAACCATCTCCGGACTGACGATCCCGCCGACCGACAGCCCGACGAACACGTCCGCGCCGCCGATCGCGTCCGCGAGGTCGGTGCCGCCGACCGCGTCGGCGTCGGTCGCGAACTGGGCGACGTGGTCGTGTGGGTCGCCCTCGTCGGCCCGTTCGGGGGTGATCACGCCGTCGATGTCGCACATCGTGATCTGTTCGGCCGGAACCCCCAGCGACGTGTAGAACTTCGCGGTCGCGGTGGCGGCCGCCCCCGCGCCGGAGAAGACGACCTCCAGATCCGCGAGGTCCTTCTCGACGATGTCAGCGGCGTTGAGCAGCGCCGCGCCGGTGATGATCGCGGTGCCGTGCTGGTCGTCGTGAAACACCGGGACGTCCATCCGATCGCGCAGGCGCGATTCGGCCTCGAAGCACGCCGGCGCGGCGATGTCCTCGAGGTTGACGCCGCCGAAGGTCGGCTCCATCGCGGCGACGCGGTCGACGAACGAGTCGAGTGAGTCGGTCTCCAGTTCCAGGTCGAACACGTCGATGTCGGCGAAGCGCTTGAACAGGACGCCCTTCCCCTCCATCACGGGCTTGGAGGCGAGCGGGCCGATGTCGCCGAGGCCGAGCACGGCCGAGCCATCGGAGACGACGCCGACCAGGTTCCCCTTCGCGGTGTACTCGTAGCCGCGGTCAGTCTCGTCGGCGATGTCGAGACACGGCGCCGCCACGCCGGGAGAGTACGCAAGCGAGAGGTCGCGTTGCGTGTTCGTCGGCTTCGTCGTCGACACCTCGAGTTTCCCCGGAGGATCGCGACGGTGGTACTCGCGCGCGTCGTCGTCCAGTCCCATGGGTCACGACTCGATGGGTCACCCGAGTCTCTTTCGCTCCGACACTCCGACGCCGCGGCGACGGACCGAGCGATCGGCGAACCGGGCGATCGCCGAACCGGCCGCTACCCGAGGGCTTTAGCCGGCCGACCGAGCACCGTCTGGCGAATGGGACTCTATCGGATCGTCTCGCTGGTTCTCTCCTGGCAGGTCGCCGCGAGCGTCTGTTACTACGCGATCTTCGCCGCGACGCCCTTCTTCCGCGCGGAGTTCGACCTCTCGGGCGCCGCGGTCGGGCTCGTGGTCACGTCGCTGACGCTCGGGTACGCGGTGTTCCTGCTCCCGCTCGGGGCGCTCACCGACCGGTTCGGCGAACGACGCATGCTCACCGTCGGCCTGATCGGCGTCTCGACGGGCGCGTTCCTCGTGACGCAGGCGTGGTCGTTCCCGGCGTTGCTCGCGAGCGCGTTCCTGCTCGGATCGCTGTACGGAACCGCGATGCCGGGGACGAACAAGGCCGTCTTTGACAACACGCCGCCCGGACGACAGAACGTCGTCATGGGCGTGAAACAGGTCGGCGTCACCGCCGGCAGCGGCGCGAGCGCGCTGCTCGTGACCGGCATCGCTGGCGTCCTATACTGGGAGGCGGGCTTCTACGTCGCCGCCGGGACGGGTGCGGTCGTCGCGGTCCTGTTCTGGCTCGTCTACCGCGGCACCGAGCCCGGCGGCGAGGCGAGCTACCCCGACTTCCGAAAGCTCGGTGCGAACCCTCCCTACCGGGCGTTGACCGCCGCCGGGTTCTGTCTCGGCGCGGCGCTGTTCACGACGACCGGGTACACCGTGATCCACGTCACCGACTCCGTGGGGGCGTCCGTCGCGTTCGGGGGCGTCGTGCTAGCGGCGGTTCAGGTCTCGGGCAGCGTCGGTCGCGTCCTCACCGGATGGCTCAGCGACGCGCTGCCCGGCGACCCGACGCGTCGGATCGGCGGGATCCTCCTCGCGCAGGCGATAGCGAGCGCGGTCTCGCTCGTCGCGGTTGCGGTCGTCGCCGGCCGGACACCCACGACGGTCGCGTTCGTCGCGCTCGGGTTCTTCCTGCTTGGGTTCACCGGCGTGTACTACTCCTGTATGGCGACGGTCGTCTCCGCCGAGGAGATGGGCGGCGCCACCGGAGGCGGCCAGCTCGCGCTCACAAGCGGCGCCCTGTTCGCCCCGCCGGCGTTCGGCTACCTCGCGGACACGTACGGTTACCGGGCGGGGTGGCTCATGCTCGCGGCCGTCGTCGCGGTGGGCGCTTTGTTCGTCGTCAGGGTGATCGTCGCGGAGCCGCCGGCCGACACCGTCGTCGCTGCGGCCGACTGACGCTGACTACGACTCGAAGCAACGACCGGTCGTGTGGCGTCGGGACGCCGTCGCCGACGAAACACCGACGCCGGCGACGAAATTATATACCGGACGCCGCTCAACTGCCGCTCGCATGTACCACGTTCTGCTCGCGGTCGACGACGACGAGGACCGAACGGCCGACCAGATCGAGACGCTCCGGTCGCTTCCGGGACGCGATGACCTCCGAGTGACGGTCGTTCACGTCCACGAGACCGTCGACGCGCCGGCCGACGAGGCCGGTCGATCGGTGATCGAGTCGATCAACGACGAGATCGGCGAGCTGCAGGGGCTTCCCGAGACCGTCACGACGGTACGGGACGCGGTCGACGACCTCGGCGTTCCCGTCGAGGTGACCGAGCGGACCGGCGATGCCGCCGAGGAGGTCCTCGCGGAGGCCGAGGAACGGGACGCCGACGCGATCCTCCTTGCCGCTCGCAAGCGGAGTCCTGCGGGGAAGGCACTGTTCGGGAGCGTCACACAGCGTATCATTATCGACGGCGAGCGTCCGGTGATCGTCGCGGGCGGCCGCTAACGGAACTCGGTTCGCTTCCCCAGATCCCCCTCACTGTATTTACCGAACTCTGCAAGACTGCAGGAGTGAGCGGTCGCTAACTGAAAAAGACATGATCGATTAGTATGTACTGTTCCGATCATGTGTTTCAGAATCTATCATCATCGTATGCCTATATTTGACAACCCTGCCCTAACCACCATGGTTAACAATGCTGTACGTTAAGAGATAGCCATGTCTGGTGACGACATAAACAGGCGTGACGTGCTGGCAGGCGCAGGAACGATGGGCGTAATCACGCTCGCCGGCTGTACCGGCGGCGGAAACGGCGGCGATGGTGGCGATGGTGGCGATGGCGGTGACGGCGGCGGCGACGGTGGCGACGGCGGCGGTGACGGTGGGTCCGGCGGCGACGGCGGCGGGTCCGAGAGCTACCAGCTGACGATCGCGGGGACGTCCTCCGGGAGTTCGACCCAGCAGGCCGGGCAGGCACTGGCACGCGCGGCGAGCCAGCACAGCGACATTCTGGATATCTCCGTTCAGGTGACCGACGGCTGGACGGCGAACCTCTACGAGTACGACAGCGACAACATCAACGCGATGGGTGTCGACAACAACTCCCTCTCGAAGGCGCTGAACGAGGAGGGGCCGTTCGCGGAGGAGCCCGTCGACAGCCTTCCCCACCAGGGCTTCGTGTTCACGAACCTCGAGATCTATTGGGTCGCGACTGAGGAATCTGGCATCACCTCGACGGCCGACCTCGCCGAGGGTGGCTACACGATCTACCCGATCCAGCCCGGCTTCGGGACGCGGCTGCTGACCGAGGAGGTCATCCGCGAGGCCGGTCTGTGGGAGCCGAACGACATCCTCAACGTCGGTACCAGCGACATCGCGGGCGCCGTCGAGGAGGGTCGTGTCGACGCGCTGTGTATCTACGGCGCCAACGGCGTCGCCCTCTCCAGCTGGGTCCAGGAGGTCGACGTGCGCTCCGGCGGCGGGCTGAACGTCATCGAGGTCGACGACAACTTCTCGTCGGCGATCGACAACGTCGGCGGCGCGATCAAGAAGGAGGGCCTCGAGCCGTACGGCTGGGAGCAGGACGTGTCCGGCATCACCGACACCACCACGGCGTGGGTCCTCGCCGGCCAGTGGGCGTTCGGTCCTGACGTTCCCGCGGGCGCGACCGAGGAGGTCGCCCGCCTCGCTAACGAGCACTGGGAGGCCATCCGCGAGGCCGACCCGACCACGCTCGACCACTCCGACCCCGAGACGATGACGACCGCCGTCCTCGAGGACCTGCCGGTTCACGCCGGCGTCGCGGACTTCTTCCAGGCGAACGACGTCTGGGACGACAGCTGGACCGACGGCGAGAACGAGTAGAAACGACCATCGCCCCTGACCGGGCGACAATTTATAGGTACGATCATCACGATCATACGATTCAATGTGTGCAACTATCCAACAGCGGGTGGCAGAGGGACTCCGGGTATCGGGCGTGATAACTCATGAGTGACGCGGAAGCGGGCGCGAGGGCGGGAACAGGCGACGTGAGCTTCGACCGCGCGCAGCCGTGGGACGCCGAGCTGGTGTCGCTGCGGAACGTGCTCATCGCCCTGTCCGTGGTGTTCTGGGCGGGGGTGATGCTGTACACCAAGTTCTACCCGATGCCGCGCGCGCAGTTCGGCGTCGCCTTCCTCGGCGGCATCCTGATCCTGTACATCGTCACCGAGCTGATGGCGATGTCCGACGGGGACGGGAACGGACACCTCCTCGCCGACCTCAAGAGCGCCTACGGGCCGGGCAACCGCGTCGACGCGGCGTTGCTGTCGCTGTCGGCGATCGACGTGCTCGCGACCACGGTCTACATGTCCGTGAACTTCCAGGCGCTGTACGTCGAACGCGCGGGACGCGCGCTGCCGCACGAGTACGTGATGGCGGCCGTCTTCTCGGTCGTGATGGTGTACCTGACGTGGCGGTCCTTCGGCGGCACGTTCGTCGCCGTCGTGTTGCTCGGGTTCGGCTACGGCTACTTCGGGATGTACGCTCCCGGCCCGCTCCAGCACGGCGGGCTCGGCGTCGAGCGCATCCTCCGGACGGTCGTCGTCAGCGTCGACGGCTTCTTCGGCTTCCTGACGCAGCTGGTCGCGGCGTGGATCGCGCTGTTCCTGCTGTATGCGGGCTTCCTGAAGGCGTATGGCGCGTTCGACCTGATCATGCGGCTGGCGTTCCGCTCGGCGAAGTACATCGACTCGGGCATCGCCCAGACGGCGGTGCTCTCCAGTGCGGTCATCGGCTCCGTCAACGGGAGCCAGACCGCGAACGCCGGCATGACCGGCTCGTTCACGATCCCGCTGATGAAGCGCAACGGCGTCAAGCCGGAGACCGCGGGTGCCATCGAGGCGGTCGCCTCGACGGCGGGTCAGGTGCTCCCGCCGGTCATGGGCGCGGGCGCGTTCATCATGGCGTCGCTCATCACGGGCGTCACCTACGTGGACGTGATCATCGCGGGGATCATCCCCGCAGTGATCCTCTCGCTCACCATCTTCGTGGCGGTGCACTACGTCGCCGCCCCGCAGCTCGACGACACCGACGCATCGAAGCTGTTGGGTGACAAGATGCCGCGCTCGGAGTTCGCCTCCGAGAGCCTGAAGTACGGCATCCCGCTGGCGGTGCTCATCTACAAGCTCGGCGTCGAGCAGGTGACCGTCGGCACCGCGGCGCTGTGGACGACCGGCGCGATGCTGCTCACCGGCATGCTGTTCCCGGTGATCCACTCGGCCGTCGGTGACGCAGACGAGACGGTTGTCGAGTCGCTCAAGCGGACGACCTGGGAGACGCTCGACGGCGCCCGCGAGGGCGTGGTCGTGCTCGCCCCGGTGACGATCATCCTGGCGGCCATCAACGGCGTCGTCGACATCCTCACCGCGACGGGGGTGCCGACCGCCATCTCGCTGACGCTGCTCGACCTGTCGGGCGGCGTCCTGCTGATCGCGGCCATCCTCTCGATGATCATCTGTATCATCCTCGGGCTGGGGATGCCGACGACGGCGTCGTACACCATCGTCGCGCTGCTGGTGGCGCCGACGCTCATCAGCCAGTTCTTCCTGCCCGAGTTCGCGGGACACTTCTTCGTGTTCTACGCGGCCATCCTCGCGGGGCTGACGCCGCCCATCGCGACGTGTGTGGCGGTCGCCTGCGGGATCGCGGGCGCGAACTTCTGGCGGAGCTGCTGGGAGGCGATCAAGCTCTCGGCGCCGCTGTTCATCCTTCCGTTCACGTTCGTCTACCATCCCGAGGTCGTCTCGGCGGAGTTCAATCAGCTGTCGCTGACCTCCGGCGGGTTCGCGCTGTTCGGCGCGATCGCGATGATCCACGGGATCAACTACCGGTTCGTCTTCGGCGACGTGGTGACGATCACATCGCGCATCTCGTTCTTCGTCGCCGGCGTGCTCGCGATGGTGTACCCCTCGCGGGTCGTCCAGACCGCCGCGGTGCTGTTGGTGATCGCGATGTACGTGCTGCAGTCGTTCGCCGGTCGTCCCGACCCGGTCGGCGTCCTCACGCGGACCCTCGGCCTATCGAGCGGCGGCGGCGTTCCGGGGACCGAGCAGCCCGACCGCGAGTAGGGTCGCTCGCCAGCCGTCGTTTTTCGGTCTAACTCTCCTTTCGCAGTTGACGAAACCAGTACACTCCGACACGAGCGACAACATCCACAGCGCACTCGCCCCGATATACGACTGAACCCGCCCGAACGATCGCCGTGCCGTCTCCCGAACGATTCCTCGCCGGTGACTATTTGTCGTCTGAATACGTTGACACGTTCTGATATCTCATGAACGGAATCGAGGGCGGCGTCGCGATCGTCACCGGCGGAGCGGCGGGTATCGGACGGGCAGCCGCGGAGCGGTTCGCCGCGGAGGGTGCAAGGGTGGTCGTCGCGGACATCGACGCGGACGACCTCGCGGAGACGGTCGACCTGATCGAGGCGGACGGCGGCGAGGCGACCGCGGTCGAGACGGACGTGAGCGACGCCGACGACGTGGCGTCGCTCGTCGAGGAGACGGTCGACACCTACGGCGTCCCGGACTTCGCACTCAACAACGCGGGGATCGAGGGCAGCAGCGCGCCGCTTGCCGACCAGTCGCTCGAGGACTGGAAGCGGGTGATCGACGTGAACCAGACCGGCGTGTGGAACTGTCTGACCGAGGAGCTCGCCGTGATGGCCGACAACGGCGGCGGCGCGATCGTCAACACCTCGTCGATCGCCGGGCTCAGCGCCGCCGGCGGCGGTCCCTACGTCGCGAGCAAGCACGGGGTCATCGGGCTCACCCGTGCCGCGGCGGCCCAGTACGGTCCCGCCGGCGTCCGCGTGAACGCGGTCTGTCCTGGCGTCATCGACACGGAGATGATCGACCGCGCGAGCGACGAGATGGGCGAGGAGACTATCGACCAGATCGTGCAGGCGAAGCCCCTTCGCCGGATGGGCGAACCCGAGGAGGTCGCCAGCGCGGTCGTCTGGCTCTGTTCGGACGAGTCGTCGTTCGTCACCGGCCACCCGCTCGTCATCGACGGAGGGTATATGGCCTGACGACGGTTCACAGTGGAGTTCAGCGGAACCGAGCGACACAACTGAGTACCCCCGCCGTGACGCCCGACCATGCTCGTTCGGGACCTCATGACGCGGGAGGTCGTCACCTGCGACGCCGGCGTGACCGTTCAGGACGCCGCCGAGGTGATGCTCGAGGCCGATATCGGGAGCGTGCTGATCACCAAGGGCGGAACGCCGATGGCGATCCTCACGGAGACTGATATCGTCCATGCCGGCGCGGTCACCGGGCGTGGGTTCGACGACATCCCCGTCGACAAAGCCGCGAGCCACCCGTTGCGAACGGTCGCCCCCGACGCGACTGTCAGGGCGGCGGTCAAGCGAATGAATGACCGCGGGGTCAAGAAGCTCCCCGTGGTCGAGGACGCCGAACTCGTGGGAATCGTGACCCACGGTGACATCGTCGCCCACTACAGCGACTTCGTGCGGGAGGCCCACCGGCTCGACGCGAGCGCGAGCGAGTGGGAGTCGGATCGAGGCTGAAAGTGGCCTTCAGTGGCGCCCGGATCTGTCCCACAGGCGGCTACGGGAGATCGGGACTGGCTCCGTCGGGAACGTGCTGGTACGATCGGATTATCTGGAGCGGGACGGGTTCCTCGAAGAGGCGTTGGTCGACGCCGGACTCAAGACGCGCTCGTCGTCGAAGGCGGACGCCGCTTCTTCGTACCTCGTGCGTTGGAGAACGTCGACTCGCCGGCCGTCCACTTTCCCGACGAGGCGGAACATATCGAGGACAAACCGCTCGGTGAGTGGCTCGCAGGCATGACCGCGGAGGCTGCTTGAGATGGGCGATTTAAACGCGGTTCGCTACGGGTGTACATGCGTCTATTGCGGCACCGCTACGACGCGGCGGCCCGACGAACTCCGGCTGTGTGTGGGCTGTACGACGCGATCAGCGCCACGGATAGACCGGGGTATGTATTGTCGCGGTGCGCAGCGACGACAAGCCGATCGACTTGCCACTACCTACGCGTTGAATCAGTCGGTCGTCGCCGTCGACGTGCTAGCTCCTGGTGTTGGCCCTCGCGACGGCTGGGTCGTTGAGGCGACCTTTGGACCGGGAGTCGGTTCCGACCGAGGTGCTGCGGACGTTGGCAGATTGAGGCGCGATCGTGGTAGATGCGAGTATGTAAGGACCGACGAATATGATCGGGACCGTGACGGTCTAACCTTAGCCCGGTGTTCGGGTGAGGATACGATTTAGTATATATGCTTAGGTGACAAAAGAACTATCTGTGTCAACGGAATTTATCTTCTATGGACAGGAATCCGTATAGGTATCGTGGGGAAATTGAGGATCCGGAATTCTTCGTGGGCCGTGATGATCTGCTAAGTGACATTATGTACCTTCTTGAGCTCACTGATTCAGATCGCCCTCGCTTTCATAATATTGCAATTACAGGCCCTCCGGAAATAGGGAAGTCCAGCTTGATAAATGTAATGTCGCAAAGATCGACTTCGATAAACCTCGAAACTATAGAAGTGAATCTGAACGCTGGCCACCATAACGATCCTTCCAAAATATATGAAGAAATATGTGGATCTTTATCTAAATATCTAGACCAAAATCTAAGAAAGTCATTTCGCGAGTACCTTCGAGGAATAACTGATAGCTTTGAAATTGATCTCAGAGTCTTACGTTATGCAGCATCGCCGAGGAATAATGATGAAGACGGAGATCCCCATCAAACAAGTGGGATTAATTCGGTAGATGTCCAACATGACTTAACGAACCTTTACAATAAGGCTACGGAGGGTACTGAAATAACAGGATTTCTTGTCGTATTTGACAATATTGAGCAGTTTGCTGATCAGACTAGCGAGCTAAGCGTGATTATTGATGCCTTCATAAAGACTTACGGGTTCAACGTCGTCATTTCTGGAACAAAGGGTGTCTTTGAGAATTCAGATGTAATGATAGATTCCACTGAATTTGATAAATTTGAGCTCGAACCTTTCAATGAGATGTCAAAAACGAGAGAATGCTTAGAAATCCCGTTAACTGGTGAAGATACTCCAACACTCCCTGATAAGACTGTCCGAGATATTCATTCCCTATCTCAAGGTAATCCTTACGAAATTAATATGCTCGCTTTTTACATGTATAAAGTATATCCTGAAAACAGTTCAGAAGTTCTTCATCTCACTCCTGAAGCCATCTCTGAAGCGGCTGAGCAAATAAGATCGAGTGGGTCAAAAGCTGAATCAGAAGTAATTTCCAAAATTCAAACCTTATCCGATGATGAGCTTAAACTTCTAATTCCTCTCATAGAAAACCCCAAGCTGCCAAAGGATTGGTTGATCAGTTATGCGCTTCTGATTTCTTTCGATACTCTTGATCTAGAGGAAATAATTAGTCGTAAACGGAATATCTATGATGGACTTCTGAACCGGATGGTTAATCAAGGGATTATTGAGAGGTCTGAGGATGGGGAATATTTATTTAATTCAGATGTATACTCAACTGCCTTCGTCAAATACCATGCAATTTCAAATGATATTGTAAGCAATTTCAATAGTAAAAACTTAGATGAGAGTTCCTCTGAGAATATGAGAGAACGTATATTCTTATCAAGCTTGCACTATCGACTTGTTGATTCAACTATACTCAACGGAATAAACGGAGCACATAGCCATTATTCGTTCGATGATCCTCCAGGCCCATTCATAAAGTACAGTGAGGTCCTACTAGAGTCGGAGAACTTCGAAATAGATCCACATTCTGACACGAGACTTATTCCTGATCGGATTACGCAAGGGTTCTCAAACTTCGAAATCTTTGAAAATCTCACCGTCGATCCATTCAGAGAATCAGATCCGGAACTATCTGATGGGAACAAAAATGAAGATGCGTACACAGATGAACAGACTCTTCGATTTAGATGCGAAATTGATTGGACTAACAGCGGATACATGGTCGTCATTCACTCAGATACCGAAGAGATCTCCGAGACTGTAGAAACAAGGATTCAATCTCTGTCTCCTGATCTGGATATGCTTGGCTTAGATATTTCATTCGAGACAAGTATGCGATATGTCTCCGATGCATGCGAACAATTTGACGATTCAAAAAAGTGCCTTAGGCTTCTCAATCGTGCAAAGTCGATTAATAATAATAATTTATTAATATATATATAAATGAATCACTTCTACACTACAGAAACAAAAAGTTGGAGTCTGCCCTTTCAAGTATTAACTATGCCGTTGATAAGTTCCCTAATTGGGCTGACGCCCAGTATCTAAAGGCACTCATACATGCTGAGAAAGATGAATATGAAAAGGCAGGTGATGCATTCCAAAGAGCTATGGAAATATCTCCAAAAAGCGAAAGATTGCTAGAAAATATTCTATGTACTATGGATAGAGGAAATCCACAAGTTGCCATCGAAGCAGGTGAGCGGCTTAGAAAAATGGACGTTGCGGACGATCATCTCTTATTCCATTTAGCAAGTGCATATGAAGCAAATGGTGACTATGATAACGCTATTGAAACTGCTGATGACGTTCTGGAGATCTCTAGAGAGGGGTTTTCCGCTAATGCCTCTAAGATGGTGCAAGCTCGGAGCTTATTTGAACTAGAAGAAAGAGCCGCTTCTACTGAAATTTGCAAAGAACTAATCGATAATCATCCCAATACCACACACGAAATCTTCGCTCATTTTATCGCTGGAAGGAACCTTTATCGCTCTCACCCAGAAAAAGCAATTGACCACTTGGATGAATATCTCAATAACCAACCAGAACTTGATGATAGTAATAGATCGTTAAGGAGTCTGCGTTTGAAGAACCAATCTAATTCATCAAGTGAAAAACCTGCATTCGCTAGGCTATATAAAGGAATAGCGAAACTAGAGTTGGGGAATACAAGTGAAGGATTGGACGATCTGAGACATGCAGGAGAACAAAACACAGATATAGCAGAGTACCTACAGAAGGAGGACTTTTCGGAATATGTCGACTCAGACCAAGTGATTTTCAATCATAAATAAGAGCTAAGAATTGTGTTTCTGATTTCATATCTATCACGGTAACAGCTTCCTTCGCCAAAATTCTCACATGCTCCAAGCGAGAATAATTGATCAATGTCAGATTATTTTGACTATTTTTGATCCATCTTGTAGACAAAGTAATCAGACAACAAGTTTCAGAAGAACCCTTGTCCGGTCGAAATTCGCGAACGTGAAAAGTCTCCGGAACCGCCCCCGGCTACTCCGCGAGTCGAACGACTTCCCCCGTCTCGGCCGACTCGTAGACCGCCTCCAGCGCCCGGGAGTCCACCAGGGCATGTCGACCGTCGGGATAAATCGGCGTCTCCGTCAGCAGGTGGTGGCCGAAGTAGGCGAACTCCTCCTCGACCTGGTGGACCGGGTCGACCTCCACGTCCATCCTGACGCCGCCGCGTTCGACCGCCAGTTCGCGCTCCTCGCGCTCGTAGAACGCCGGGTCGAGGATCAGCCGCCCCTCGGTCCCGGTGATCTCCAGCCGGCTCGCGTGGGCGGCGTTCTGGCTGACGGTGCACATCGCCGCGACGCCGTCGGGGAACTCCAGCCGGAAGTCCGCGTGTTCGTCGACGCCGGCGAACGCCTCGTGCTCCGTGCGGGTGGTACCCGAGACGGCGACCGGATCGCTGTCGAGGACGAACCGGGTTGTGTTGAGCGGGTAGATCCCGATGTCCATGAGCGCGCAGCCGCCCGAGAGGTCGGGGTCCAGACGCCACTGGTCGGGATCGCCGGTGAGCTCGCCGAGCATCGTCTGCGACATCGTCGCGTGGACGTGGACGGGGTCGCCGACGAAGCCCGCGTCGAGGAGGTCCCGCAGTCGTCTGACAACGGGGTCGGTTTGCATCCGGTAGCCGACCATCAGGGGGACGCCGGCGTCCGCACAGGTCTCGACGAGTCGCTCGGCGCGCTCGGCCGACACCTCCATCGGTTTCTCACACAGTACCGCCTTCCCCTGCTCGGCCGCGGCCTCCACGTACTCGAGGTGCGTCGCGTTCGGCGTCGCGACGTACACCGCGTCGTACTCGCCGGCGACCTCGCCCGTGCGGAACGCCTCGGGCGTGACGCCGGTCAGGTCGGTCCCGGACGCGACCTCGTCGACGGCGTCGGCGTCGATGTCGGTGACGACGGTCGCTTCGGTGAACGCCGAGCGCTCGATGCCCGGGAGCGCCCACTCGCGCGAGAACCAGCCGAGCCCGACCAGCGCAATGCGGACCGGCTCGTCGACGGCGTCCGGGTCGAGCGTCTGCCAGTCGCGGCGGGTGAACTCGTCGACGTACTCGCCGAGTCGCGTGTCCATGGTGTCGGGTGATTTCCGCGGGAGCCGATAAGTCCGCCGGAGGCGGCGACCGGACCGGGAGCGGTCAGTCCGCGGTCCTCGCGTCGGTGCCGGTCCATGCCGTGATCTCGGCGCGGATCGCGCGTCGCTTCAGCAGGACGAACCCCGAGAAGATGAGGAGGAACCCGCCCGCCGTCGCGACCGATGGCACCTCCTGGAGGAACGCCCATCCCGCCAGGGCCGCGAATATCGGCGCGACGTAGCTGACGAGGTTGATCTCGATGGGGCCGAGGCGATCGAGTAGCTCGAAATAGATGAGGAAGCCGATCGCGCTGGCGGCCAGCGAGAGGTACGCGAGCGCGGCGATCGACTCCCCGTTGAGGACGATACGTCCGGCCGACTCCCCGAGCGCGAGCGAGACGACGTGCATGATCACCGCGCCGGCGATCATCGACCACGCCTCCATCGTCGCGATCGGGAGATCGGAGTCGACGCGCCGCGTGAGGACGCTGCCGAGCGCGAACGCGGCGGCGGCGCCGAGGATGAGTAGCTTCGGAACCGTGCCGCCCGCGAGCAGGTTCGAGGGGTCGAGTTCCGAGAGCACCGCGACGCCGACGAGTCCGAGGACCATGCCGACGACACCGACGGCAGTCAGCCGCTCGTTGGGAAGCAGTCCACGGGCGAAGCCGGTCGTGAGCACCGGGCTGAGGCTCACGACGACCGCTGCGGCCGCGCTGGTCACGGTCGGGTCGGTCTGCCCGATGAACAACAGCGCGTGATACGCCGCGATGAGCAACACCGCACCGATCGCGACCTCGGTCCACTCCGCACGGTCCCGGGGCAACGGCACGTCCGTCGCGTACAGGGCGTACGCCAGCATCACGACGCCGGCGATGTCGTAGCGGATCGCCGCGAACAGCACCGGCGGGAAGTACGCCAATCCAGCCTTGATCGCCATGAACGCCGAGCCCCAGACGGCCGCCAACACGAGGAACAGCCCGAGGCTTCGATACCGTGTCACGGTCGGTGTCGGTCGCCGGTGGGTCTGAACGTTACGACTCGCGGGTCCCGCCGCCCGCGGGTTGAAGGTGCCACCGCCATCCGGCCGTCGTCCGCCTCCGGGATGACTTATGCCGCTCGGCGCGGCACTGTCACCCGTGCCTCAGCGCCGCTTCGCCGTCCCCGACGCGCCCGACCCGGAGTACGAACTGTCCGCCGACGAGGCCGTCCACTACGAATGGGACGCGGCGATCGATCCTGCCCTCACCGTCGATCCGGGAAGCGTGATCCGCTTCGACTGTCGCGACGCCTACGACGGCCAGGTCGACCCGCCGGCGACCGTCGAGAAACTGCTCGCCGTCGACGCCGACGGTCACCCGCTCACCGGCCCGGTCGCGGTCGAGGGTGCCGAGCCGGGCGACACGCTCGCGGTCGACCTGCTCGCGTTCGAACACCGAGGTCGAGGTGTCACAGCCGTCCCGCCCGGCGAGCGTGAGGGCGGGCTACTCCCCGAGGAGTTCCGAGACCCGCACGTCCGGGAGTGGGATCTCGACGCCTCCCGCGAGGGAACGCCCGTCGCGACGTTCGTCGACTCCGACGCGCCCGACGTGGCGGTGCCGCTGGCGCCGTTCCCGGGGAACCTCGGCGTCGCCCCCGGCGACGAGGGGCCGCACTCGACGATGCCGCCGCGTCGCGTCGGCGGAAACGTGGACGTGAAGCACCTGACCACGGGCTCCCGCCTGTACCTCCCGGTCGAGGCGGCGGGGGCGCTGTTCTCTATCGGCGACTGTCACGCCGCACAGGGCGACGGCGAGGTGTGTCTCACCGGTATCGAGGCGCCGATGGCCGTCACCCTCCGCCTCGATCTCGTCGACGATCACCCCGTCGACGGCCCGCAGTTCGAGACCGACGGCCCGTTCACCTCCGCCGGTCACGACGAACGAACGTATGCGACGACCGGCATCGAGCCCGACCTGATGGACGCGGCGAAGGCGGCGATCAGCGACATGATCGCGCACCTCCACGACCGGCGGGGGTTCTCCCGCCCGGACGCCTACGTGCTGTGTTCGGCGGCGGTCGACCTGAAGATCAATCAGGTCGTCGACGCACCCAACTGGACCGTGTCGGCGTACCTCCCCGAGTCTGTGCTCGCGGGACCCGACGGGGATGGGTTCGGGCCGTAACCGACTACCGGCAGGGACGCGGACGGGAACGCATGACGGACGTTCGACGTGAGAAGGACCCCCGATTCGGGTTCCAACTGTACAGCCTCCGGGACATCGACGATCCACTCGACACCGTCATCCGGCACGTCGGCGACGCCGGCGTCGAGGGCGTGGAGTTCGCGGGCGTCGACGCCGCCGGCGTCGCCGGCGAGGACCCCGACGACATCCGGGGGGCGCTGGACGCGGCGAGCGTGTCGGCGGCCGGCGCTCACGTGGACCTGGCGGCGATCGAGTCGGAGCCTGCGGCTGTCGCCGCGAGGTGTACTACCCTCGGCTGCGACCGCGTCGTCGTTCCGTGGCTCGATCCCGAACACTTCCGGTCGGCGGCGTCGGTTCGGCGGGCCGCCGAACGGCTCTCAGCGGCCGCCGACGAGCTGTCGGACCGCGGGCTGGACCTCCACTACCACAACCACGATCAGGAGTTCGTCCGGGTCGACGGCGAGTACGCGTTACATCGCCTGCTGGCGCTCGCCGACGGCGTCGGTCTGGAACCGGATCTCGGATGGGCCGGCGCCGCCGGCGCCGAGCCGCTGACGCTGCTCTCGCGGTACGCCGACCGGATCGACCTCCTTCACCTCAAGGACTACGACGCCGAGACGGGAACGACGGTTCCGGTCGGCGACGG
Source organism: Halobaculum roseum (assembly GCF_019880245.1). Classification (NCBI taxonomy): domain Archaea; kingdom Methanobacteriati; phylum Methanobacteriota; class Halobacteria; order Halobacteriales; family Haloferacaceae; genus Halobaculum; species Halobaculum roseum. Next base: position 105,784 of record NZ_CP082288.1, read on the forward strand.
CGACATCGACCTGTCGGCCGTCGCCGACGCGGCCAGCGGCCATGGCATCGACTGGGTGATCTACGAGGCTGAGGGCGGAGCGGACACCTACGACACCCTCGATGCGGCGGCTCAGGTCGGTGCCGACCACTTTTCGGATTGAGCCCGCGGGCGATCGGGGCGCTCACGCCGGCAACACGAGGTTGATCGCCGCGACGACGATCCCGGCCAGGCCCATCCGTGCGGCGGCGACGTACCACCGCTGGTCGGAGATAGAGCCCATGTACGCCCCGAAGGCGCCCAGCACACACACCGCGATCGCGACGGAGACCGCACCGGCGGTCGCCATCGTGAACGTGCTCCCCTCGAACACGAACGGCGTGAGCGGGAGGAGGATCCCGATCAGGGGGCCCAGCCCGCTCGCGGCGGCGTGGACCAGCCGCGTGGTCGTCTGTTCGCGCTGGATCCGCGTGTCGTCGAGGTCGACGAGCATCGCCGCCTCCAGCCGGAGGATCTCCGCGCGCGTCTCGGCGCGTTCGATCTCCCAGACGCTCCACACCGCCGAGGTCCCGAGTCCGACGGCGGCACTCAGGCCGATCCTGACGACGACCGTTCCGCTCGGGATCCCGGACAGGACGGCGCCGACGACGATGCCGATCCCGGTCAGGGTTCCGTCGAACCCGTTGGAGACGAAGTACCGCCGGGCGATCGCTCGAACGTCCTCACGCGCGATCGTTCGCGCGAACCGCGATCGAAGCGACGACACGGTCGATCAGTCGTCCGACCCCGGCGCGAGCGTGTCGGTCGAGGGGCTGTCGCCGCAGGCCACCTCGTCGACCGAGTGGACCGTCGCGCCGACCCCCTCGACGGTCTCTACGACGGCGTCGTAGTCGACGTCCTCCCCCTCGACGGTCACCTCGATGTTCTGCACGTCGCGATCCAGTTCGATGAGCCGCGAACTCGCGGAGTCGACGCCCGCCGTCTCGCTTACCCGCTCGGTGAACTCGACTAACGGCGGGGCGTGCGGCTTCAACACGTCGACGACGACCCTGCGAACTGGTGCCATATCGCGAAATACGTCGGATCGCGTATAAGTAATCGGTCGAGGTTCCGAGGGCGCGGCAACGCGAACGGGACGACCGGGGTTCGATCGGGATCGCTGGGATCCGTCGACCCGTTTTTTCACTCTCGGTGATGTATCTCCGGATATGAGCGCCCCCGACGCGGTAACGATGGACGACGACGAACGCGACGAGTTCCTCGGAACCGGCGGCGTCGGTGTCCTCTCGTTGGCCCCCGACGACGGGGCCGACGAGCCGCCCCACAGCGTGCCCGTCTCGTACGGCTACGACGGCCGCAAGGAGACGTTCTATTTCCGTCTGGCCGTCGGAAGCGACAGCGAGAAACCCCCGCTCGCCGACCGCGCGGTCACGTTCGTCACCTACGACACCGTCGACGACCGGTGGCACAGCGTCGTCGCGTCGGGCCGACTCGAAGGCACCACCGACGACGAGATCTCGACGGAGTCGCTGGCAGGACTCGATCGGGTGGGTATCCCGCTGGTCGACGCGTTCGGCCGGCCGACGGCGGACGTGCAGTTCGAGTTCCACCGGCTCGTCCCCGACAGCCTCACCGGGCGCAAGGAGTCGAGCCCCGAGGTGTGACCGTCCCCGACGACCCGGGCGCGAACGGCGGCGACGCGCAGGGGGCCGCAAACGGGAGCGTCGACGACACTCCGGGAGCTACCGGCGCGGCTGCGCCGTCGCTCCGTCGGGAGCTCGGGCTGTTCGAGGTCGTCGTCTACGGCGTGGGATTGATCCTCGGCGCGGGGATCTACGCGATCCTGGGTGCGGCCGCGGGCGTCGCCGGCGAGTCCGTGCCGCTGGCGTTCCTGCTGGCGGCGGTCGTTGCCTCCTTTACCGGCCTCAGCTACGCCGAACTCTCGTCGCGGTTCCCGCGCGGCGAGGGCGATTACGTGTACGTCCGCGAGGCGTTCGACAGCAAGCGGCTCGCGGAGGTCGTCGCCGTCCTGCGCGTGTTCGTCGGCGTCGTCTCGACGGCGGCCGTCGCTATCGCCTTCGCGGGGTACCTGTCCGGGTTCGCGAGCGTGTCGACCGCGGCCGCCGCGCTCGTGCTCGTGCTCATCGCCTCCGCGGTGAACTACTGGGGGATCGACCTCTCGGCGAAACTGAACATCGTGTTCACGGCCGCCGAGATCGCCGGCCTGGCGGTCGTGATCTGGGTCGGCACGGGGACGTGGGACGGGGTCGACGTGTTCGCGCTCCCCTCCGGCGGGCTCGGGATCGTCGAGGCGACGTTCCTCGTCTTCTTCGCGTACCTGGGGTTCGGCTCGATCGTGACCGTCGCCGAGGAGACGGAGGACCCGACGCGGACAGTCCCCCGGGCGGTCGTGCTCGCCATCGTCGTCACGACCGTCCTGTACGTCATGGTCGCGTTCTCGGCCGTCGGACTGGTCGACCCGACGGTCCTCGGCGCGTCGGGATCGCCGCTGGCGCTCGTCGCCGAGGCGGGCGGCGGCGCCGCCGTGGGCAGCCTCGTCGGCGCCATCGCGCTCACCTCGACGGCCAACACCGTGCTCATCCTGTTGGTGTCGACCTCGCGGCTGACCTACGGCGTCTCGAAATCGGAGTACCGATCGTTCCCGACGGTCTTCTCGCGGATCCACCCGAAGCGGCGGACGCCCCATCTCGCGATCGCGCTCGTCGCCGCGCTCGCCGTTCCGTTCGTACTCCTGGACGATCTCGTCGTCGTCGCCGGCCTCGCGAACGCCTCGCTGTTGCTCGTGTTCGTCGCCGTCAACGGGGCGCTCGTGCGCCTGCGCTTCGAGGCTCCCGAGGACCGCGACGGCTTCACCGCGCCGCTGACCGTCGGGCGCGTCTCGCTGACGGCCGTGTTGGGCGTGCTCACATCGGTGGGACTGCTCGTGTTCTATCTCGCGTCCCTCGCGTAACGCGTGAGGAGCATTCCCGCCACGAACAGTACCGATCCCGCGCCGACGACCTGTCCGGTCCACACCAGCGCTGTTCGGGTCGCCGTCGGCGAGACGGCAGCGACTTCGACGAACAGTCGGAGATCCACGGCGACGACGAGCAGCGCGCCGACGACGTCGAACACCAGATCGAGCGCCGTATCGCGCCACCCGTAGTGAACTAACACCGGTTCGATGTCGAGCCAGTCGGCGACGTCCCGCGCGAGGAGCTCGCCGATCTCCCAGAACACGCCGATCGCGAACACGAAGCCGACCGTCGCGCCGGCGAGGCCGCCGGGCCAGAGGACGGGACCGGACGAGCGTGAGACCGCGACCAGACTGCCGTACACCAACGAGGCGAGCAACCCGGCCGAGAGCGTGTGCGTGAGGTGGTCCCACCACCTGACGGTGTCGTACCAGCCGAGCATCCCGACGACGTGGAGGAACCCCGCCAGCGCGAGCCACAGCGACAGTTCGGGAGTGGCGGACATCGCCTCCGCGACCGCCGCCGGTGCGGCCGCGGAGACCCCCACCGGCACGAGCGCGACGGTGAGCGCGAACGCGGCGTTGACCGCGGCGGCCACGTCCGCACGCCGGACCGCGACGACCCCCATCGCGACGATCCCGACCTGCAGAAGCGTCGCAGCGACGTGAGCCGCGTCGTGCACGGTTACCGCCCGTCCCGCGTTGCACGGGCGGACTGGCTCGCGTCGCGCTCGCGGCGAACCACATCCGCGCCGGTCGCCGAACCGGTCGGTGCCGGCTCACGATAGCGCGCGGGGAGCGAGGAGACGACCCCTGCCGGGAGCGCGGGGACGACCACCTCGACGACGTTCGGGAGAACGCGTCTCACGACCGTGTACACGGCCGCCACCGCGAGCGTTCCGGCGACGACGAGCCGCATATCGGCGGCGACGAAGCTCCACAGTCCGGCCGCGAGCGTCGCCGACAACAGGAGGTCCTCGGGGGCGCCGTCGTATCGGACCCAGCGACGCGGCGCGATCCAGCGACCGTTGAAGTGGTCGTACACCGCCCGGTCGGCGGTCGCTTGCCACGGCCGGAGTTCGAGCCCGCCCCCGAACACGTCGGCGACGCTGTGGGCGGCCGCACCAACGATCGCGGACGCCAGCGCGACGCTCGCGACTGTGCCGAGTATGAACGCCGACGGCACCGCGATGACGGCGGCAAGCGAGTAGTACACGGGGAAATGGAGGGTCCGGCGGTGACCGACGTACAGGTCGAGATCCGGCACGATCCCGCCCAGGAGCCCCGCAGCGAGCACGACGGGAGCCGCCTCGGGCGCCAGCGCCGCCAGGGGAACCGCGATGGCGGCGCCGGCGAGCGCGTGGGTGGGGAGCATCATGTGGCCGAGCGCACGGTCCCCACGGGTTTGAGCGTATCGTGCGAATCACCGACAGCCGGTGCGGACGTCCAAACACGAGTCCACGAAGAGATCCCCGACGCGGAGCTGTTCGAGTCGCTGTGGATCTGGTCGGACACGCCGGCGGGGTGGCTCTCGATGGTCGACGGCCCGCGGACGCTCGGGAGCGTGCTCGTCAACGGCGCGAATGCGGCCCCGACGGATCCCCGTTCCCAGACGGCGATCTGGGGTCCAGCGAGACGAACAGTCTCGTCGTCGTGCTGAAAGCTATCTTCATGCGGAGGCTAGAGGACGCCGACTATGTCGAGTACGTAGATGGTCACCACAATCAACGCCGATTCGCTACCGAGGTCCGGAGGAATCGTATATGACTGATGGGTCCGACAAGGGCGGATCCGGCGGGGATGACGAGACCGTTCGTGCCCAGTACAACTGGTCGTCGACTGCTCCGTCGATGGCGGTCATCGAAATGCTCAGGGTGGCACTCGGTCGCGAGGAGGCGACCCTCGAACCATTGTTCGACTCCATCGCGCCCGACGCGTTCTTCCGGTCGAAAGCCGCCACCGAGAGCGCGACCGATGTGGTCGTGTCGTTCACCGTTGCCGGTCGGCGGGTAACCATCCGCGGCGGTGGTGGTGTCGTCATCCGGCTTCGACCGTACGACGAGTAGCTCACCTCGCGTTGAGCGCCCCGCCTCGTCCCGGACACTGGTGTCCGCTGTTTCGAGATCTCCGATATCCGTTCATCGACGGGGCTGTTCGGCAGTGTTCCGTCGAGCCTCGAAACGAGAACGGCGGCGTATCGGATCCCGGTTGCGACTACCCTGAGTTATAAAATATTGTAGGTATATTACTACCATACGTTCTCATGACGGACAACGACGACCGGATCCGGACGACGCACATCGGAAGCCTCCCGAGACCGCCGGAGTTGCTCGATCTCCTTACCGACCGACAGGACGGCGCGGAGGTCGACGCCGACGAGTGGGACTCGACCGTCGCCGACGCCACTCGTGACGTGGTCGAACGGCAGGCGGATGCCGGCATCGACATCGCCAACAACGGCGAGCAGTCCCGCGTCTCGTTCAACTGGTACGTCGCCGACCGGCTCAGCGGGATCGAGGGCAAGCGCGAACAGGAGCTGTGGGCGGACCTCCAGGAGTTCCCCGACTACGCCGAGGAGACGTTCAAAACCGACGTGATCGACCTCTCGATGCATCCGGTCGTGACCGGGCCGGTCGAGTACACCGGCCGCGCGGAGGCCGAGGCCGAGATCGCGCAGTTTCAGGAGACGGTCGAGGCCGCCGACGCGGACTTCGAGGACACGTTCATGACCGCCGCGTCGCCGAGCGTCGTCACTGCCACGCACGTCAACGAGCACTACGACTCATACGACGAGTACCTCTTCGCCGTCGCGGACGCGATGGCCGAGGAGTACGAGCTCGTCGCCGACGCCGGCTTGACCCTCCAGATCGACGCCCCCGAACTCCTCACGATCGGGCACACCGCCGCATTCGCCGACGCCCCGCTGGCGGAGATCAAAGAGGCGACCGGCCTACATGTACAGGCGCTCAACGAGGCGCTGTCGAACGTCCCCGCCGAGCAGGTCCGCCTGCACACCTGCTGGGGGAGCTACGAGGGGCCCCACCACCTCGACACGGATCTGGTCGACATGCTCCCGGAGATATACGAGGCCGACATCACCGGACTCAGCGTCGAACAGGCGAACCCCCGCCACCAGCACGAGTACCGCGCGTTCGCCGAGCAGCCGGTGCCCGACGGCTGGACTCTGATCCCCGGCGTCGTCGACGTGAAGACGAACGTCATCGACCATCCGGAGACGATCGCCGACCGGATCGAGCGCGTCGCTCACGCGGTCGACGAGTGGACGCCGCTGGTCGCCGCGCCCGACTGCGGGTTCGGCACGCAGGCCGGGCTCGGGATGGTCGACCCCGAGATCGCGTGGGCGAAACTCGAGGCGCTCGACGAGGGTGCCGGGATCGCGAGCGAGCGGCTCTCCTGACGTCGGCGGCCGGGCGAGTCGCTCGCCAACCCGGGCGGATCGACGGATGTGCGCCCGTTCGAACCGTCGGCGATAGCTGTAAGTCGGCCCCGAGCGGAGTTCGCGTGTGACAGATCCGGTCGTCATCGTCGGCGGCGACGCGGCGGGGTTGAGCGCGGCGAGCAAGCTCTCCCGCGAGGACCCCGACCGCGAGGTGATCGTGTTCGAGCGCGGCCGGTGGGTGTCGTACGCCCACTGCGGCGAGCCGTACTTCGTCAAGGGCGAGGTCGACGAACTCGACGACCTGCTGTCGTTGTCGCCCGCGGAGATCGACGACCGGGGGATAGAGATCCGGCGCGAACACGAGGTCGTCGCTGTCGACACCGACGCCCGAACCGTCTCGGTCGAGGGACCCGAGGACTCCTTCGAGCAGCCGTACGGCGACCTCGTCGTCGCGACGGGCGCGACAGCCAGGACCGAACCGATCGCCGGTAGCGAGCTGACCGGCGCGTTCACGATCCACGGGCTCGACTCGGCGGCGGCCGTGCGCGCGATGCTCACGCCGCCCGACGAGTTCGACGTCGACAACCTCGGGGGCGGTCACTCCCTCGATCGCGAACTGGTCGCCCGCTACGGCGCGATGGAGCCGCCCGAGACCGCCGCGATCGTCGGCGGCGGGTACGTCGGCGTCGAGATGGCCGAGGCGCTCGACGCGTGGGACGTGGACGTACACCTGTTCCAGCGCTCGGAGCGACCGATCCCGACGTTCGGCGAGGCGGTGGGGGAGGCGGTCGCCGACCACCTCCTCGAACGCGGCGTCGACCTCCACCTCGGCGCCGAGGTCAACCGCTTGCTCGGCGAGGACGGCCGCGTTGCGGGCGTTCGGTGCGAGGACGGTTCGACGCTGGATGCGGAACTGGCGATCGTCGGCGTCGGCGTCGCGCCGAACGTCGAGATCGTCGAAAACACGCCCGTCGAGTTGGGCGAGGGGGGCGCGATCGCGGTCGACGAGTACGGCGAGACCGCCGTGGAGGACGTGTACGCCGCCGGCGATTGCGCCGAAGATCACCACGTCGTCACCGGCGAGCCGGCATGGGTCCCGCTGGGGCTGACGGCGAATCGCGCCGGACGGGCGATCGGACAAACCCTGGCCGGAACGCCGACCGAAACCGGCGGGATCGCGGGCACCGCCGTCGTGAAGGCGTTCGAGCTGGAGTGCGGCCGAACCGGGATCCTCGACGCCGACGAGGCCCGCGCCGCCGGCTTCGACCCGGTCTCGCGGACGATCACCGCGGGGTCGCGCTCCGGCTACTACCCGGGCAACGAGGAGACGACGGTGACGCTCGTGGCCGACCGCGACAGCGGCCGGCTCATCGGCGGCTCCATCGTCGGCAAAGATCGGGCGGCGGTCCGCATCGACACGGTGGCGACCGCCCTGGAGGGCGGGCTCACCGTCGACGAAGTGGAGCGGTTGGATCTCGCGTACGCCCCGCCGTTCAGTCCCGTCTGGGACCCGGTGTTAGTCGCGGCGAAGGTGTTGAACGGCGCGCTCGAGAAGTGACCCGACCGACGGACGGCAGTCTGGGTCCGTCCCCGCTTACGCTCCGACGACGATCACCCGGAAGTCGTTGACGTTCGTCCCCGTCGCGCCCGTCGTGACGACCGCGTTCCGCTCGCGCAACGCGGGGAGCGCGTCGTTTTCGTCGAGTGCGGCGCGTGCGTCCGCCGCGTCGGCCGCGTCCGCGATCGTCTGCGGGGTCACCACCGCCCCGGCAGCGTCGGAACTGCCGTCGTGGCCGTCCGTGTCGGCCGCGAGGAACGCGACTGACCGCCCGGCGACCGGCGAGTCGGGGCTCGCGAACTCGATGGCGGCTGCGAGGGTACATTCGAGGTTCGGCCCGCCCGTTCCGTCGCCCGCGACGGTCACCGTCGTCTCGCCGCCCGAGAGGACGACCGCCGGCCCGTCGACCGGGTTGCCCGAGTCGACCATCTCCTCGGCGATCGCGGCGTGTGTCACGCCCGCCTCGCGAGCCTCCCCGCGGATGCGACTCGACAGGATCAGCGGGTCGTATCCGCGGTCCGCGGCGGCCGACGCGGCCGCATCCAGCGCGGTCGCCGCGGAGGCGACCACGTGCGTGTCGACCCGGTCGAAGGCGGTTGCGTCGGCGGTCGGCGTCTCGGGTTCGGCGCCCCGGGCGCCGCGCTCCAGGTGGTCGCGGACGGCCGTCGGCGCGTCGATCCCGTATCGGTCGAGCACGTCGAGGGCCTCGGCGTACGTCGAGCCGTCCGGGGCGGTAGGCCCGCTCCCGATCACGCCGAGGTCGTCGCCGACCACGTCGCTGAGGACGACCCCGACGACCGTCGCCGGTGCGGCCGCGGCCGCGAGCCGGCCCCCCTTCACCCGCGAGAGGTGCTTGCGGACGGCGTTGATCTCGTCGATGTCGGCGCCGGCGCTCAACAGCGCGTCCGTCGTCTCTCGCAACGCGGACAGGCCGACCGAGTCGACCGGCGCCGCGAACAGCGCGCTCGCGCCGCCGGCGATCACCGCGAGCACGAGCGTGTCCTCGCCGGCCGACCGGGCCAACTCGACCGCCCGTTCGGTCCCCTCGACGCCGTCGCTCGTGGGCACGGGATGCCCGCCGACCGCTCGTTCGACCCGTTCGTTTCGCGACCCATCCGGATCGCCTTCGGGGACAGAGCCCCCCGCGTCGTCGACGACGATCGTGCCCGCGTCGATCCGGTCGCCCAGGATCGACTCCAGTGCCGCCGCCGCGCCGTCGGCCGCCTTTCCTCCGCCGACCACGACGACCCGGTCGTACGCCCCGAGGTCGTAAGTCGCGTCGCCGACGGTGAGTGCGTCGCCGTCGAGCGAGATGGCGTCGGCGACGACCGTTTCGGGAAGGGCGGCCTCGATGCCGGCGCGGAGACACGCGATCGCGACCCCCTCGGCACCATCTCGGGTCACGCCCGCGGAGTCGCTGTCGACCGGGTCCGTCGGTCGCTCGTCGTTCGCCATACCCGACCTGCCCGCGATCGGAATATAATTGCACCGGCGTCTCGTGGTGGCTCGGGACCGACCGTGGGCTCGAACTCGGGAGTATCGACGGCGCGCATCCCGACTACCGTCACTGGATCGCTACCGTTCTAGCCGGGTCCGTCTGGATCGCCATTCCCACGCAGCCTCGGCCGCCGTCCAGATCCCTGCCCACACCCAAAAGAGGACGAAGACTAACGCGGTCGTCGTCAACAGCTCCGGCTGGAGTCCTCCGATCACGGTCACCAACTCCGAGTAGAAGACGACGGCGAACGCGATCGTCGCGACGAACCCGACGGCTGCGCAGAGGGCGTGTCCGACGGCCGCTCGGGGATTTGAAGGGGAACTGCCGGGGGACCGCTTTCGGGGCGCCCGATCCGTCCCGCCTGCAGGTGGTGTGTTCACAACCATCACGCTCCGTGGTAGATATATCACGAACGACAATTATATATCTGCCGGCGAGGCCCGTGATCGCGACGGACGACCCCGAGCGAGCGGGGACAAACCATTACGGACTGCGGAGAGTACGGTTCGCCGATCAACCATGTACAATGACATCCTCGTCCCGTTCGACGGAAGCGACGGCGCGACGGCCGTCCTCGACCACGTCGCCGATATCGCCGACGCAGCGGACGCCACGGTGCACGTCCTCTTCGTCGCCGATACCACGCGCGATTCGGTGACCGTCGTCGGGGGCGAAACCGTGGACGCGCTCGTCGAACAGGGGGAAACCGTCGTCGAGGAGGCCGAGCGCGTGCTCGTGTCGAAGGGAGTCAGCTACGAGACGGACGTGATACAGGGGAACCCGCCCTCCGAGATACCCGAGTACGCCGAGCGCTACGGACACGACCTGATCGTCATGTCCACGCACGGTCGACGGGGCATCTCCCGGTTCCTTCTCGGCAGCGTGACTGAGAAAGTCGTCCGGCTCTCGTCGGTACCAGTGTTGACTGCGCGGATGAAACCGGACGAGCGGCTCGCGTTCCCCTACGAGAACGTCCTCCTTCCGACCGACGGGAGCCCCGGGGCGACCGCCGCCGTCGAGCACGGGCTGGCGCTCGCGTCGGCGCTGGGCGCGACCGTCCACGCGCTGTCGGTCGTCGACGACCGGTCGCTCGGCTTCGACGTGCGGTCGGCCGAGGCGGCCGAGTACGGGACGGAAGCGGCCGACGAGGCCCTCGACGACGTCGTCTCCAGGGCCGACGCGTACGACATCGACGAGGTGATCCGTCACCGAGAACGGGGGAGCCCGGTGGAGGGCATCCTCGACACCATCGACGAGGAGGACATCGACGCCGTCGTCATGGGGACGGTCGGCCGCCGCGGAACGGACCGGATCACGTTGGGCAGCGTCGCCGAGAAGACCGTCCGGTCGGCGCCCGTCCCGGTGATAACGGTCAGGAAAGACGAGTAGGGCGACCCCGGCTCGCCGCGGCGCGGGACCCGACTCGCTTCCCGACGGTAACGTTGATACGACCGGGACCGAGAGCGTGGTGCATGTCAACTGGCCCCATCGACTACGGCGACCTCACATCGGGTCGCGAGTGCAACTACTGGCGGATGGACCCGACGCTGCGGGCCGCCGTCGAGCGGGCGTACCCGAGCGATGAGTTCTCGTGGGCGAGCCCGATCCTGGAACGGTTCGGACACGCGTGCGGCCACGGTATCGCCGACCGCTCCGACCGGATAGACCGTCATCCGCCGGAACTGCACACATACGACGCCGACGGCGAGATCGTAAACGAGGTCGAGTACCACCCCGACCAGCGGGAGAACGAGCGGGTCGTCTACGGGGAGTTCCGGCTCACGCACGATCCGTTTCACGCGCCGCCGGGACGCGGCGAACCGGCCAGTTATACGCACGCGCTCGCGATGCAGGCGCTGTTGTCGTACTGCGACATCGGGTTCACCTGTCCGGCGTCGATGACGACCGGTGCGGCGATCGTGCTCGACGCGGCCGACCACGACTGTGAGGAGTACTTCGACCGTCTGACCAACGACGATATCGACGAACACATCGAGGGGGCGATGTTCCTCACCGAGAAGCAGGGCGGCAGCGACGTGGGCGCCAACGAGGTCCGCGCCGAGCCGGCCGACGACGGCACCTACCGCCTGTACGGGGAGAAGTGGTTCTGTTCGAACATCGACGCGCAGGGGGCGCTCGCGCTGGCACGGACGCCCGACGCGCCGGACGGGACCGAGGGCCTGTCGCTGTTTCTCGTCCCCCGCGAGGTCGACGGCGAGGTGAACGACTCGCTGTTTCGCCGCCTGAAGGACAAGCTGGGGACGCTGTCGGTGCCGACGGGGGAGATCGAGTTCCGTGGCGCCACGGGGTATCTGATCGGCGAGGAGGGCGACGGCTTCCGGCTGATGGCGGAGATGATGAACTACGAGCGGCTCACCAACGCGACCGGCGCCGTCGGGGTGATGGGCCGCGCGCTGTTGGAGGCGAAGGTGCACGCGGCCGACCGGGAGACGTTCGGCAAGCGGCTCGACGAACACGCGCTCATGCGGCGCGACCTCGCGGAGCTGACCGTCGAGTACGAGGGGGCGGCGACGTTCTCGTTCGAGGCGGCGCGGTGGTACAACGAGTACAAACGGGGGGTGGAGTCGGATGACGACACGGGGTCGGACGCGGATCGCGCGTTCAAGCTCATGCGCCTCCTGGTTCCGGTGGCGAAGTACCGGACCGCCCGTGACTCCGTCGGAATCGCCTCCTACTGCATGGAGATCCTCGGCGGGAACGGGTACGTCCGCGAGCACACGACGCCGCGCCTGCTCCGGGACACGCAGGTGCTCCCGATCTGGGAGGGCGCCTCGAACGTGATCTCGCTGGACGTGCTTCGCGTGCTCGAACGCGAGCGCGCCCACGAGGCGTTGATCCCGTTCGTCTCGGAACTGCTCGCCGTCGACGACGACCGGCTCTCGGCGCTCTCGGAGGAGATCCGGGAGTCGTTCGAGGCGCTTCAGGCGTCGCTCGGAACGCTCGCGACCGAGGACGCCGAGTACGCCCAGTACCACGCCAAGGAGCTGGCGAACCTGATATACGACGTTGTGACGGCCGCGTTGCTGCTCGCTCGCGCCGACGACGCGCTCGCCGTCGACGACGGGAGCGGCCCCGACGGACGGCTCGCGCTCGTCGCGGAGGCGTTCGTCGACGAACACCTTCGCGACGACACGTCTCGAGGGATCACGTCGGGGTCGACGGTCTGCGACGACCACTTCGACGCGCTGGCGCGGTACGCGAGCGTCGCTCCCGGGACGCTGACCGGGTCGACCCTCGCCGCACGCGATTGAACGTCGGTCGCGACGGCGACGCCGCTCAGGCCGGGTCGATCGCCTCGATCGCCAGATCGAAGCCCCACTCCGCGCTCGGCGATTCCTCGTCACCCGCGATCCCGCCGGTGTGGTCCGTGTAGGTCGTCTCGAACCGCGCTGTTCCGGTCGGGAAACAGCCATCGACGCCCGAGGCATCGTGTGTGACGTACAACCCGACGAACGCCGTGAGCGTTCCGCCGCCGGGGATCTCGACGGTCCCGTACTCCATCGTCTGTGCGATCCCGGAGGCGAGCCGCCAGCACCCCTCGTCCGCGAGATCCAGATCCGGAAGCGCGCGGTCCGGCTCGCCGTCCGTCGATCGCTTCGAGTGTGGATACCAGACCAACGCCCCGTCGGCGCTTCGCACGTACTGGAAGACGACGGGCCGGTACTCGCCGATCACGACCGGCTCGTCGGTGTCGTTCTCGACATCGACGCGGAGGACTACCGGGGAGCCGTCCGTCACGTACGGGTTCGCGAGCGAGACGCGCGGGCTGATCGGAAGCTCCGGCGCGGCGTCCTGCGAGGCGATCGCCGCCTCGTGTGTCGCGCCCGGCGGGTACTCGCGGTCGGAGGGACGGGTTCCGTCCCCGTTGCCGCCGTCATCGGGTCCGCCGTCGGCGTCGTCGGTCCCGCTTCCGCCGTCGGGGAGCGGTCGTTCGGTCGTCCCGTTCGCGAGGCCGGTACAGCCGGCGAGTCCCGCGAGGCCGACGACGCCGGCCGCACGGAGGAGGGCTCGTCTGTGGTGCACGATCGGGAGTTACCGAGGGCGACGATAAGCCCGCCGTACGGTCAAACCCCCCTTTGACTCTTCGCCCGCGTCGACTCGTCTCGGAACTCCGCCGAGGACCGACAGGGGGATGCGACAGCGCCCGAACACACGACCGTGACCGAGACGATCACGATCGAGGTGGTACACGCCGTCGCGCCCGAGGAACTCGACGAGGCCCAGCTGCAGCCCGCGCTTCGAGAACTCGCCGGCGCTCGACACGTCCTCGTCGGTCGCAAGGGCGGCCGACAGTCGTGGTTCGATCGGATCCGGGCGTTCCTCGCGCGCGAACCGGTGGAGGCGGTGACGGTCGTGACCGACGAGCCCGCGAGCGAGGGATCGGAGGTGACCCTCCGCGTCGAGGAGACAGACATCGCGGGCGTGTACGTCGCGGCGGCCACGTAGCCAGTTGGACGGGCGCGACCGGGGTTTATCGACGGATGGGCGGTACTGAATCCGCAGTGCTACCTAGTCGCTCAGGAAGCGAACGGAAAGAAAACGGAGTCGGCGTGTCGGTCGCGTCCGTCGCTATTCGAGGTCGAAGCGGTCGAGCCGCATGACCTTCTCCCAGGTGTCGGCGAAGTCCTCGACGAACTGCTCCTCGCCGTCCTCGGCGGCGTACACTTCCGAGATGGTACGCAGGCGGGCGTTCGAGCCGAACACGAGGTCGAAGCGGGTGGCCTCCCACTCGACCTCGCCCGTCTCGCGGTCGATCCCCTCGAACACCTGCCGCGACTCCGAGACCGGCTCCCACTCCGTGTCCATGGTCAGCAGGTTCACGAAGAAGTCGTTGGTCAGCGTCCCGGGCTCGTCGGTGAGGACGCCGCGATCGGTGTCCTGATACGTCGCGCCGAGCGCGCGCATGCCGCCCAGCAGCGCCGTCATCTCGCTGACCGACAGGTTCAGCAGGTCCGAATTGTCGACCAGCAGGTCCTCGGCGCGGCGCGGGGCGTCGTCGCTGATGTAGTTGCGGAAGCCGTCGGCGTGCGGCTTGAGCGCCTCGAACGACTCCTCGTCGGTCTGCTCCTGCGAGGCGTCCGTCCGGCCGGGGTCGAAGGCGATCTCCACGTCGTAGCCGGCGTCCGCGGCGGCCTGCTCGACGGCCGCGTTGCCGCCGAGGACGATCACGTCCGCGAGCGAGACCCTCGTGTCGTCGGACTGCGCGGTGTTGAACTCCGCCTGGACCTCCTCGAGGGTTTCGAGAACGCTCTCCAGCTCCGCCGGCTCGTTCACCTCCCAGCTACGCTGGGGTTCGAAACGGATGCGTGCGCCGTTGGCGCCGCCGCGCTTGTCGCTGTCGCGGTACGTCGAGGCCGACGCCCAGGCGGTCTTCACCAGCTGCGGGACCGACAGGTCGGTGTCGAGGATCTCCGACTTCAGCTCGGCGGCGTCCTCCTCGTCGATCAGGTCGTAGTCGGCGTCGGGCAGGGGATCCTGCCACAGCATCTCCTCGTCCGGAACCTCGGGGCCGAGGAACCGCTCGGGCGGGCCCATGTCGCGGTGGATGAGCTTGTACCACGCCTTCGCGAAGCTGATCCCGAACTCCATCGGGTTCTCCTGGAACCGTTCGAGGACCTCGCGGAAGTCAGGGTCGTGCTTCAGGGCCACGTCGGTCGTGAGCATCATCACGTCCTCCGTGTCCGAGGGGTCCTGCACGCCGGGTGCGGCGTCGTCGAGTTCGCCGTCCTTCGTCGTCCACTGCCACGCGCCGCCGGGACCCTTCTCGGGCTCCCACTCGTGGTTCAGGAGGTTGTCGACGTAGCTCGTGTCCCACTGGGTCGGCGTGGTGTTCCACGGACCCTCGATCCCGCTCGTGATCGTGTCGGGGCCCTTGCCCTCGCCGAAGTCGCTCTCCCAGCCGAAGCCCTGGTCCTCCATGGGTGCGGCCGCGGGCTCGGGGCCGACGTGTTCCTCGGGGTCGTCGGCGCCGTGGACCTTCCCGAACGTGTGTCCGCCGGCGATGAGTGCGACCGTCTCCTCGTCGTTCATCGCCATCTGGCTGAACGACTCGCGGATGTTCTGTGCGGATCCTTCGAGGTCGGGCTCGCCGTCCGGTCCCTCGGGATTCACGTAGATGAGCCCCATGACCGTGTTGCCGAGCGGCCACTTGAGGCTCCCGTCCTCATCGAACCGGTCCTCGGAGGACAGCTCGAACTCCTCCTCCGGGCCCCAGTCGACGGCCTCGTCGGGCTTGTAGTCGTCCTCACGTCCCCCGGCGAAGCCGAACGTCTCGAACCCCATCGATTCGAGCGCGACGTTGCCGGCGAGGACGATCAGGTCGCCCCACGAGAGCTTGCGGCCGTACTTCCGTTTGACGGGCCACAGCAGCCGGCGTGCCTTGTCGAGGTTCGCGTTGTCCGGCCAGCTGTCGAGCGGGGGAAGCCGCTGTCGCCCGCCGGAGGCGCCGCCGCGCCCGTCGTACGTCCGGTACGTTCCGGCGCTGTGCCACGCCATCCGGATGAACAGCGGACCGTAGTGGCCGTAGTCGGCCGGCCACCACTCCTGGGACGTCGTCATCACGTCCTCGATGTCCGCCTTCACCTGCTCGTAGTCGAGCGACTGGAAGGCCTCCGCGTAATCGAACTCCTCGTCCACCGGCCCCGCGCTCTGGGCGTTGTGGTCGAGGATCTCTAGGTTCAGCTGGTCTGGCCACCAGTCCTTGTTGGACCTCGTCATCACTCGATAGTTGCCGCCCTCGTATGTTAATATTGTCTTCTTGGGTAAGGAAGTCTTCGCTCTATCGAACCTGGATATCGAATCAGCAAATAATAGTTTGTCATCGGAGCAAGCGACCGGCCTCACCGCCGTGATCCGGGCAGCCTCCGAGACACCCGTTCGAACAGTCGGTCGCAGCGATACGCCGACCTCGCTTCAGTGTGAGTGACCGTCGCCGCCTCGTGTGAACTGGCCGGAGAACCCCCGCTGGACGACCTCCGAGAGCGCGGGGTGAACGTGCACCGACTCACGGATGTCCCGGACGGTCCCCGTTCCCGACTTCATCGCGACGACGACCTCCTCGATGAGATTAGACGCCTCCGGGCCGACGATGTGACACCCGAGGATCTCGCCCTCGAGCGTTATGATCGCCTTCAGGAACCCGTCCGCCTTCATCGCGCTTCCCCGTGCGGTCTGGTCGTACGCGTACGTTCGAGTCGCGTACTCACGGCCGTCCGCCCGGAGTTCGTCCTCGGTCGCGCCGACGCCCGCGACTTCGGGCGACGCGAACACGGCGAACGGCATCGCGGAGTAGTCGACCGCTTCGAGCTCGTCGCCGAAGAGGTTCCGTACCACCGCCTGTGCCTCGTGGTTGGCGCTGTGTTTCAGCAGATATTCCCCGACGATGTCGCCGAGGGCCCACACGCCGTCGACGGTCGTCCGGAGGTACTCGTCGGTCTCGACGAACCCCCGTTCGTCGGTCTCGATGCCGGTCTCCCCGAGGTTCAACGTGTCCGTGTTCGGCGTCCGACCGGCGGCGACGAGGAGTTCGTCCCCCGTCACCGACACCGGATCGTCGTCCACGATCCCGCCATCGTCTCCGTCATTACCCTCATCTCCGTACTCGTACGGCTTCGCCTCGACGGAGACCCTCCCGTCGGACTGCGAGACCGCCGTCGCGGCGTGGCCCGTGTGGACGGTCATCCGCTCCGCGTAGCGGTCGGTGAACGCCTCGGCGACCTCCGGGTCCGCCTCCGGGAGGAGGTTCGGCCGGCGACCGACGATCGTCACTTCGCTCCCGAACGTCTCGAAGAAGTGGCCGAGCTCGGCGGCGATGTAGCCGCCGCCGACGATGACGAGGTGGTCGGGCGGCGTCTCCAGTTGCAGGGCCTCGGTGCTGGTCAGGTAGTCCACGTCCTCGATCCCGTCGATCGGCGGGATCGCCGGCCGCGTCCCCGCCGCGACGAGGATCGTGTCGGCGGCGATCCGCGTTCCGTCGTCGTCGCCGCCGACGATCTCGACGGTGTGGTCGTCGACGAACCGGCCCTCCCCCTCGTACAGGTCGTGTCTCGGGGACGACCGAAGCCCCTCCCGGATCGACGCCGAGTCCCCCTCGACTTCCTCGTTTACCTCCCGGACGATCGCCGAGAAGTCAACGTCCTCGACGGTCGCGTCGATGTGGAACTCGTCGGCCCGCTCGATCGTTTCGAGCATCTCCGCGTGGTACAACAGCATCTTCGACGGGATGCAGCCGCGGTTGAGACAGGTACCGCCGAGCGGACCCTTCTCCACGATAGCGACCGACTGTCCCCGGTTCGCGGCCGCGTTCGCGACGTCGAGGCCGGACCCGGACCCGATGACGAGAAAATCGAATTCGTCCATGAACCTCCAGTCGGCGACCGGATACAATAATCAACGGGCGGTGTGTCCGATCGATGCCAATCCGCTCATGCTCGGAACACACGGGAGAACCCCATTTTGGACTCCGGACGAGTACTCTCGCCACAGTAGTGTGCTTTAGTGGGAATACTAAACAGAACTAACGGGAGAGGCGATTCGATCAGCCCGACGAGGCTGACTTGGGTGCTAAACCGACGTGCGAGCCGTCAGTTCTCGGCGGGTACCTGCTCGGGCTGTTCGTATTTGGCCTCGAACTCGCCGATGAGTTGGCCCATCTTCGCGTACCAGTCGTTGAGCATACGCTGCATGTCGTCGGCGATCTGCGACGGGTCCGTCGGACTGTAGACGTGGTAGTATCCGCCTTGATCGTAGTTGATCTGATCCTTCTGGATGAAGCCGGCGTCCAGAAGTCGCTGGACAGCGCGGTAGGCGGTCGAGCGCTCCCGGTCGACGCGCTCGGCGATCTCGTCGATAGTCAGCGGGGAGTCGGCCGACACCAACGTCTGGAAGCAGTCCTTGTCGAGTTGTTTCAGGCCGTGAAAGCACTCGAGCAGCCCCTCGCACTCCATGTCCCGTCGGAGTTGTTCGGACATCGAATCGGGCATTTGTACGGTAATACCAACGATCTCCGTCGACATAAGGGTTGTGTGTGCAATATACAATCTCGTCTCTCCGGTTGTCGGCGGGAACGACGCCCGAAACCGAGCAACCGACCGGTTCGCCTGTCGGGTACCCTCTCGCCGAAAAACGTTCGATGCACCCGAAGGAAGTCACGGATGGACGGTGCCGTGGGGTCCATCGAGGCCGGACACAACCAATAAACCGCTCGGGATAGTATTGGGCA
Organism: Halobaculum roseum; assembly: GCF_019880245.1. Lineage (NCBI taxonomy): Archaea > Methanobacteriati > Methanobacteriota > Halobacteria > Halobacteriales > Haloferacaceae > Halobaculum > Halobaculum roseum. The sequence goes on from NZ_CP082288.1 coordinate 124,434, forward strand.
TTATGATACATACTGCTGCCGGACTTGTCGCCGTCGGATCGGGTGGGTTCCCAGGGCGAATTGGCTCGGTGGCGACGACGGCTCCGACTGAGTCCGCGCGGATCGACCGACGATGACGGCCGACCCTGACAGCGATCCCGAGACCGCCGACACCGCCGCCGCCGACGAGACCGGGGCCGCTCCGGCCGACGACAGCGGCGGGAACACCGTCGACTCCGAACGTAGTCCGACCGGAGCCGGGACGCCGACGGAGGGATCACGGCCGGGAGCGACCCCGGGTGACGATGTATCCCCCCACATCGGTGGGGGACTGCTCGACGAGAACATGGGACCGAGCTCGGCGATGGCGCACCTGTACCGGGGTGAGCTCCACCGGATGAAGCTGTGGCGTGAGCGCCTCGACCGGACCACGAACTGGGGCGTCGTCGTCATCGCCGCGTTGCTCACGTGGGCGTTCACGAGCCCGGACAACCCCCACTACATCATCCTCGTCGGCGTCGCGACGCTGTCGGTGTTCCTGGTGATCGAGTCGCGTCGCTACCGCGGCTACGACATCTGGCGTACGCGCGTCCGCACCATCCAGGAGAACGTCTGGGCCTACGGGCTCGACCCCGAGGGCGGCCTCGCCGACCGAGACTGGCGCGAACGCCTCGGCGACGACTACCGGACGCCGACGCTGAAGATCACGGCCGAGGAGGCGATCGCCCACCGGCTTCGCCGGGTGTACCTCCCGCTGTTCGCCGTCCTCCTGGCTGCCTGGCTGATCCGAACTACGGCCTTCTCGTCCGAGCCGTGGCCGGACGCCGCGGCGATCGGGATGGTCCCGGGAACTGTCGTTCTCCTCACCGTCGGCGCCTTCTACGCCGCCGCGATCGGGATCGCATGTCGACCCCGAACCTGGCACGCGAAGGGCGAACTTCGGTCGGAGGACCTCCGGAAACGGCGCTAACAGCGTCGATCGACTCCGCGGCGACGACGATCATGCGACTGGGACACAGTTCGCACAGTGGAGGAACTGGTCTTTGGTCTGATGGAGGTCGTCGCACCGCCCGTCAGGTACGTCGAGTTTGACTTTGACAGTGCGAATCACGTCCCCCATCCGTATTTCACAAGTTGACTATTTCTTTATATCTACGGCTGATGTTGGGGAGTCGGACTGCTATCGCTCGTGGATTGATTCGAGGATTGTCGGATTCCTCCCACGGCTCAAGCCGTGGGCTTCCTCCTTGCATTTCTGTGAACCCGCCACCGCTTACGGGAGTAGGGCGGGTCAGTAGCTACACTCAGGTCCTCAAACCGGAGGAGGATGTCAATCCGTGCTGTTCCGGTAGTATACGTGTCCGTCAAAGAGCAGTCGTGCAGTGCGACCGACGCGGACCCGGTCGATCGTCGTTCCCCCGTCACGCGTCGCTCCCTCGACACCGATCGTGATCCTCCCCTTGGGATGGCCGATGACCACGTTGGGGCCCCCGGCGTCCCGAGCAAGCTCCGCCGGGATCGTCCCATCGATCTGGGTCGCCGCGGCGAGACACATGGCGCCGGTCGTCGCGTACGAGTGGTGGGGTGTCTGGGTCGTCACGATCCTGGCCGTGATATCGATATCGTCGTCGTTGACACGTTCGCCCGAGGCGGTGCTGAACGATTTCGGTTCGGATACCACCGCGATCTGGGGGATCGCCGGGCATTCGTCGACGGCGTCGCGCCGGTCATCGACGAGACCGAGCCGTTCGCAGGCTGCCCCCCTGAGGAGTTCGAGTCGGTCGAGGAGGTCCGGGTCGTTCAGCGTGTCGGGGAGCTCCGTTCCCTCGAGCCCGAGGTCACGGGCACGGAGGAACACGTTGGGGTTCGCGATATCGACGATCAAGACGGTGTAGTCCTCACCGGCGACCGAGAGTGTCTCACGGACCGCACCGGTCGGCAACGTCTGGCCGGTGACCGAGCCGCCCGGGTCCCGGAAGTACGAGTCGATCCGGGCACCCGTCCCCGGGATCCCGTCGACATGGTACTCGCCGTGTACCGCCGGTTCCCCGTCGGCGATCGGGACGACCTGGTCGATATACGTGTCCGTATTCGTGTTGTAGAGGACCAGTTCCGTCTCCGGGTCCCGAGCGTCGACGAGTCCGGTCGCCGCGGCGAACACGCCGATACCGCTCGTCAGGTTCCCACAGTTCCCCGACCAATCGACGGTCGCGTTGTCGATCCCGACCTGCCCGAACGTGTATTCGATGTCGGCGTCCGGCCGGTCCGCCTCGTCGACGATCATCACCTTGCTCGTGTGGGAGTTTCCTCCACCGATGCCGTCGATCTGTAGCGGGTCCGGGGTTCCGAAGAGCTCGATGAGGATCTCGTCCCGCAGCTCGCCGGCCGGCGGCAACTGCTCGGGTGTCACGTACAGTCCCCGGCTCGTTCCGCCGCGGATCAGGGTCCCCCGAACGGAGCCCTGGATCGATTGGTCGACCATGCCGTCGGGCTCGTGTTCCTCCGGCGTAGGTGTTGTGTCGTCGGGGGTTCACACCACAGGTCACCGTCACCGGGGATCCGTTCATCGCTCTCCCCGAGCGGGGGTTCAGCCGTCGTCGGTCGCGAACCGCTCTTCGAGGTCGTCGACCGCCGGCTTCCCCACGAGGTCGGTGTAGTACTCCCAGTCGACGACGGCGTCGGGTGCCTCGTACTCGTCGGACGTCCCGACTGCCGTCGAGAGTTCCTCCAGCCCGCGTTTCATCCCCGCGGTCGCCGCGGCGGTGATGAGCCGCGGGTAGATGACGACGTCGACCCCCATCTCGTCGAGTCGTGCGGCCGGGATCAGCGGCGTCGTCGGGCGGCTACGCACGCCGAACCCCATGTTGACGGAGAGCGGCGCGTCGACCTCGGCCGCGACGCGACGGATGTCGTCCGCCGAGCGCAGCGCGTCCGCGAAGACGACGTCGGCGCCGGCGTCCGCGAACGCGTTCAGCCGCCGGATCGCCTCGTCGAGTCCGTCCGGCTCGGTCGCGTCGGTCCGCGCCTTCAGGAGCATGTCCGGGGCGTGCGAATCGCGTGCGTCCGCTGCCGCCTCGATCTTCGCGACGGCCTCCTCGAACGCGACGACGGACTTACCCGCCATGTGGCCGCACCGCTTCGGCCACTCCTGGTCCTCGATCATGACGGCAGCCGCCCCCGCGTCGGCCAGCCTCCGGATCGTGCGATGGACGGAGACCGCGTTCCCGTAGCCGGTGTCGGCGTCGACCCAGACCGGGATCTCGACCGCATCCGTGATCTCGCGCGACTGGTCGGCGATATCCGGCAGCGTGAGGAAGCCGACATCCGGCTGCGCCAGGCGACTGTTGGAGACGCCGGCACCGGAGAGGAACCCGCTCTCGAAGCCCTGTTGCTCGACGAGCCGCGCACTGATGCCGTCGTATACGCCCGGAACGACCGTGATCTCCGATCCGGCGATCGTCTCCGCCAACCGCTCGCGCCCGTACATACGAGACAGACGACACCCGAGGGGTAAAGTACCGATCGGCCGAGTCGTCGGAGCGCGCCGTCAGGGCGAGTCGAACACCCACAGGAGGACGGACAACCCCGTCGCGACGAGAAGCGCGGCGGTGAGTACCCAGAACGCCGGCCGAAGTCCGGCCGTCTCCGAGACGACGCCGACGAGGGCGGGTGAGGACGCTCCGGCGACCATCTGAATCGTCCGCACCGCGCCGAGGCTCCCGCCGGCGACGGAGGTCGGAATGACCGACATGAGGTACGCCCCCCGTACTGGACGGTAGCCGTGTGCGCCGAGTCCGAGACACACGACAGCCCCACCCAGCATCAGGGGTCCAGCGACGTCCGACAGGAGGAGTATCGCTCCGAGGCCCGCCGTCGCCAGCCCGACAGTGAGCGCGATGAGCGGGAGCGCCCCCGTTCGATCGCTTATCTCCCCGGTGAGCAACTGAACGAGGCTGACCGCGAACAGGACGCTGAACAGCAGGCTCGCTGTGGTGGTAGTGAGGCCGGCCTCCCGCGTGAAGTACAACGGGAGGAACGCGAGCGTGGCGTTGTAGGCGAACGAGAACAGGGTCGTGACGAGGACGAACACGGAGAAGCGCCACTCCCGAAACAGCGCCCCGTACTCGCGGATCGGAACGGTCGTCTCGGTGTCGGCCCGGTCCGGCTCGGGATCCGGAAGCCGCCGGGGGACCCGGGCAACAAACCCGACCGTGACGCAGATCCCGACGATCCCGGCGACGAGGAAGGTCGTTCGCCAGCCGGCACCGACCACCCCGGGTGCGTTCGCGAAGAGCACGACTGCGGCGGGCGCCGCCGCGCCGCCGAGGGTCCCGAACGTGTCGAACACGCCGAGGGCACGCCCGGTCTGTCTAGGATACGTCCGCGAGAGCACCCGAATGCCGACCGTCTTGACCGGGCCGGTACCGGCGCCGATCGTCAGCATGGCCCCGACGAGGACGACCAGCGGACTGTCGACCGCCAGCGCGAGCGCCCCGACCGCCGCGAGTACGGTCCCCGCACCGATGACGGCCACGGAACTAACCCTGTCAGCGATGAGTCCCGACGGGAACTGCATCGCCGCGTAGACCATGAGCAGGCCGCTGAACGCCCCACCGAGGACCGCCGGTGAAACGCCGTACACGCGGGAGAGCCGTTCGAACAACGGCGGGAACGCGAAGCGAACGAACTTGCTCAGGAACCACAGTCCGGAGGTAAGCACGATCGCGTCAAAGCGGCCGATCCGGCCGACTAGCGATCGGATCTCCGCGGTCACCACGTGCGCTCTCGGACGCCGTGTCCGGTGGATATCATTACTCTGGTTCTGTCTGGGGCGACCTGTGATCTCTCCCGACGCGTGGCCGATAGCGGACGGGACGAGCGCCCTCCTGTCGTGTCGAGTCTCAGTGCTATCCGAGGGTTCTTAACTTGTGTCATGCTACGCTGTGCCAGGATGACTCGGCGTGAACGCATCGGTTCGTCTTCGGACTGTCTCGATGCCTCTCGGATCGGTTTGATCGACCTCCGGGCGTCGTCGGCGACGGGACGACGATGACGCTCCTCGATGTCGACGACCTAGCGGTCCGGTACGACACGCGCGAAGGGCCGCTCCACAGCGTGAACGGGATCTCGTTCAGTATCGACGACGGCATCAACTACGCGCTCTCGGGTGAGTCGGCCTCGGGAAAGTCCACGACCGCGAAGGCCATCCTGGGGCTGTTGCCGGACCACGCGGAGATCGAGTCGGGAGCGATCGAGTTCGAGGGACGGGACCTGCGCTCGCTGACGCCGTCGGAGCGGCAGGATCTACTCTGGGAGGAGATCGCGTTCATTCCACAGACGGCCATCGACGCGCTCGACCCGGTGATGACGGCCGGCGCACAGATCAGGCAGGCGATCCAGACGCACCGGGAGCTCTCGGAACGCAACGCCCGTCGGCGCGCACGCGAACTGTTCGAGATGGTCGGGCTGGACCCCGACCGCGTCGACGACTATCCCCACCAGTTCTCGGGCGGGATGCGCCAACGTGTCGTCATCGCGATGGCGCTCGCGCTCGATCCGAAGCTCGTCATCGCCGACGAGCCGACGACCGGCTTGGACGTGGTCGTTCAAGACAAGATCATCGACAACATCCTCCAGATACAGGAGGAGACCGACAGCTCGCTCCTGTTGATCACGCACGACTTGAGCGTCATCGCCGAGACCTGCGACGAGATGTCGGTCATGTACGGCGGGAAGATCATGGAGCAGGGCTGCGTGGAGAACCTCCTGCTCAACCCCACGAATCCGTACACGATGGGGTTGAAGAACGCGTTTCCGGCGCTCGATGACGACGCCGACGACCTCGTCTCCGTCCCGGGAAAGCCGCCGAGCCTCGGCACCGAGCCGACGGGCTGCGTCTTCGAGCCGCGGTGTCCGTTCTCGAGCGAGGGGTGTGCGACAACGGAACCGGACGTGGAGACGATCCCGTACCGGAACCAGCGAGTCGCCTGCCACAACGCGGATCGAGCCGCACGGATACGCCAAGAGGCCGACGACGCCTCCACGTGGGGCGGCGCCACGGAAGGGTCACGATCCCGTGACGGTGAGGTGTTGCTCGAAGTCACCGACCTCTGCAAGTGGTACGAGCGTTCGGAGTCGCTGTTGGGGCGCTTCCCCATCGACGGCCTCTCGCCGACGGTAACCGGCATCTCGAACAGCGTCCGCCGGTGGTACGAACAGCGCGGCGAGATCCTCAACGAGGTGCTCAGGGACGGCGGATCACACGTTCGCGCCGTCGACGGCGTTTCGTTGTCCGTCGCACGTGGAGAGATCCTGGGCGTCGTCGGCGAGTCGGGCTGTGGGAAGACGACGCTCGGCCAAACGCTCGCGCTTCTTGAGGATCCGACTGACGGCGGGTTCGAATTCGACGGTCACTCACACGAGTACTATCAAGACGGGAACCTCCAGTCGTTCCGACAACGGTTACAGATCGTCTTCCAGAACCCGTACGACTCGCTGAACCCACGGCTGACCGTCGAACAGTTGGTCAAGGAGCCGCTGACGATTCACGACTACCGGACGGACGAGAAGGCCGAGGCCGTCCGGGAGACGCTCGAGCAGGTCGGGATGGCTCCCGCCGAGAACTATCTCGAGAAGTATCCCAACGAGCTGTCCGGCGGGCAGCGACAGCGTGTCGCGATCGCTCGTGCGCTGGTTATCGACCCGGACTTCTTCATCTGCGACGAGCCGGCGTCGATGCTCGACGTGTCGCTCCAGGCGGAGGTGCTCAACCTGCTTCGGACGCTCGCGAACACGCGGGGTATCGGCGTGTTGTACATCTCTCACGACCTCGCGAGCCTCACACAGATCGCCGACAGGCTCTCGATCATGTACCTCGGACAGTTCGTCGAACAGGGACGGACCGAGCGCGTCGTGAACGACCCGAAGCACCCCTACACGGAGGCATTACTCTCGGCCGTCCCCGAAACGGACCCGCGAGGGAGCCGCGAGCGTGTCTTCCTCGACGGGAAACCGTCCGACCCGGTGGGGGAACCGCAGGGGTGCCGGTTCGCCCCCCGCTGTCCGAAGGTAACCGACGAGTGTCTGGACGCGGAGCCCGAGCTCGACGAGTGGACGGGACCGGACCACTCGGCCGCGTGTTTCCGGCCGGCGGAGCGACCGGAGCCGGACGAGCCCGCACGGGTCAGCGGGTCCGTCGACGACTGACCGGGTGAACGGTCGCACTCGTCGAGCGCCCAAAGGCGCACACGCACGAACGACTCACGTCGGTCGCCCCGCGACGGTTGACTTCCCTACTACGGCGGACGAAACTGTGTAGACGGCGACGGATGTCCGCGTTTCACAGCCAAATCGAGGCGGATGCCCCGAGACTTGACCCCGAGGCAATTTACAGTCGACCACGTCACTCCTCGTAATCGCCCATTGATCTTATCCAATGACGGTGTGAGTCTCCGGCATGGTTCAGCGCTCGCTGCTATACTCGCCCGGGGACGACCGTGAGATGTTGAAGAAGGCAGTCGAGACCGAAGCGGACACGGTCGTCTTCGATCTGGAGGACGCCGTCGCGCCCGCCGCGAAGGAGGGGGCGCGGGCGACCGTCCGGTCGATGCTCGATGACCTGGACGACCCTACCCCGAACGTCGCCGTCCGCATCAATCCGTACGACCTATCGGGGCCGGCTGATGTCGCCGCAGTCGTCGGCGAGCCGGAACGGCCGCCCGACAGTATCCTCCTCCCGAAAGTGAACGACGCCGAGCCCGTCGAGTCTCTCCGCGACCAACTCACGGAACTCGGCGCTGCAGCCGTCGGCATCGTCCCGCTGATCGAGACAGCGGCGGGTGTCATCGCCGCCAACGAGATCGCGGCCGCACCGGGCGTCACGGCTGTCGCGTACGGCGACCAGGACTTCACCGCCGATATCGGTGCGACCGTCACCGACGACAAGACCGAGTCGCTGTACGCCCGCCAGCGGACGGTCGTCGCCGCTGCCGCCGCCGGCGTCGACGCGCTCGACACCGTCCACACCGACATCAGTGACACGGAGGGACTCCGCGAACAGACCGAGTTCGTCGTCGAACTCGGCTTCGACGGGAAGCTCGCGATCCACCCTGACCAGATCGCCGTCATCAACGAGGCGTTCACGCCGGGGGAAGACGAACTCGAGTGGGCCGAGACGGTGCTCGCCGGGCAAGAACGGGCGAGCGATGAGGGCGACGGCGTGTTCACCGTCGACGGGCAGATGATCGACCCGCCGCTGGTCGAGCGCGCCCGGACGATCGTCCGGCGGGCAGAAGCTGCCGGGATCCGGTAGCCACGGCGCCTACCGACCCCGAGATCGACGGACTACGCGACCGAGTGCTCCGAGGCGATCCGCTCGATCGACTCGCGGAGTCGCTCGCGATAGGTGTCGAGGTCGTCGCCCACGATGGGGTTGCCATGGATCGGCGCGACGGCGTTCACGTCGTACGACGCGAAGATGTCGTCGAGCGTCCGGTCGACTTTCTCCGGGGCGACGTAGCGGAGCCAGACGAGGTTGTCGCGATGGTACTCGTAGATCCGATCCGTCGGGGTCGACTCCGGGAAGTCGTCCGAGAGGTAGTCGCATCGCCCGGGGTCGTGGTAGTTACCGAACCCGTCGGCGGTGAAGAGGACGCCGTCGCCGTGGTCGTAGATCCACGTCGTGTGTGACCGGTCGGCCAGCGGCGGGTCGATGAAGCTGAACTCCCGGCCCTCGATCGTAAGCGAGCCGCCGATGTCGCACTTGCGGGCGTCCGGGAGCCCCTGCTGGGCCGGCGACGCCGACGAGGCGACGAGTTCGACGTCCTCCGTGTCGCCGCCCAGCGGCGAGACGTTCGCCGCGTGGGGATAGTCCGAGTGTGAGAGGACGATGGCGTCCGGACCGTCGCCGTCGGTCGCCTCGTCGACGGCGGCGGTGATCTCCTCGCGGTGGTAGAACGACCCCGAGTCGACGAGGACCGTCCCCTCCGGCGCGCGAAGGAGGTACAGCGAGACGTGTTCGTGGTCCCCCTCGTGTTCGTAACACTGGTTGATCCACTCGACGCTGGGGGTGACCTGGACCGTCATGCGTGTCCCTCCGCGCTGGCGTGTGCGCTCGTCTCCTCGCTCGTGGTGGTGTGTGCGCTCACCTGCTTGCTCGTGTAGGTGTGTCCCGTCATCCGTTCACCCGAGGGTTCCCACCCGGCCCTGTTCGTCGATCGTGCGCGTCACGTCCTTCATGAGTTCCATGTACTCGGTGGCGTCCTCGCGGATGACGAGCCCGTGTGCCGGCGCGACGATCTCCGGGTCGAACTTCTCGATCAGGGCGTCTATCTCCGCGTTCGTCTTCTCGACGTCGACGTACTGGTACCAGAACAGCACCCGTCCGTGGAATTCGACGAGCCGACTGACGTCGAACTCCCCGTCGAGTTCGTCCACGAAGACCAGCCGCTCGTTGTCGAGGTGCGTGAACCCCATCCAGTCGACCGGGAACAGCGTCCCCGTCTCCCGTTCGGTCATCCACACCGAGACGGGCGCGTCGAGGAAGGTCGCCTCGTGGAACTCGACGATGCGGTTCCCGAGGGCGATCTCGTCGCCCTCGGTGACGTGGACCCCGTCGTCGAGCCGGTAGAGTTCGTGGTCGTTCCCGTAGCCGGGAGCGACGAGCGTCGTCTCCGGGTGCTCATCGAGGATCGCGAGCGCGTTCCCCGCGTGGGGGACGTCGGGGTGGGAGACGACGAGGTAATCGAGCCCGCGGTCGCCGACGAGCTCGTCGATAGCCGCGAGGATCTCGTCGGTGCTCGCGGGCGACAGCGTGTCGAACAGCAGCGTCTCGTCCCCGCCGTCGACGAGGTACGCACACTGGGGCACGTACGCCTCCTGCCCCTCCTCGTACCATTCCGGGTCACGGTCCGCCAAGTCCCACGACTCAGTCCTGTCCGGCCCGGCTTCGTAGATCCAGTGAATACCGGGCTCGATCTCGCGTGGCATGCGTTCACACCTGAACTGGCCGGCACAAAAGCCGTGGTGACCGTTCACTCCCCCCTATTTGAACGCCGGCGAGCATCGACGGCTATCGGGTACGGGTCGCCGCCGCCATCGAACACTCCGGGATGGCGTCCGGGACGTGAGAGACCAACGTTCGCGGATCAGTCGACCCGGAATTCCGCGAGGGTCTCGGGGTCGACCTCGATGCCGAGGCCCGGCCCGTCCGGCACGGGAACCGCTGTCCCCTCGTTCCGGATCGGGTCGACCGCGAGTTCCTCGCGGATCGGGTTCGGCGTCCGGTCGAACTCGAGGCGCGGCGATCCCGGGAGCGTCGCGAGCAACTGCAGGCTCGCCGCGAGCGCGACGGCGCTCCCGAAGACGTGCGGGTACGTCGCCAGCCCGGCGGCGTGGGCGATCTCGGCGGCCCGGCGCGACGACGTGAGCCCGCCGGCGCTGGTTACGTCCGGCTGGAGTACGTCGACCGCACCCGCGTTCGCCACGCGCCGGAACTCGGGCGCGAACGCCCAGCATTCCCCGCCGGCGATCGGCACGTCGCTGTCCTCGGCGAGTCGTGCGTACGCGTCGATCCGGTCGGGAGGGAGCGGCTCCTCGAAGAACTCGATGTCCAGATCCGCGAGACCGTCGGCCACGCGGCGGGCCGCCGGGAGATCGTAGGCGTGGTTCGCGTCCGCCATCAACGCGATGTCGTCGCCCACCGCCTCCCGGACGGCCCGGACGAGTTCGATGTCGTACTCCGGCCCCCAGCCGAAGTGTCGCTGCATGCCGATCTTCATCTTGAGTGCGCCGAATCCGGCGTCGACGTGGGACTTCGCCTCCGAGACGACCGACTCCCTGACCGTCTCGAACTCGTCGGCTGGCGGCCAGAAGTGTCCCGTCGCGTACGCGGGAACCGCGCCGCGCCGGCGCCCCCCGCGCAGCGTCGCGGCCGACGCCCCGGCCGCTTTGCCGCGGAGGTCCCAGAGCGCGAGGTCGACACCGCTGACGGCGCCCGCCGGGATCGTCGAGTGGTACGCCGACCGGAGGTCGTGAACGAGGTCCCCGTGGACCGACTCGACGCGTTCGGCGTCCCGTCCCCGAAGAACCGCCGCGATCCGGTCGTCGATCAGTTCGCGCGTTCCCGCTATCGGCCCCCAGCACTCGCCCCAGCCGACGGCGCCGTCCGCGGTCTCGATCCGAACCAAACAGTACTCGCGGGAGTCGATCCACTTCTGTGCGTTCGCGAACCGCTCGTCGAGCTCTCGACGTAACGGAACCGCGTCGACGTGTCGGATCTCCATCTCGTTGTGGGCCGATCGGTGCGATCCCTGATAAAGAATGATTACTATGGCGTCGCTTCGGGGGCAGGTACAGGCCAGTCTACGGAGTAGCGAACCGCATGGAAGAAACCGACCCGTCGCTATCGAGCGCCGATCTCACGGTCCCGGAACTGGGCCCGCTGTTCGACCCGGACTCGGTCGCCGTCATCGGCGCCAGTCCCGACTCGTTCTACTCCGGGAACCTCGTGGACAACCTCCTCGGATACGGGTTCGACGGAACGTTGTACCCCGTCAATCCCGGACGGGACGAGGTCTGGGGGCGGGAGTGTTACGACGACATCGCCGACGTGCCCGAGACGGTCGACCTCGCCGTCGTGAGCGTTCCGCGAGAGTACGTCGTCGATGTGGTCGCGACGGCCGGCGAGCGGGGCGTCCCGGTTGCGCTCGTCCTCACCGCCGGGTTCTCGGAGGCCGACGAGGAGGGCCGCGACTTGGAGTCGCAACTCGCCGAGGCGGCCGCCGACGCCGGCATCCGCGTCGTCGGACCGAACTGCATCGGCGTGATGTCGGCCAGGGGCGCGACGCTCACGTCGACCTGTTCACGCGAACCGGAGCCCGGTCGGATCGGCCTCGTCAGTCAGTCCGGCGCGCTGGCGTTCACCACCTTTTTCGAGCGTGCGGCGGACAGGGACCTCCATTTCAGCCACATCGTCTCGACCGGCAACGAGACCGACCTGACGCTCACGGACTATGTCGCCTATCTCGCCGAGCGGGACACCGTCGACGTGATCTGTACCTACGTCGAGGGGATCGAGGACCCCGAGCGGTTCATGCGCGTCGCCGAGCGGGCGACCCGCGACGGTACCCCGGTCATGACGGTGAAGATCGGACAGTCCGACCTCGCCGAGGCGGCGACGCTCTCACACACCGGCTCTCTCACCGGAGGGGACGACGCGTGGCAGGCGGCGTTCGATCAAAGCGGCGTCCAGCGGGTGCCCGACATTCCCGACCTGCTCTCGCGGGCGACCGCCCACACCGCCTACGACCACGTCGACGGCGACCGGATCTGTATCGCCTCGACCAGCGGCGGCCTCGCGAGCCTCCTCGCGGACATGGCGGACGAACGGGACCTCGCGTTGCCCGACATCGACGGTGGAACCGAACGAACGCTGCTGGACATCGACGAGCTACTGACCTACGGCGGCTTCCATAATCCCGCGGACATCCGCGGGTACGGCGCCGAGGTGCTCCCGGACATCGCCGACGCGCTGCTGGCCGACGACGCATTCGACGCCTACCTCTTCGCGATCGGTCTTCCGGGGGTCGACGAGCGCGCCGAGACGATCGCCGAGGATCTAGAGTCGATCGTCGCGGGTGCCGACGACCCGGTGTACGTGCTCTGGACGGGGCGGAAGGAACCGGACGACCCGACCGTGACCCCGCCATATGCGCGCCTCCGGGAGTCCGTGCCGGTGTACGAGGACCCGGGGCGCTGTCTGGACGCGATCGCGTCGACGACCGCGTACGTCGCGGACCGCGACCGCGTCGCCGGGCGACCGTCCAGGCGCGATCTCGCGGAGGATCTCGACGCTCCCGACCTCGACCTCCCTCGAGGGCGAGTCCTCGCGTGGGACGAGGCGGAACCCCTCCTGGACGCCTTCGACGTCCCCGTCGTCGAGACGCGCGTCGCGACCGACCCCGAGGAGGCGGTCGCGGCCGCCGAGGCCGTCGGCTACCCGGTCGTCCTGAAGGTCGACTCGCCGGCGCTCCCCCACCGGACGGACGCCGGCGCCGTCGCGCTCGGCCTCGACTCGCCGGAGGCGGTCCGCGGGGCGTACCGAGACGTGCGGGAGGCGGCGCTGGCACACGTCGATGAGTCGGACGTAACAGGCGTATTAGTCCAGCCGATGGTGGACAACGGCGTCGAGGCCATTCTGGGAGTCGCCCCCGGCGACGTGTTCGACTCGGTCGTCACCGTCGGTCCCGGCGGTGTCTTGGTGGAGGCGCTCGACGAGAGCGCGGCACTCGTTCCGCCGTTCTCGCCTACCGACGCCCGGCGCGCCGTGGAGGGAACCGCGCTCGCGGACCTGTTGACCGACCGCCGCGGCGGGGAGGCGCTGTCCGTCGACGCCGTCGTCGATCTCCTGGTGAACGTCGGGGAGTTGGCGGCGTCGGTGGACGCCGTCGCCGAACTCGACCTCAACCCGGTCGTGGTCACGGAGGACGGACCGATGGCCGTCGACGTGTTAGTCCGGACGCACGAATAGCCGGCGTCCCCTTCGAGACTGACCGTCTTCGACTGACAGGGGTCGCCCTCGACCGTCGGTACCGTCCAGTCCGGCCCCGATTCGGTCTCTTTGCTCCGGCTCCGTCGTTCGTGGAGCGTACGACGATCGCTAACTTCGAGAACGGACGAACGCGAAAACGAGCTGATCGTGAGCGGAGGACGAACGAGGGGAACCGCTGTCGGCTACAGCGTCATCTCCTCGCCGATCGCGTTCGAGACCTCGTCCTCGTGTTCCTCGGCGTAGCGTTCCAGCAGTTCCGTCTCGACGTCGTCGACCGGGAAGTAGCAGGCGGCTTCGTGTCCATCGTCGGCGAACGCGGACCGCGACGGGTCCTCGCCGCGACACTCCTCGGTCGCCTTCGGACACCGGGGTGCGAAGTTGCACCCGTTCGGCAGATCGACCGGGTTCGGCGGCTCGCCGGGCAACAGCACCCGCTGACGGTCGATGTCGGGGTCAGTCCGGGGTGAGGCGGACAGGAGCGACGCCGTGTAGGGGTGTTTGGGCGTCCGAACCACGTCCTCCGTGTCCCCGAGCTCCGCGATCCGCCCGAGGTACATCACTGCGAGCCGATCGGCGATCTGGGTGAGGCTCGCGAGGTCGTGCGAGATGTAGATGATACCGATGTCCCGCTCGTCGGCCATCTCCCGCAGAATGTTGAGGATATTGGCCTTCAGGGAGACGTCGAGCATCGACGCCGGCTCGTCGCAGATGAGCAATCGCGGCTCGAGCACCAGCGCCTGCGCGATGGCGACCCGCTGGCGCTCTCCGCCCGACAGCTGCGCAGGCAGCTTGTCGAGGTACTTCTCGGCCGGCTTCAGGCCGACGTCCTCGACCGTCTGTCTGACCCGACGATCGATGGTTTCGCGGTCGACCCCCTGGATCTTCAGGGGTTCGGAGACGGCCGCCTCGACCCGCTGGCGCGGGTTGAGCGAGTCGAACGGGTCCTGGAAGATGAACTGTACCTGCGAACGGAACTTCTTCGTGCTCTCCTCGAGCAGGTCGTCGACCGACGTGCCGTCGACGTGGATCTCCCCGCCGGTTCGTTCCTGCAGCGCGGCGATCACCTCCGCGAGGGTCGATTTCCCACATCCCGACTCGCCGGCGACGCCGACGATCTCGCCCTCGTGGACGGTGAGATCGACATCGTTGACGGCCTTCACGTAATCGGGGTCTTTCCCGCGAAAGTCCTCGAGGATCCCCTGTGGCTGCTCGAACCACTTCTCGAGTCCGCTGGTTTCGAGGATGACGTCACCGGTGTCGCCCGTCCTCCCGCTTTCGTCCCGGGGCTCTATCCCCCACGTCTCGGGGTCGGCGGCCTGCTCCCGCATCTCGTCGGCCCGGTCCGTGTAGTGACAGGCCGACAGTTGCCCGTCCGTCTCGACAAGTGGGGGATGGCTCTCCCCACATTCCTCCGTGGCGAAGGGACACCGGTTACGGAACACGCAGCCGGTCGGCTCGCGGGTGAGATCCGGCAGCGACCCGGGGATCGAAATCGCCTGCTCGTCGAACTCGTCGACCTCAGGGAAGGCGTTCTTGAGCCCCATCGAGTACGGGTTCGTCGGCGCCCGGAACACCTCGTCGGTGTTGCCCTGCTCCATCACCTTCCCGCCGTACAGGACCGACACCTCGTCGCACGTCTCGGCGACCACGCCCACGTCGTGAGTGATGAGCAGGAGCGAACTCCCCGTCTTCTCTTGGATCTCGAGCAGCTTGTCGATGATCTTGTCCTGGACGATCACGTCCAGCCCGGTCGTCGGCTCGTCGGCGATAATGAGATCCGGGTCCAGGGCGAGCGCCATCGCGATCGTGACTCGCTGACGCATCCCGCCCGAGAACTGGTGCGGGTAGTCGCCAGTCCGTGCCGGATCGAGCCCGACCATCTCGAACACCTCATCGACACGCTCGTTCGCGGTCGCCTTCGAGACGTTCCTGTGTTTGCGGATGGCCTGCCGGATCTGTGCGCCGACCGTCATCACCGGATCCAGCGAGTCCATCGCGCTCTGTGGGATGTAGGAGATCTCCTCCCAGCGGACAGACTTCCAGTCGCGCTCGGAGAGATCGATCAGCTCCCGACCGTCGAACCGGATGCTTCCCGAGCGGATCTCCCCGTTGTCGTCGAGGAGTCCGAGGACCGCCTTGGCGACGGTCGATTTGCCGGAGCCGGACTCGCCGACGAGTCCGTAGTTGTCCCCCTCGTCGATCGAGAAGGAGACGTTGTTGACGGCGTGGACGTCCCTGTTCGGCATCCGATACGTGATCTTCACGTCGTCGACTTCGAGCAGACTCATTCTTGCTCCGTTTGTAGGTCGGGATTGACTATCTCCTCGAACGCCCGGCCGACCAGGAAGACGGACGTCGTGACGGCACCGATACCGATCGCGGGCGGGAGTACCCACCACCACGCCACACGGATGGCGCCCGAGCGGAACACCTGCTGGAGCATCCGGCCCCAGGACGTGGTCGTCGGGTCGCCGAAGCCGAGGAACGCGAGCGACGCGCCGGCGACGATCGACCAGCCGACGGCGTACGCGGTGTAGAGGAAGCCGATCCCCAGCACATTCGGGGCGACGTGCAGGAACATCGTCCGCATGTGGCCGGCGCCCCGCGCTCTGGCGGACTTGACGAACGTCCGCTCTTTGACCGTCATCACTTCCGAACGGATGACCCGCGCGGGCATCTTCCAGAGGAAGACGACCAGCACAGCAGTGATCAGCCAGACGCTCGGGGTGACGAACGAGAGGATGACGAGCGCCATCGGCAGAAACGGCAACGCGAACGTCAAGTCGGTCATCCGCATCAGGAACTCGTCGACACGGCCGCCGAAGTAGCCGCTCGTGAGACCGACGAGGAATCCTAACACGCCGGTCCCGACGCCGCCGAACAGGCCGACGATGAGTGTCGGCCGTGCGCCGGCGAGGAACTGGCTCAATACGTCCTTGCCGAAGGAGGTCGTCCCCAGCATCGCCTTCCCTCCCGGTTCCTGAAGCCGCATCATCGACCCGCCCTGTTGGAGCGTGTCCTGGATGGGCTGATATGGGGCGATGTACGGCCCGAAGAGGCCGAGGAACACGAACACGGCGAGCGTCACGAAGCCAACTTTCGCAGCGGTGTCCTCGAGGACGTAACTGAGCGTCCGCTTGGCTCGTCCGAACTCCGAGCGCAATCTGTCGACCGCGGTGTCGGTATCGAGTGTGTATCCCGACATCAGACGTCACCTGCCTCGACAGTCGGATCCAGTTTCGCGTACGCTACGTCGGCGGTGAGGTTCATCACGATGACCGCAAGCGCCATGATAAACACGGCCGCCTGTACCGTCGGGTAATCCTGATTGAGGATCGCTTGAACGAGCGCGCGACCGATACCCGGCCACGCGAAGACGACCTCCAGCGTGATGACTCCCTGAAAGAGCATCCCCGTCCGAAGCGCGAAGTACGTGACCAGCGGCAACAGCGAGTTACGACCAGCCCGCCCGAGTTGTTCCATCTCGGACAGTCCCTTCGCACGGTGGAGCATGAGGAACTCCGAGCCTTTCCGTTCGACGACGGAGTTGCGGGCGAGCATCAGGAAGTCGCCGCTGTAGAACAACACCGTCGCCGTGAAGGGGAGCGTGTAGTGTTTCAGGAAGTCTACTGAGAGATACGTCTCCAGATAGCCGTCCGGGTTCGCGAGCGGACTCCGCATCCCGAACGCCGGCAGCCAGCCCAGCCCGTACGAGAAGATGATGAGCAGGAAGATCCCCGTCACGAAGATCGGGACCGCGCGAAAGACCGTGGTCACGACGATGCTCGACTGCTCGAACCACGATCCTCGGTTCCACCCTGCGTACATGCCGGCGGCCGAACTGACGATCGCCGTCACGACGAGCGCGGGCAACAGCAGGACCATGGTGTTCACCAGCGCGGGAACGATGATCTCGCCGACCGGCCGTTGCTGGGTGAGCGAGATCCCGAACTGGAACGTGAACAGGTTCTGGATGTATCTCAGGTACTGGATGTAGATCGGTTCGTCCAGTCCGTACATTGCGCGCACCTGTGCCACTTGTTCGGCTGTGAGGGCCCCGGACGCGACAAGTCCGCTGAACGGGTCCGACGGTAACAGCCGCAGCGTCACGAAGATGATACTGACGGCTATCAGTGTCAGCATCACCGCGATCGCTGTCCGCTTTATCAGGAAGCGTCGAAAGCTCATTTTAAATCGTGATGCTAGTTACGAGAATTCGGATTGATCGAGTTCGGAACGGGAGGCGTGTCCGTTCTCGACACGCTCGGCGAACGCGTCCCAGGCGTCGCCCTGGGGCCACACCAGCATGTCTTGGTCGTCGAAGGTGTACCCCGCCTGGCGGAGCATTTGACGGGCACCCTCAACGTCGTACTCGTACGGCTCGGTCTCCCCGTGGAACGGCGTCAGGAGTGGTGTGAGGAGGTTCTGTCCCTCGATCACCTCACCACGCCCACCGAGCGTGTTCTGGACGAATCCTTCCTTATCGAAGGCGTGACACAGCGCGACGCGGAACGTTTTGTCCCGGAACAGCGGAACGAGGTGGCTGAGGTGGACGTCCGTGGGGACGTAGTTGCGCGCGGTCTGTTTCTCGACGCCGCTCGCGCTCGCTGCGCGTTCGGCCTGCTGGTTCGAGACAGTCGTCCCGATAGCGTCGATGTCACCGGACTGCATGGCGCCGATGAGCGTCGAGACGTTGCCGACATTGGCGTGAACCATCTCGTCGATCCCGTCGCCGGGGACGAAGTAGTCGCCGAGGAGTTCCTCCCGAACGTCGTCGTCCCACATCCAGTTGTTCTCGTGTTTCTCGAGCCTGAGCTCGGAGCCCTGCTCCCAGTTGACGAACGAGAACGGGCCGGTTCCGACCGGGTTGTCGGGGTTGTACTCGGCGGGACTGTCGACGTCCTCCCAGCGGTGTTTCGGCACGATGGCGCTGCGGGCCACCCGCTGGGTGAGGAACGCCGCGTCGGGTTCGGTGAGGTTGAACCTGACGCGACCGCCGCCGCTCTCCGACAGGATTTCGACGCTGTCGATCGTCCGGACGAACGCCCCCTGCTGGGGTGCGTTGTACTCTTTGTACATCTCGACGCTGAACTTGACGTCGTCCGGACCGAACGACTCCCCGTCGTGCCACTCGACCCCTTCGCGGAGATCCATCTCGACGGTCGTGTCATCGACGACATCGGCGTTCGTCGCCAGCGCCGGGACGATCTCGAGCTCCGGCGAGGCGTCGAACAATCCGTCATAGACGTTGAGGAGGCGTTTCTCCTCCTGGCCACCGCTGGAGAACGGGAGGTTCGTCCCCTGCATCCCTGACGTGACGCCCTTGACCCAGGTGGTCGAGTCGCCCTGCGGCTGGAGGTTCACCTGCGTCCAGATGAACGAGTCTCGGGTCGTTCCGTTGCCCGGCGTCGGGACGTACCCCTCCCAGTCGGCGGTGTTGGCCACCGTGATGACCTCCGGGAAGTTCGCCGCGATGAGGTAGGCGTCCTCACTGAGTTTGCGCTGGATCTCGTGGCAGATCTCGGCGCGTGCCTCCACGTCACCGATCGTCTGCGCCTGCTCGTCGAGCAGTTCCGTGATCTCGTCGTTCTTGTAGTTGTAGTAGTTCCCGCCCGTCTCCGGGTGCGCGCGCATGAGGAACGGGTTCGGATCCAGGCCACGCTGAGGGTCCGGACCGTGGAGGTTCATCGTCACCGGCACTGGGTGCCCGATATCTGCCCGCCAGAACTCGCCGTACCGAGTACTGGGTTGGACGGTGATCAGGTTCACCGGGACGCCGATGTCGTTGAATGATTGCTGAACCTGCAGCGCGAACTCGCGCATCCACGGTGTCTCCGCCTGCGCGAAGTGCGTATCGACCTCCGGCACGGACTGTCCTTCGACGGCCGTGTACTCGAACTGGATCGCCTCGTCGTTGACATCGACACCTTTCGTCTCGACGGGCCACTCCTCCCAGAACCGTGTCTCGATGGATTCACCGCCTCCGTTACCACCACCGCCGCCGCCACCGCCACCGCCACCGTTGCCACCACCGCCACCGGTGTCGGTACCGTCACCGGATTGGTTCCCACCACATCCAGCCAGCCCGGCCATTCCCGCTGCACCCGCGATCCGCATGAATCGCCGGCGCGATGCGTTTCCAGTCGTCCCCGATTCGATCTCGAACGGCTTGTCCTGCGACATACCACCTGATCGAATAGGCGGTATCTGCCTCAACCTATTCCCGATGGCCTCCAATATGCATCATCCTTTATTAGGCATGCCGGGAGCGACGGGAGTGACTCGTTTGGTTCCGCCGAGCTAACCGTCATATGGAAACTCAGAATCACAATGGAAATGTAACATGAAGTAGCGGGGCTCTACACCGATACCGATCACTACTCGGTCGATCAGATCTCGGACCGATTAGTTCTCCTTCGTGTTCCCTGCTGATTCACTTCCCGACCCCGAGAAGACGAGGTCGAACAGCCGCTGCTCCGCGAGCCGGAGCCGTTCGCTGAGTGTCGACTGTGCGATATCGAGTTCCGCGGCGATGTCATCCGCCGACGCCTTTCGCGGAACGTCGAAGTAGCCGAGCCTGTGAGCGGTTTGTAGGACAGTAAGCTGTTCCTGCGAGAGTTCGTTCCGCAGGACGCGCCCGAGTTGCCCGCTGCCGAACGGTTCGCCGGTGGTTTCGACTTGATTGACGCTTAACAGCTCGAACCGTCCGAACTGTTCCTCGATTTGCTCCGCGAGCGCTCGAAACGATTCCCACTCCTTGACGGTGACAACTCCCTCGAACGAGTCGTGGTGGAGCTGGAGTCGATTGGGGATCGCCCTTCCACGTAAGATTACTCCGAGGAGGAACGGATAGGGTTCCTGGGCGACGACGGTCAGTCGATAGCTCGCGTTGTCGACGGTCGGGCCCGATACTCGTTCGTGGTGAAACAGCTCCACCCGCGAGAGTTCCCCCGTCACCGATTCCGGATCGAATTGAGACCGTGACGTGACGAGTAGCGACTCGATCCAGTTGCCTTCGTCCGCGTAGAACGCGTTCTCGAACTCGATCCGTTCTCCGTCCGGGATCCGTTCCATGAGATCCCGGACGACCCCGGACGCATCTGTCCGAAACTCGATTCGAAGGATACCAGATCACCACCCAGGGTGTATTGAGCCTTCCCACGACCTATATATAAAATTTGGTTAGAGGTCTAATATTGGCGGAGCGCGGCGCTGAGCCTCCGTTCCCAGCGAGTGACGACTGAACGGGCGGCGAGAACAGCACGGAATCCGGAGTCATGTCATTCTGATGTCTGTTTCGGTGGCAGGCGGATGAACCAATCGAAGGTACAGTCCTTCTCTCACTCAGGGGCGGAGTACTGTTATTGTGTAGCACTGTGCAAACACTGGTAGTTATGGACGGGACACTGACGGAGAAAGTGTTAGAAGACCACCTCGTTGACGGCGAGATAGCGACGGGCGAGGAGATCGGTATCACGGTCGACCAAACCATCGCTCACGACCTGACCGGGACGATGGCGTGGCTTCAGTTCGAGGCGCTCGGCCTCGACGAGGTACAGGTCGAGGTCGCTGGCCAACACTGCGACCACCAGACCTACCAACCGGATTTCAAGGTGTCCGACGATCATCGGTTCCTCCGTTCCGCGGCGGGCACCTTCGGCGCCTACTTTGCGAGACCGGGGACCGGGATCCTCCATCAAGTTCACAAAGAGAACTTCACGGCGCCCGGGAAGACCCTTATCGGCGCCGATTCGCACACGCCGACCGCTGGTGGTCTCGGTTGTCTCGGGATCGGCACCGGCGGACTCGACGTAGCCACCGCGATGGGCGGCGCACCGTATTATCTCGACGTGCCCGAAGTTGTCAACGTTCGCCTACAGGGCGAGCTTCCCGAGTGGTCGACGGCGAAAGACGTCATCCTCGAACTCCTCCGCCGGTTCTCGGTCAAACACGGCGTCGGTAAAGTGTTCGAATACACCGGTCCGGGCGTCAAGGCCCTCTCAGCCCACGAGCGCACCGTTATCGCCAATATGGGCACGGAACTCGGTGCGACCAGCTCCGTTTTCCCGACGGACGAGCGAACGAAGGAGTTCTTCGAGCGCCTCGGCCGGCCCGAAGACTACGTAGAACTGACCCCTGACGACGACGCGGAGTACGACGACGAGGTCGTGGTTGATCTCTCGGAGATCGAACCCTTGATCGCCTGCCCGTCCATGCCCGATAACGTCGTGCCGGTCCGGGACGTTGCGGGGAAAGAGACCGAACAGGTACTCGTCGGCTCCTGCACCAACGGCGCATACGAAGACATCCTTCCCGTCGCGAAGATGTTCCAGGACCGCGAGGTCGCCAAGCGGACGGAGACGATCATCGCGCCTGGCTCGAAACAGGCCGCAGAGATGCTGGCACGGAACGGCTTCACGGCCGAGTTGATGGCCGCAGGCGTCAATTTCTCCGAGGCGACGTGTGGAGCCTGTATCGGGGCCGGCCATGTCCCCGCTTCCGACACCGTGAGCGTACGTACGTTCAATCGCAACTTCGAGGGGCGGTCCGGGATGGAAGACGACGTGGTCTACCTCTGCTCGCCCGAGGTGGCCGCGGCGACGGCTCTCAGAGGGGAGATCACGGATCCGCGTGACTTGGCTGACGACCTCGACGACTTGGAGGCACCGGGATTCGAGTACCCTGAGCGCTATATCGGCGCCAGCGAGTCGGACATCATCATGCCCGAGCAGGCCGTTGACGACGGGCTCGTCAAGGGGCCGAACATCGACGAGGTCCCCTTGAAGGACCCGCTCGGCAGCGATCTGGCGGGACCGGCGCTCCTGAAAATGCCGGACAATATCACGACCGACCACATCATCCCGGCGACACAGGAGGTGTCGGTATACCGCTCGAACGTGCCCAAGCTTTCGGAGTTCACGCTCAAGCGGGTTGACGAGACGTTTGCTGCCCGCGCCGCGGAGGCCGACGGCGGCTTCCTCGTTGCCGGGGAGAACTATGGCCAAGGGTCATCGCGGGAGCACGCCGCGCTCTGTCCGATGTATCTCGGAATTCACGGAGTCCTCGCACGGTCGTTCGCCCGCATTCACAAGTCGAACCTGATCAACTTCGGCCTACTCCCGTTGACCATCGACGAGGAGACGTATGAGAATATCGAGCAGGGCGACGACATCGAACTCGTCGATGACGCGCTTGCGGTGGTCGAGAGCGGTCAGCAGACGTTCACGGTCCGAGTGAACAACAGCTGGGAAGCGAACGCCCATCTGGACGCCAACGAGCGTGAACGCGAACTGCTCGCTGCGGGCGGGAAACTTCCGCACACGCGGCGAGAGTTCGCCGACGGCGTTGACGAGGAGTCGTAGGGTACCCTCCGGCAGACGGCGCCGGATGGTTTTACTCCCGGTTCGCCATTACCGTGCTCACGTGTACACTACCCCACGCTACTCCCTCGGCGCTACCCGCCTGGATTGAGGCCGGAAACTCTCCCTCGTAAACGCTGAATTCGTCGCGTACCCCGGATATTGGAAGTCGGTGTCCATGTTGCTTCACCGAGGGCGGCGACCACCCTGGATCCACTTGCGCTTAGTATATTAAGCAAAAGTGGATTAAGATAGCGGCTACATTGCCCATTTTCGACGGTATACGGCTTGAATCCGTGAATATCTGGGTCACCCCGCACATATAAACCATATATCGTTATACCAAATTTGACTTATTCCGGCGAGCACGCTGGAGATGGGGTCGCCGTCGTGAGACACTGTGATAGGGCCCCGCGCCGGATCAGCGGAGATCGACCGCACAGCCCTCGTCAGCGCTCTCGTACAGCGCGTCGATCACTCGCATCGTCGCGATCGCGTTCTCGCCGTCGGTCAGCGGCGTCGTGTCGTTGGCGACACAGTCGGCGAAGTGTTCCACCTCGAGTCGGTACTGATCCGTCGGGTCGAACGTCTCCACGGCGTGCCTGCCGTCTATCTCGTACTCGAGTGACACCGACTCGTCGACGGGCGCGTCGAACGCTCGCTCGACCGCGATCCAGCCGTTCGTCGCGTCGATCCGATATCGCTGGACGAGCTGGGTGTCGAACCCGGAGGCGACGCGCGCCGAGCGGCCGTCGTCGTATTCGAGCACCCCCGCCAACTCCGTGTCGACGCCGGCGTCCCTGGTATCGTTGGTGTGGGCGTACGCCCGGTCGGGATCGCCGAGGACCGCTCTCGTGAGTGATACGGGGTAACAACCGACGTCCATCAGCGATCCCCCGGCGAGATCCGGACGCAGACGGACGTCGTTCGGCCGGTCGTACAGCGGGAACCGGAACGTCGAGGTCACCGTACGAACGTCCGCGAGGTCGTCGACGACGAGATCGAGCACCCGTTCGGTCCGCGGGTGGTACCGGTACATGAATCCCTCCATGAGGGTGACGTCTCGTTGCTCACAGTGGTCGACGACCGCACGCGCCTCCGACGTGTCGACCGCCAGCGGCTTCTCACAGAGCACGTCGAGCCCGGCGTCGGCCGCGCGCTTCGTCCACTCGGCGTGGAGTCCGTTGGGAAGCGGGACGTACACTGCATCGAGATCCTCGTCGGCCAGCAGTTCCTCGTACGAACCGTAACTCCGCGGGATCGATTCCTCCGCCGCGAACTCGCGGGCGCGCTCGCAGTCCCGGGACGCGACCGCCTCGACCGTGTGCTCGCTCCCCCGGATTCCCGGTATTACCGCCGTTCGGGCGATCCCGGCGGTGCCGAGCACGCCGAACGCGAGTCGGCGCGAGGAGTCCGTCATCCCCGAGTCACCTCCAGCGGACGCGACGAGTCCCGGCGCGCGAACGCGACGAGTCCCGGCGCGCGAACGCGACGGTTCCCGCGCTCGCAACGCGGTCACCTCCGCCCCGCCCCGCCGTTTCGGCCGTGTCGCACTCCGTATCGGCCCGTGATGTGCATCCGCTCGTGGAACCGGTTGTGAGAACCATTATCGAGATCACTTCTCGGTAGCGTATCGTACCGATCATCGTGATAAGATGTTTGTGGAACCGTTAAGCCGAGCCGTTCGGTCGTCGAGCGGTTCCTGGGTCGTTCGGGCGATTCAACGGATGGATACAGCAGTGTAACCAATGGATATGTCTTCTCTGAACTGATATCCAAACCGATCTCTCTCGGAGGTTTGCTCCGGGTACGCTTTCGAACTATCACGGATGTCGCGCTCCCCGTCCGGTAAAACGCATTCCCACGAGGTTGGTTTCAGTTTCGTCCGTTGGGACGGTCGACGCCTTCTGCGGCCTCGATCTCGCCTGTTTTCTCGACCTCGTCGAACAGCTCTCGGTATGCATCGGGTTCGAAGAGGTTGTTCCGATCGAACAGTTCGCGGGCAGCGTCGGTCAGCTGAACGAATCGGTATGGTTGGCCCCGTTCGAGACCACCTCGCGAACGATGCCGCAGCCTCGAACTCCGATGACGGGGTCGATACGTTCCTGATGGACGATATTCTGGATGTATCGGAGTTCTTCACGACGAAATTCAAGTTGCTGGTCAGCTACGCGGACCATATCGTGGGGGTGTACGAACACTTCCTTGGCGGGCACGCGTGGGAAGGAGGCTACATCGATCAGCCGACCTATCGGGACCGGACACGAGCGTTTTATCGTGCCTACGAGACTGAGGAGGGACAGTACTCTGCGTACGACGGGATGTTTTGCACACTATCTCCTCTCGATGGAGCGGGTGGACCGTGCGTACACGTGGACGACGCCCGCGGAACTTCGTGACCATGTCGAGGACGCCTACGCGTCAGACTGATCGCGGGAGTGACCGAGAGCGGAGCCGGACCGCGGTAGCGACGGCCCACCGCACCCGCTGTGTGTGCCGCTACGCGCCTTCCTGGAGGAACCGGCCCTCCTGTTCGTATATCGAGACCAACTCCTGGAGAAATTCCTCGATGGTCTCGTCCTCCTCGCAGTGCTCCTCGATGCGCTCCACGAGGTCGTCGTTGAGTTCGATCGTCTTACCCATGGATAGTTGTTCGCGCGGCAAGATGTTAAACCCCGTTCCGAATCCGGACCGTCGAGAGACGACGGCCAACGGTCCCGGCGACTGACCATGAGCGGCCGATATTCGCCTTGCGATGGTCCACCCTCCGGTCACTCCTCGGGCGACTCGTCGTCGAACGTCTCATCGGTCCACGGTTCCTCGACGCCGCTGTCGGCGTCCCAGTCGAGATACGCGTCGTCGAGCGTCTCGACCACCAGATCGCACAGCTCCGCGAGTTCGGTTTCCGCGCTGTCGGCCAGATCGGCGTCGATATCCCGGGTTGGAGCGATCGTCGGAACCTCGTGTCGGATCCGCCCCTCGGTCGGGTCCCAGAAGAAGTCTACCTCCTCGAAGCAACCGGCATCCGCGAGCAAGGTGATCTCCGATTCGGTCAGGTCCGTGTACTCGGTCCACTCGTGGAACGCATCCGACCACGCGCCGTCGGCGAGCGCCCCCTCCAGTTCGGCCCGACGGAGGTCGCCGTCCGAGTCGCTCACCTCGTCGGCGCCGAGGACGCTCGGCACCGGTCGGTTCGTCAGATCGGGCTGAGCGGGCGTCTCGACATCGAGCACCATACCGGAGGGTACGTCGACATCGCTGATAAATGTCGACGTAGTATCACGGAGACACGCGGCCGTCGGTGTGAATTCTTCAGTGGTACCGAGGCTGTTTCGGCCGACGCGAACGATCGGGCCGCTTGATCGACGCTCCTGACGCGAGATCGGAGCTCACGCGGGATCTGGCGCGTCGGCCTCGAGAGTGTCGGCGAGTAGGTTCTGCAGACCGCGTCGCAGCCGCTGTGAGGCTGCCGTATCGGAGATCCCGAGCCGGTCGGCCAACTCCGCGAGCGTCACCTCCCGCGGCACCGCGAAGTACCCCGCATCGAAGGCGGTCGCGAGCGCCTCACGTTGAGCGGACGTGAGCGCCCGCGATGCCGACTGTCGGAGGCCTTCCCCCTCGTGCACGCGATCGACGGAGAGTCGGACGTCGCGATCGAGACACCGGTGGTAGCAGTCGGTGAGTTGCTCGTGGCTGTCGAACCGGAGCGTCAGGTGCCACGTTCCGCGGGTCGCAACCGCCTCGACGCAGACAGCGTCGGCGTCACGAAGTGCCGTCAACACCGGCGATCGGGGGCCCGTCCACCGAACGCGCACGAGCCACTCGTCGTCGCCGCGGCGGAGCGGGTCGACCCGATCGACGGACGGCTCCGCGGCGACGAGATCACACACCGTCTTCGGGTCGTCGGCCGCGATGGTGAGGTACGGCGCGAACCGATCCCCCAGCGGGACCGCGCATTCGAGCTCGATCCGTGCGTCGCCGGCGACGGCGAGTGTCCTCCCGAGGAGGAACTCGCGAGGGGCAACCGCGACCGTCGCGTGAACGACCATTCGGGCGACCAGAGATCCGCCAAGGACGTGAATCGCGCCAGTCTTTTCCATAGCGTGGAATCACGGGGGCCACCGGGAACCGATGACCGGACCGATACCCGCCCCCTCTTGAACTCGTTTGAGGCCGATAGTCAGCGTTCATACGGAGGTACGGCGAGGATCCGAGCGGGGATCTGGTCGACGAACGACAAGTCGTCGACCGCCCCGTGCGGGACCGACGCGACCGCGACGGATGGCGACCGCAGGACGCGCGAACGAACACGAGAGCTACAGCATCCATGGTACGAAACTTCAGGGCCGAAGACGAGGGGAAGCGCGTGATAACCGCCGACGGCGACGAGATCGGAACGATCGAGAAAACGTCGGGATCGATGGCGCACGTCAAACCGACATCGAACCTGTCACAGAGCGTACGACGCCGCCTCGGCTGGGCCGAGGAGGGGGAGGATACGTACGAGCTGCGAACGTCCAAGGTCGACGACATCGGATCCAACGAGATCAAACTCAAGAAGAACCTCTGAGCGGCGTCGAACGCCACGGAGGGACCGTTCGAACGGCGAAATTTTTTTCGGCGCCTCACCGCGAGAGCGTTCGAACTATCGTGACTGACATGCGGCGGGCTGCTATGCGGGTGACTGACGACGGTTCACCGACGTGAGCGGTGAGGCTTGTCGTGTTCCGATCCGGATCGATCGTCCGCCACGCCCCGACCCTCCGTGCCCCGATCGTCCGTCCCCCGCGCGCCTTCGAGGATCGAGTCCGTGTCCGAATCGACGGCGAGCACGACGGTCGCCTCTCCCTCGCCGACCACCGCGTCCGGGTCGAGCGTGTACCGCCCGCCCTCGTGCCACGAGGGAGCGATCCACGAGTCGCACCCGCGCAACAACCCCGGGTTGGGTTTGGCGTGCCACTCGTCGGGGTCTCCCTCGCCGTCACCGTCCGCTCCATCGCCGCGACGCGCCCAGCCGACCGGCTGCCCCTCGGCCGTCACGAGCCGCTTCCACCCCGTCGTGTCCGCGTGTGTCGGTCCCATCTGGGTTCCTCCGTGATCGGCGCGTCGACCGCGGCCGCCGGGAGTCGGTGCGCCTGACCATGACATACACACGCCAGGGGCATAGCCGACGGCCATGGACAGTGCTACCGTTTATCGCTATTCGAGGGGTTCGCCGTTATCGTCGTTATCACTCTCGAGGGCGACGAGTCTGCGCTCCAGTTCCTCGAGGTGGCTCATCCCGACGACGACGGCGACGTCCCCCTCGCTTCGAAGCGCCGCGAGCCTCGCCACCATCACGTCCTCACGGGTCCGATCGACGAGCGCCGTTTCGGGCGGCGGCTCGACCACGCCGACGAACGCACGGTGTTGCGCGAGGTGACTCGCCTCGTGCTCGGCTTGCACGTCGGGATCGTCGAGCAGCGTCGCGTCGTACTGGATATGCGCGTACACCCGCGGCGTGTACGGCGTGAAGGCGGCGACGATCGCCCCGAGCCGGCAGGCAACGGCCTGCCCGAGCCCGCGGGCGAGATCGGAGACGACCGGCCGTGTGAGCGTTCGTGCGGCGGAGTCGTTCCGGAACCGATCGAAGAGCGCCGTGAGGTAGCGGCGGTTCGGCGCGTCGACGCCGACGACGCGGGCCCCCTCGGCCGCCCGGATGGCCGCGCTCATCTCCCCGCCCAGCCGCGGCGGCACGTGCGAGTCGCGCGCGTACCGGCGAAACAACGGGACCGAAAGCGGCGGCAACTCGACCGCGAGAACGTCCGGCGGGAACGATTCGAGCAGGTGTGAGACCCGGAACACGCTCGCCGGGTGATCGTGTACGACGCCGAGGAGGAGTACCGAGCCCGAGCCGTCGGAGCCACGAAGACAGCGCACGTGCCCCGAGTCGAGTCGGGGATCGGCCGTCTCCGCGTTCGCCGCGGCCAGCACCTCGTCACAGTCGATCATGGAATCTCGGGCGTATGGCGGCTCGTGAACACGGCGAACGCGACTCCTCGAAACTCACAGGAGATCCGACGTGCCGCCGGTCGCTACGTCCCATCACGAACCGTACATACCTTTAGCTGTCGGCGAAAAGGACCCGGCGGTCGTTTCCACGTCGGTCCGATCGACGGAGCGTATTTTGTGTCGGTCGGCGAACTGCGAACGAGGGAGCACCGATGCCGACACGAAGGGATCCGTTCTCCGAGGTGGAACAGCTCATCGAACGGATGAACCGTCAACTCGAAGCCGCGACAGGGTCGAGGTCCGGCGAGGAGTTCGCCGACGAAGAGGAGTACGCGCCGGTCGACCTGGTGGAGTACGACGACGAGTTCGTCGCGACCGTCGATCTGCCGGGGTTCGATCGATCCGAGGTGTCGGTCGAAGTGACGGACAACACGCTCCGGATCGCCGGCGAGCGCGAGGAGGAGACCGAGGAACGCGAGGAGGGAGAAGAAGAACGCGTCCTGCGGCGCGAACGACGTCACGAGTCGGTGCAACGGTCGCTCAGTCTCCCCGACGAGATCGACACGGACGGCGTCACGGCCGAGATGAAAAACGGCGTGTTGACCGTGACGCTCCCGCGCCTGGACGTCGAGTCGTCCCGTGAGATCGAGATCGAGTGACTGACGCCGTTCAGGTCCGGAATCACCGCGAGCGACGAGGACCGGTCGGCTCGTCCCGACAGACCGCTCAGCGCCGGCCGTGCCGTCGGAGACGGGCCGAGATCGGAGCGTATCGGGTCGGCAGCGGTCGTCGTGGACTCATCAGGGTGTATCAGTGGTGAGATACGAACGGGCGTCGTCGTCGGTGACCTGATCGAAGGTTCGGTAGAACTGCCCGACCGCGCCGAAAGATGACGGGATCTCCACGCAGACAACGTCGTCGACCTCGGCGGCCAGACGGGCGAGGGTGTCCGGGGGCGCGACCGGGACCGCCAACACGATCCGGTCGGCGTCCGCGGCGACGATCTGCCGGAGGCACGCGTGCATCGTCGCGCCGGTCGCGACGCCATCGTCCACGACGACGACGCGTTTGCCGGCCAACTCCAACGGCGGACGGTCACCGCGGTATCGGTCCACCTTCTCACGGGCGACCTCGCGTTCGTGCTCGCGACGCTCGGAGACGTACTCGTCGCCGATCCCGGCCTCCGCGATGAGTTCCTCGTTGAGCCAGACGCTGCCGTCGCCGGCGACGGCGCCGATCGCGAGCTCGGGGTTCCACGGCGCGCCGATCTTTCGAGCGGAGACGATGTCGAGCGGTACCTCCAGGCGGTCGGCCACCGCGCGACCGACCGGGAGCCCGCCACGCGGCACCGCGAGCACGATGTCGGCTTCGACGCCGCGCTCCGCGAGGAGGTCGGCCACCCGGTCGCCGGCGTCGTTCCTGTCCTCGAACATCCGTCGCCCTCTCACGCGTCGTGACGCACGCGTCTTCGTCGCCCGACACATTGAACGGTTCGACCATGCGGTCCACAGGCGACGAACCGGCTTACCCGGACGCCGAGTCCACCCCGGTCAGGCGTCGTGCGGCAGCGACAGCACCGTCGCCTCCCCCTCGATCACCGGCTCGCCGTCGACCGACGCGACCGTCTCGACGCGGATCCGGTCGCCGCCGAGCTCCTCCTCGACGCTCGCGCGTGCCTCGATCGTGTCACCGGGTCGTACCGGGGCCTCGAACGAACAGTCCTGATCGAGGTAGACGATATCGCCGGGGAGGGACGCGAGCGCGGCGCTGACGACGCCGGCGCCGAGCATTCCGTGGGCGATCCGCCCGCCGAACATCGTCTCGCTCGCGTACGATTCGTCGAGGTGTATCGGGTTCTCATCGCCCGTGAGGGCGGCGTACTCGTCGATCCTCTCGGTCGTCACGTCGATGCTCGCGGTCGCGGCGTCGCCGACGGTTGCGACTGGCATGGTCGTGCTCATTGCGGGTCGGGGAAAGCGTCGCGGGTTAACATGTGAAGCGCCCGCTTGAAGGTGACGCGAGCGCTGGGATCCCTCGTGCAAACCGCGGATCACGACGGCGTCGCGATCGCCTACGAGGAGCGCGGTCTCGACCCCGCCGAGGCGGAGACGGTCGTCCTGTGTGAGGGGCTCGGCTACGGGCGCTGGATGTGGAACTGGCAGGCCGACGCGCTGACGGACGCCTATCACGTGGTGCTGTGGGACAACCGCGGGACGGGCGAGTCGGACGTTCCGGAGGGGCCGTACACGATAGATCAACTCGCCGGCGACCTGGAGACGGTGCTCGCCGACGCCGGGATCGAGGAGGCACACGTCGTCGGCGCGTCAATGGGCGGGATGGTCGCCCAGCGGTACGCCCTGTCGTACGACCGTGCCCGGTCGTTGGCGCTGCTGTGCACCTCCCCGGGCGGCCCCGACGCGGTGCCGACGCCGGACGCGACGCTCGCGCGGATGTTCTCTGTCCCCGACGACGCAGACGAGCGCGAGGCGATCCGCTACAAGATGGCGCCGGCCGTCACCGACGGGTTCATCGAGGGGAATCCAGAACTTATCGAGCGGATCGTCGACTGGCGCCTCGAGTCGGATGCGCCGCCGAGCGCCCGGGAGGCCCAGGCGGCGGCGGTGCAGGCGTTCGACGCCGGCGACGAACTCGACGAGCTGGACGTTCCGACGCTCGTCGCCCACGGGACCGACGATCGGGTGCTCCCCGTCGAGAACGGCGAGTTGCTCGCGGAGGCGATCCCGAACGCGGACGCGGAGTTCATCGAGGGGGGCTCGCACCTGTTCTTCATCGAGGAGTCCGAACGCGTGAACGACCTGCTCGTCCAGTTCCTGGCCGATGTCTGAGGGGGACGGGGGCGCCCCGGACGAGAACGGAACGACGAGCCCGCCCTCCTCCGGTCCCGACTGGGTCGGCGACTGGTCCGGTCGTCGCGCGTCGCTGTCGCCCGACCGCGTGGGGCTCGTCGACGGGACCACCGGCCGGGAGTACACCTACGCCGAGTTGGACGATCGCGCGGTCCGGACCGCACGAGTCCTCCAGTCCGCGGGCGTGGAGAAGGGCGACCGGGTGGTGTCGCTCTCTCGGAACCGGCCGGCGCTGGTCGACCTGTTCTTCGCGACCGGGAAAGTCGGCGCCGTGCTCGCGCCGCTGTCCCACCGGCTGGCGCCGCCGGAGCTGGCCGAGCTCGTCGGCGACACCGACCCCGCCGCGGTCGTCGTCGAGGCGGCGTTCGCGGACCTCGCGGCCGAGGCGCTCGACGAGGGAGCCATCGACCGCACCGACGTTCCGGTGTTCGTCGTCGGCGACGACACCGACGCCGTCGCGACCGCGGCCGACGACCTCGGAGGAGAGTCGTTCGAGGCCGCTCGGCAGTCCGACGAGACCAACCCCCACCCGAACGCCGACAGCGGGCCGGAGCGACCCGAGGTGTCGCTGTCGGACCCCCACCTGTTCCTCCACACCGGCGGGTCGACCGGGACGCCGAAGCAGACGGTGATCACCCACCGGGCGGTGTACTGGAACTCGATGACGACGATCGCCGCGTGGAACCTCCGCGGCGACGACGTGACGCCGATGCCGTTCCCGATGTTCCACACCGGCGGGTGGAACGTGCTCACGGTACCGTTGTTCCACACCGGCGGGACCGTCGTGATCGCCCGCGGGTTCGACCCCGGGCAGGTGTTGGGCGTCGTCGACGACCGCGACGCGACGGTGCTGGTCGCGGTGCCGGCGGTGTTGCGGATGATGAGCGACCACGACGACTGGGCCGACACGGATCTGTCGTCGCTGCGGTTCGCCAAGTCCGGCGGCGGCCCCTGCCGACGCTCGGTGCTGGAGGCGTGGTGGGACCGCGGCGTCGACCTCTCGCAGGGGTACGGCCTCACCGAGTGCGGCCCGAACAACTTCGCGATGCCCGACGACTGGCCCCGCGAGAAGGCCGACGCGGTCGGCGTTCCCGCACCGCACGTTTCCGCTCGAGTCGTCGACGGCGAGGGCGACCCCGTCGAGCGCGGGACCGTCGGCGAGCTCGAACTGTCCAGCCCCGCGGCAGCCGACGGCTACTGGAACGCCCCCGAGGAGTCCGCAGAGACGTTCGGCGGCGGGTGGGTGTCGACCGGCGACCTCGCGCGCGTCGACGACGACGGCTACTACCACATCGAGGGGCGCAAGAAGAACATGTACGTCAGCGGCGGCGAGAACGTCTTTCCGCCCGAGGTCGAGGACGCGCTCACCGATCACCCGGACGTCAGGGAGGCGGTCGTCATCGGCGTCCCCGACGACACGTGGGGGACCGTCGGGAAGGCCGTCATCGACGGCGACGAGTCGCTGACGCTGGAGGACGTGACGGCGTTCCTCGACGGCCGGCTCGCGCGGTTCAAACACCCGAAACACCTCGCGTTCGTCGAGGAGGTCCCGTACTCGGGCCCCTCGAAGATCGACCGCGAGGCGGTGCGCGAGCGGTTCGGCGAGGACGAGTGACGAACCCTACTCCGCCTCCTCGACGAACCGCGCGGTTCCACGGTCCACGAGCGAGGGGAAGCGCCGCGAGAGCGCGATCCCCAACCGCGTTCGCCAGTCCGCGTAGATGACGGCGTCGGTGCGGTCGACCTTCCGGGCCAGTTTCCGCCCGACCTCGTCGGGGTCGGCGAGCAACGACTCGGGATACCCGATCTCGGCAGCCGAGCGCGTGTTCGTCAGCGGCGGATGCATCAGCGTGACCGCGACGTTCGTGTGGCGCAGTTCCGAGCGGACGGAGCGGACGAGCGCCTCGAGGGCCCCCTTCGTCGAGGCGTACCCCGAGAGCAGCGGGTGGCCGACGATCCCGGCACCGGAACTGACGGTGTGGACCGTCCCGGCATCGCGCTTCAGCATCTCGGGGAGGACCGCCCGCATCGTACGGACGGCGCCGATCGCCGACAACACCGAGTCGTCGTCCGTCACGTCGCACTCGTGGTACCGGACGGCGTCGCCGTGAATCGCCTGAAGGGCGTCGACGCCGGCGCCGTTCACTTCGAGGACGGCGACGCGGTCGCCGTCGGCGAGCAGCGCGGCCGCGATGCCGTGGCCGATCCCCTCGTTCGCCCCGGTCACCGCGACGACCCGTGAGCGGTCAGTTCGTGTCATCCTGCCGTCCCGGAGGCCGTCGGCGACAAAGACTGTGTCCTCGACCGCGGGGGCCGGACCGACCGGGGAGTCACTACACAAACAATTATGTAGTTCGTCCCGAATTTCCCACGAAGGTCGGGGAGCACCATGATCGACGTCACCTTGGACATGGAGCAGTACGACTGTCCGTTCATCCACGCCACCGAGGAGCACGATCTGGCGTTCTCCGCGGTGCACTGGGAGTTCGACACCGCGACCGACTCCCTCGAGACGCGCATGGTCGTCGAGGGTGACGACCGCGAGTCGCTCGGGCGGGGACTGACGGAGCTACGCGAGCACGACGGCCTGCGCGAGTACACTCTCCTCTCGAAGACCGGCGGCGTCGGCCACATCCGAACCGTCATCGACGAGACGGCCGCGATGTCGACCGTCCGCGACGGCGGCGGCTACATCACGGGACCCTTCTACATCGCCGACGGCTCCGAGCTATGGCACGTCGGCTTCGACGATCGCGGCGAGGCCGACGGCACCCTCTCGCGGCTCGATCGCGACAACGAGTACGAAGTGCTCGAACGCGACGAGCCGGATCTGCCGGAGCTGCAGGGGTTCATCCAGAACGCCGGCGCCGCGATGACGCTCATCGAGGGCTGCAAGGACCTCTCGGACGTGGAGCGCGAGACGCTGCAGACGGCGGCCTCGGAGGGGTACTTCGAGAGCCCGCGCTCGGCCACGCTCGGGACGCTCGCCGAGGAGTTCGACGTGTCCAAGCCGGCCGTCTCGAAGAACCTCCGGCGCGGCCAGCGGAAGATGCTCCAGCGTGTCGTCGACGCGATGGGCGAATTGGAGGAGTGACCCGCCTCGGAAGCTCGTTCCGGGCCACAATCGCTCGATTCGCCGTCTCGTTCACGCTACCCGATAACTCGTGTGCGGTCCGGGCTCACTGGCCGGCGTGGGACGCCACGAGGTCCGCGAAGTTGGCGAGCGTTCGGGTGGCGGTGGACTCCGCGAAGGAGCGGTCGGACTCCTCCCAGTCGTCGTACTCGTCGACGATCCGCGGCGTGAACTCCGGGTGATACTGGACGGACCACACCGGGCTGTCGCGGTGCCGGGTGGCGAAGTACTCGTAGTAGTCCGCGCGACCGATGATCTCCATCCCCTCGCCGAGTTCGGTAACCACATCGGAGTGAAGGACGGGCACGGTCGGTTCGACCCCCTCGAAGAGAGGATCGTCGTCGAACTCGGCGTCACGGAGGTGGAGCCGGGAGGTTCCGCTGTCCTCGACCTCCCCGCCGAGGGCGGCGTTCAGGATCTGGTGGCCGAAACAGATGCCGAGCGTCGGCACGCCGTCCTCGACGAGGCGGCGCGCGAACCGCTTCTGCTCGGTGATCCACGGCTGGTCCGGCTCGTCGTACACGCCGGTGCCGCTCCCGCCGATGACGACGCCGTCCACGTCCTCGAGGCTCGGGTCGCCGTCCTCGTTCGGGTAGTTGTACGCACGAGCGTCGGGGAGGAAGTGCACGATCTCGCCGGCCATGTAGCCGCCGTCGACCGCGTTGTCGAGTACCAGTATCATATCCGCGTTCGTTGAGAGGAATTGATATCTTGGCGGTAACATGACTTTCGATGCTGTGGCGGACGGGGGGGACGTTCACGTGCTCGACTGCTACGTCGCCCACGAGCTTGCGGGCCAGTATCTCGATACCCGACGCGTGCGTCGAAGACTCCGAGGACCTCATCCGGGAAGCCGCTCGCGAATACGTCGCGGATGAGCACCGTGCAGGATCTTCAGCCCGACGGTCGCTCGAGGGGACTGTCCGCTATGTACAGGGAGTTCAGCTATCTCTGTCGAATCCGATGCCGGCCTCACGCGTCTCCGGCGCCCGCACCCCCGACCACGAGTGTCGGGATGTCCGTCAGTCTGACCACACGTTCTGTCGTGCTTCCGGCGGTGGCAATGCGTGAGAACCCGGTCCGGCCCTGCGTCCCCATGACGATGAGGTCGACCTCGTAGTCGGCGGCGGCGTCGACGATCTCCTCGCTGGGCGTCCCACGTCGAACGTGGCGCTCGACGCGTACGCCGCGCTCGTCGCCCAGTGCGGCTACCGTGTCCAGCACCTCCTCGCCGATCTCCTCCTGTTTCTCGACCACGAAATCCCAGTGGCCGCTCGGCCCTGTCTGTTCGACGACGAACAGCGCGTGGACCATCGCGCCGAACTGCTCAGCGAGATTCATCGCGTGTTCGGCTGCTAGGTCGCTGTGGTCGCTCCCGTCGATCGGAACGAGGATACGCTCGTACATGCGGCCATCAGCGCGCGGCACGAGAATAAACGGTGGGGGTCGGTCACTAGTCGGTACGCAGGATCGTCCTATCGAGTTTTTCGATCGGGAAGAGGTGAGAAAATAAAGACCCCGATCGTGTCGCAGGTTCAGTACGTGATGACCGCTAGTTCGTCGACGCTCCGAGAGTCGGAGCCGTTCGAAACGACCGGTTCATCGAGGAGGAGACCATGAACGGTGACAGCTGGATCATTGGTGCGTGGACGGTGTTGCGCCCACGGCTCGGTCTGTCGCCTCCTCGACGCTGAAATCACGGTCGAGTTCGGCGGCGGCGTCCGCAAAGTCGGTCGCTGATCCGGATCTGTTTCGCCCTCATACAGGTTCATTGATAGTTCAACCCAACGCCGCGGGTTCAGGTCCGTTCTCGATCGGCCGAAAACAGCCGTCGAGCGATGCGACCAAGGCCGACGGAACGGCGAGCAACCGCTGTCCGCGAACGACCGGTCGATCTCTGAGGGCCGTCGAGCGGTTCAACGGATCCGAACCGGTCGAAACCGTCCCGGCAAACGCCGCCTCGTTCACATGTTAACCCCGCAGTTCTTGCCGGATACGTCACAGTACAGCACTGTATGAGTGAGCGTATCACACGACGCCGGACGCTGGCCGCGCTGGGTGCGACGGGCATCGCGGGTTTGGCCGGCTGTGCCGGCGGGAACGGCGGCGACGGAACCGAAACCGACGGAGATACCGCGGCGGCGGACACGGAGACGACCGACGACATGGACGGGACAACGACGGGGAGTTCGAGCGGGGCGTCCGGGACGGTGAAGATCGGCGTGCTGCAGCCCATCTCGGGCGACCTCCAGTACTACGGGCAACAGGCGCTGTGGGGCTTCTCGTCCGGGCTCGGGTACAAAGCGGGTGCCGAGCCGTCGGTGACCGCGGAGACCGGCAGCCAGACTGTCACCGTCGGCGACGTGGACTACGAGCTGTACATCCGTGACACGCAGTTCTCGGCGGACACCGCCCAGACGCTCGCGACGAACCTGGTCACCGACGAGGAGGTCGACATGCTGTTCGGCTGCGCCTCCTCGGGGGCCGCCACCCGCGTGAGCACGACCGTCGCCCAGCAGGCCGGCGTCCCGTACATGGCCGGTCCCGCGGCGTCGGCGTCGCTCACGTCCGGGTCGGAGGCGTGCGCCGACAACGTGTTCCGCGCCTCCGAGAACACGGCGATGGACGCGCGCTCGGGCGGGAAGTACGTCGCTCAGGAGTCGGACGTGTCGAGGGTGTTCCTGTTCGGCGCCGACTACTCGTTCGGCCGCGCCGTCGTCAACAACTACGAGCAGGTGCTCACGAACGAGGGCGTCGAGATCGTCGGCAAGCGGTTCGTCCCGCAGGGCTACAGCGAGTGGGAGGGGTTGCTCGACAACGCCGTCGAGGCCGGCGCCGAGGGCATCGTCGGCGGGTTCACCGTCGCGACCCTCCCGAACCTGTTCACGACGTACCTCCAGGGCGACTACGACTTCACCGTGTTCGGCGGCTTCGCGACCTCGATCACGAACAACGTCGTCGGCGGCCTGCTCCAGAACCAGCTGGGCGAGCCGCTCACCGAGGAGAAGCTCGACGGCCTCGGCGTCGGTCCGTTCACCACCCGCTACCACTGGAACCAGTACGACAACGAGATCAACTCGGCGTTCGTCGACGGCTACGTGAACGCCTACGGGCGGGTGCCGGATCTCTTCACCTCGGGGACGTTCACCGCGGCCTCAGCGATCGTGCAGGGCGTCGAGGAGGGCGGCTCCACCGAGGGCGCCGACATCGCCGAGGCGTTGCGCGGGATGACCGTCGCGGACACGCCGAAGGGGACGGACGCGTACACCTTCCAGGAGTACAACAACCAGGCCCGATCGGAGATGACCGTCGCGAACGTCGTCCCCACGGCCGACGAGTGGAGCGACGCCTGGGGCGCGGCCGTCCAGCCGAGCGAGCCCGTCGCGCGCATCGCGGCCGAGGAGACGACGATCCCGGCCGACAGCGACGACATGAACTGCTCGCTGTAGATGCTTCGCACGAGCGGCCTCACGAAGCGGTTCGGCGGGCTCACCGCCGTCGATGACGTGGACTTCGCGCTCGACGGTGACGAGCTGTGCTCGCTGATCGGCCCCAACGGCGCCGGCAAGACGACGTTCTTCAACCTCCTCACGGGGGTGCTCGAACCGACCGAGGGCGCCGTCGAATTCCGAGCCGGGAACGGCGGGAGCGTCGACACCGGCAGCGATGAAGCCGACGCGGCGAACGGTGACACGGACGACACCGACGGCTGGCGCGACATCACCGGCGACGCGCCACACGAGATCGCGTCGCTCGGCGTCCACCGGTCGTACCA
The DNA here is from genome assembly GCF_019880245.1 of Halobaculum roseum. Classification (NCBI taxonomy): domain Archaea; kingdom Methanobacteriati; phylum Methanobacteriota; class Halobacteria; order Halobacteriales; family Haloferacaceae; genus Halobaculum; species Halobaculum roseum. The sequence continues at coordinate 163,087 of NZ_CP082288.1, forward strand.
GGTGACGAACGTGTTCCCGAACTCGACCGTGCTGGAGAACGTCCGCGTCGCCGCGCAGGCCGCCGGCGGCGAGGGCACCAACTTCTGGCGAAACGCCGGCCAGCTCGACCGGTACATCGAGGAGGCGTACGCGATCCTCGATCGCGTCGACTTGGCGGACAGCGCCGAGGTACCCGCCAGCGCGCTGTCGCACGGGGCGAAGCGCCAACTGGAGGTCGGGATCGCGCTCGCCGGCGACCCGGACGTGCTCCTGCTCGACGAGCCGAACGCCGGCGTCTCCTCCGAGAGCGTCGACCGCGTCGTCGACCTCATCGAGGACGTGGCGACGGATCACGCCGTGCTGCTCGTCGAGCACAACATGGACATCGTGATGGAGGTGTCCGACCGCGTCGTCGTGCTCAACCAAGGTGCGGTTATCGCCGACGACGAACCGGCCGCCGTCAGGGACGATCCCGCCGTCCAGAAGGCGTATCTCGGCGGCTACGAGCCCGGAAGCGCGACCAACGCCGCATCGTCCGACGCCGGCGACGACGCGGACACGGGAACGAACGGGGGTGAACCGGCGTGAGCGCGGACGCGAGCGCTGAGTCGAACGCGAGTACGGATGCGAGCACTGACGCGGACGACCGCGTCGCCGACGAGTCCACGAGCGACGACCGCGGCGACCCGCTGCTCTCGCTGTCGGGCGTCGAGACGTACTACGGCGACAGCCACGTGCTCGAGGGCGTCGACCTGGAGGTGTACGAGGGCGAGGTCGTCGCGCTGATGGGGCGAAACGGCGTCGGGAAGACGACGACGCTGCGCTCGGTGTTGCAGCTCACGCCCCCGCGCGAGGGATCGATCCGATACCGCGGCGAGGAACTCGTGGGGCGAGAGACTCACGAGGTCGCCGCCCGCGGCCTGGGGTGGATCCCCGAGAACAGGCGTATGTTCGGACAGCTCACCGTCGAGGAGAACGTCCGCGTGGCCGTCCCGGCCGCCGACGACGCCGACGAGGCGCTGGATCTGGCATTCGACACGTTCCCGGACCTCCGGGAGCGATGCGACGCGAAGGCGGGCGACCTCTCGGGCGGGCAACAGCAGATGCTCTCCATCGCCCGCGGGCTCGTCGGCGAGAACGACCTGTTGCTCGTCGACGAGCCCAGCGAGGGGCTGGCGCCGCTCATCGTCGAGGCCGTCGCGGAGGCGCTGACTGAGGCGGCCAGCGACACGACGATGCTGCTGGTCGAACAGAACCTCCCGCTCGCGCTCGACGTGGCCGACCGGTTCTACGTGCTCGATCACGGCACCGTCGTCGACGAGGGCGACACCGACGCCGTCAGCGCCGACGGCGACCGACTCCGGAGGTACCTCTCGGCATGAGCGCGATCGCTCACGCGGCGGCGTCGCTGGCCTCGCTCGCGCCCGCCGGAGCCGCGCTCCCCCTGCAGTTCACGGACGCGTTGATCGAGTTCCTCTCGCCGACGACGCTCGCGGACGTGATCGTTCGCGGGATCGCCGAGGCGAGCCTCTACGTGATGATCGCCGCCGGCCTGACGCTGGTGTTCGGGCTGATGGGCGTGCTCAACTTCGCCCACGGGTCGCTGACGATGCTGGGCGCGTACCTCGGCGGGCTGGTGCTCGTGACCGTAGTCGCGCAGTCGACCGGCGGGGCCGGGCGACTGCTCGCGTTCGGCGTCGCCGTCGTCGTCGCCTTCGGCGCGCTCGCAGCGCTCGGCGGCGGGCTGGAGATCGGGCTCGTGCGGCCGATCTACGACCGGCCACCGCTGTATCAGATCCTGCTCACCTTCGGCGTGACGCTGGTGCTCGACGAGCTGGCGCGCATCGTCGTGCTGTTCTACGGCCTGCAGCCGACGACCGTCTGGCAGGACGTGCTCGGGACGAAGCCGGCGTTCCTCGCCGACTCGCTCGGCGTCGCCGGCGTCTCCGCGAGCGGGCTGGAGCTGTTCCACATCCTGTTCGGCGTCGCGACCGTCGTCGGCGTCCACCTGTTTCTCACCCGGACGCGCTACGGGCTGTTCGTGCGCGCCGGCGGCGAGGACAGCGAGATGCTGTCGGCGCTCGGCGTCGACGTGAACCGGGTGTTCACCGTCGTGTTCGCGCTCGGGACCGGCATCGCCGGCGCCGCAGGCGTGCTGCTCGCGTGGGACCCCTCGTGGGGCGCGTCGGTACCGCTGGCTGCTGAAACGCTGCTCCCGGCGTTCGTCGTCGTGATCGTCGGCGGACTGGGAACCTTCCGCGGCACCGTCGTCGCGGCGCTGATCGTCGGCCTGGTCGACTCGTCGATGACGTGGTGGTTCCAGAACTTCGTCGACTTCACCGGCCTGCCGGAGATGGTGGTGTTCCTCGTGCTCGTGATCACGCTGATCGTGAAGCCGCAGGGCCTCTACGGCGTCTCGGAGGTGGGGGGCCATTAGCTCACCCGACGACGGCTCCGCGGACGGAGCCGACTCCGAAGCACGCGCCGACACGGGCGACGCGGACTCCGGATCCGCCGGGACGACCGTCGGCGACGGCGGGGAGTCCGTCGACGCGACGGCGGACACCGACGCCGTCGACGGCGCCGTCGACGCCGCGACCGCGATCGAGCGGTACGGGGGCGGGACGGACACCGCGTGGTACCGGCAGTACGCCGAGGACCATCTGGTCCACCTGGTCGTGATACTCGCGTTCGCCGCGTACCCCGGCGTATACGCCCTGCTCGTGAACTCCGGGCTCTCGGCGGAAGTCACCGCCCTGTTGCCCCGGATCGAGACGCTCGTCGTCGTGTTGTTCTTCGCGCTGTTCGCGATGTCGTTCGACTTCATCAGCGGCTACACCGGCTATCTCTCCTTCGGGCACGCGGCGTTCTACGGCACCGGCGCCTACCTCGTCGCGCTCGCGGCCAACGGGAAGATCCCGCTGTTGGGTCCGGAGACACCGTTCATGCTGCTGCTCGTGCTCGCTGGCGTCGCCGCCGCGGTGCTGGCGCTCGCCATCGGGAGCGTGTCGTTCCGCCTGTCGGGCGTCTACTTCGCGATGATCACCCTCGGGTTCTCGCAAGTGTTGTACGTGTTCATGCGAGACTGGGACTTCGTCTCCTCGGCGCCGCGAGACGGCGTCGCGGTGACGGGCACGTTCGAGGGGTTCCGGATCGGCGTCCCCGGCGTCGACGGGCTCTCGGTCGCGATCGGGCAGCTCACGGGCGACTCGATCGAGGGGCTGTTCGGCTTCATCAATCTCTCGCCGACCGAGGTGTCGTTCTACGCCATCGGGGCGGTGGTGCTCGTGTGTTACCTCGCGATGCAGCGGCTCGTCCACTCGCCGTTCGGGCGGACGCTGATCGCGATCCGCGAGAACGAGGAGCGTGCCCGGGCGATCGGGTACAACACCTACGCGTACAAGCTCGGGGCCTTCGTCGTCTCCGGCTTCTTCGCCGGGATCGCCGGCGCGCTGTTCGTCGGGTTCCGGCGCTCGGTGACGCCCGAGAACGGGTTCTACTTCCTCGTCGCCGGCGACGCGCTGTTGGTGTCGATCATCGGCGGGTTCGGCACGCTGGCCGGGCCGCTGTACGGCGAGCTGTTCGACGCGACCGTCCGCGAGTTCCTCTCGAAGGAGGGCGGCGGCGGCGGTTTGCTGCCGTATCTGCGCGCGAACGTCGGCGACGCGACGCTCGCGACCGAGATATACAATGGACTCACGGTCGCCGAGGCCATCGACACGTTCCTGAACGGCCACGCCGCGCTGTACGTCGGCCTGCTGTTCGTCCTGTTCGTGTTGTACGTCCCGAACGGCCTGCTCGGCACCGCCCGCGACCGCATGGGTGGCAGGCTGGCGAAGGCCGTCCCGCGTCACCTCCGGCGGTGGTTCGATGGCTGAGGGGCGGACCGTCGGCCTCACCGGCCTCGGCACGTACGTGCCCGACGAGGTGTTGACCGGGGAGGAGATCGGGGAGATCAGTGGGATCCCCGAGGAGATCGTCATCGAGAAGATGGGCATGCGCGAGAAGCGCGTCTGCCCGCCCGACGACGACCACGTGAGCGACATGTGCGTCGCGGCGGGTCGCGAGGCGCTGGCGGACGCCGGCGTCGACCCGGGTTCCCTCGATCTGGTGCTGTATCACGGCAGCGAGTACAAGGACCACGTCGTCTGGTCGGCCGCCGCGGACGTGGCCGAGCGCCTCGGCGCGGACGACGCCTACGCCCACGAGTCGTACGCGCTGTGTGCGGGCGCGCCGATCGCGATCCGGCACACGGCCGCCCAGCTCCGCGTCGGCGACATCGACCGCGCGCTGCTGGTCGCCGCGAGTCGCGAGGAGGACCTGGTCGACTACGCCGACGGGGACGCGAGCTTCATGTTTAACTTCGGTTCGGGCGCGGCCGCGACGGTTCTGGAGGCCGACCCCGGGGACGACCGGACGCGGGCAGTCGTCCGCGAGTCGGCGGCGACGACCGACGGGGGCTTCTCCCGCGACGTGGTGATGCCCGCGGGCGGGTCGGCGAAGCCGCCGAGCCGCGAGACCGTCGAGACGGGCGAGCACACGCTGACGGTTCCCGACCCGGATGACATGAAGGAACGACTCGCGGACGTGTCGGCGCCGTCGTTCCTGTCGGTCGCCGACGAGGCGCTAACCGGCTCCGGATACGAGCGCGACGACATCGACTTCCTGGCGCTCACCCACATGAAGCGGTCGTTCCACGGGTACCTGTGTGACGAACTCGGCGTCGACGACGGCGGCCAGTACTACCTGGACGACTACGGCCACGTCCAGAGCGCCGATCAGGCGCTCGCACTCCGGGAGGGACTCGACCTGGGACGCGTCGCCGACGGCGACGTGGTCCTCTTTCTCGCGGCGGGGACCGGCTACACGTGGGCGGCGACCGTGTTGGAGTGGACCGTCGCTGAGTCGTCGGCCCCGTCGAAACCTCCGGAGTGACGATCGTGGGACCAACGCGTTCTCCTGTCCGCCGTGAGACGCCGACCGGAGGACGGTGCAGAAGAGATATTGTTCCACGTACGGACGTGTAAACGATGCCCTCCAGACGCGCGGTACTTGCCGGACTCGCCGGCGGAGCCGTCGGCTCCCTCGCGGGGTGTGTGAACACCGCCGGAACCTCAGCGGAGCCGGGAACGGACTCGAATACGGACTGGCCGATGTTCGGCGCGGATCGTCTGCGGTCGGGATACGTTCCCTCGGCGGCCGCTCCACGGTCCGCGCCCGGTGAGCGATTCACGGCCTCGCTCGAGGGAACGCCCATCGGCCAACCCATCGTTGCCGACGGAACCGTCCTCCAGTCGACGTGGTACGGTATCGAGGCGTTCGACGCGGCCGACGGCGAGTCGCTGTGGCGGTTCCGGGACGAGGAACCGGAAGACACGGCCGTCCAGTACCAGCCGCCGGCCGTTCACGACGGGGTCGCATACGTGGGAACGGAATCGGGCCTCGTCGCGCTCGATGCGGGATCGGGCGAGGTGCGATGGCGCGTGGAAACGGACAGTCGGGTCTCGGCACCGCCGGTAGCGGGGTACGACTGGACCCACCTCTACGTCGGGACGGTCGAGGGAACCCTCCTCGACGTGGTGCTCGAGGGAGGGAGTTCCGAACCCCCGGGGACGGTCCAGTGGACGAAATCCGTGTACGGGGAGATCGTCAGGCTCGTCGCTTCGAACGTTGCCGGTGTGACCGCGGGGACGAGTGGCGGGGAGGTGTTCATGGTGTACGACGGCCGTGGGCTCTGGCGCACGAAAGTTCCCGGCGGCGTCACCGCGATGACGGCCGAACGGGGCAACTCGCTGTACGTCGCGACCTTCGGCGGGGGCGTCCTCAAGCTACGAACCGCCGCCCACGCCGGCCGTGTGAGCTGGCACGCCGAGGAGGGACCGGTCGCACAGGGGCTACTCGTTCGTGCCGCCGGCGGGGTCCACGGTGCCGATGGCGGCGGCCTCACGTCGCTGCGTACCGATGACGGAGGCGAACGCTGGACGTTCGACGACGCCGCGAGCAGCGTTCCCGCAGCCGCCGGCGACACGCTGTATATCGGCGGGGAGGACAGAATCCTCGCGTACAAACTCGACGGCGGGACCGGCGTCGGCGGAGCACGGATCGACCCACTGCGGTGGCAGTACACGCACGAGGGCGGGTACGTCTCGGGCGTGAGTGTCGCGGACGGTGCCGTCTTCGCGGCCGTCGGTGACGACGATCGGCGGATCCTCGCGCTGGAGTGATCCGGCGCGATTCGTGAGTGCCCCCTGTATTTGACAGGCCGACTCCTCGAGCTTAGATCCCCGGCAGTCTTCATCGGAGCGGCTCGGGACGTCTCGGACGCGGGGAAACCCGTCAGTCGGAACGATGAACCGGTAATCGGCCACGGTCAAGCCAATACTTATCCACCGGAGTGCGAATCGGTATCATATGACGACGTTCCCAGAGGACGACGCGCTCGCCGGCGAGTTCACGGTTCCCGACGACGTTCGGCCGGTCGTCGATCGCGTCATCGAGTTCATCGAGGAGGAGGTGCTGCCGTACGAGGAGGAACACGCCGAGCACGTCGGCGGCCCCCTGGACTACCTCGACGACGACGGCCTCATGAAGCCCGAGACGCGTGCGATGCAGGAGGAGATCCGGAAGCGCAGCGCCGACGCGGGGCTGTACGCGCTGCATCTCCCCGAGGAGGTCGGCGGCGGCGGCCTCTCGAACCGCGAGCACTTCTACGTCCAGGAGGCGGTGTTCCGCTACGGCACCGGACACGGGTCCAGCGTCGCCCGGGCGATGATGGCGTGGACCGAGGGACCCTCGCCCGCGCTGTTGCATCTCGACGAGGACCAGCGCGAGGAGTGGCTCCGACCGCTCGTCGAGGGGCGGAAGACTGCCTGCATCGGCATCACCGAGCCGGGCGCCGGATCGGACGTGACGGCCATCTCGACGACCGCCGAGCGCGACGGCGACGGGTGGGTGCTCAACGGCGACAAGCGCTACATCACCAATGGACCGTTCGCCGACACCGCCCAGATCCTCGCGAAGGTGGAGGGGGCGGATGGGCCGGCCCACGAGACGATGGGGATGTTCCTCGTCGACACCGACAACCCCGGCTTCGAGGTGGGGCAGCCGAACCTGAACATCATGATGGACGGCATCACCTCCGACGTGCATCTCCGCGACTGCCGGGTCGCCGACGACCAACTCGTCGGCGAGGTGGGCGACGGCCTGCCGCTGGCGCTGTCGTGGGTGAACTGGCGCCGCGCCGGACGGGCCGGGATGTGTGCCGGGATGGGGCGGTACCTCCTCGACCGGATGCTCACGTACGCGAAAGAGCGCGAGACGTTCGGCGAGCCCATCGGCACCAATCAGGCCGTGCAGTGGCCCATCGTCGAGACGGCGACGGAGATCCACGCCGTCCGCGAGTTCGGGACGGCACTGCTGGGCGCCTACGACGCGGAGGCGAACCTCCACGACCTCAGCCAGCCGGCGACCGCCCGGCGGAAGCTCTCGATGCTGAAGTACTACCCCGAGGACCGGCTGTTCGACTGGGCCGACCGCGCGATCCAGGTGCTCGGCGGCTACGGCCTCATGCGAGCCGGCGGGGTCGAGCGCGTGTTCCGGGTGGCGCGCAACCTCCGGATCCCCGCGGGGACGACGGAGGTACAGAAACGAACCATCGCGAAGACGCTCGGCCTGGAGTGATGCGCGGGAGGGATCGCTCCATCCTGCTGCTCCTGCTCGACGGCGCGGCCGACCGGCCGGCCCCCGAACTGGACGGGCGGACGCCGCTTGAGGCCGCGGAGACGCCGAACCTCGACCGGCTCGCGACCGCCGGGATCAACGGGACGATGCACGTCGCCGACCCGGGCGTCCCGCTGTCGAGCGATCTCGCACACACCCGACTGTTCGGCTACGACCCCGAGGAGGTACCGGGGCGAGGCGTGCTTGAGGCACGAGGCTTCGGCCGCGACCCCCCCGCCGGCAGCGTCGTCTGCTCGGCGTCGTTCGCGTCGCTGGATCCCGAGACCGGAACGCGTGTCTCGGACCGCCATCTCGCGAGCGACGCCGCCGATTTCCCCGCGCTCGCGGACCGGGCCGGCGTCGCCACCGTCGACGTGCCGGTGGTCGAGGGCTGCACCGCGAGCTTCGAATACACGTGGAAGAACCGGGGACTGGTGACGATTACTGCGGACACGGTGGTGTCGCCGGCGGTCACCGATGTCGACCCGTTCGAGGAGGGGCTTCCGGTCGTCGCCAGCGAGCCGACACGCGACGCGGAGCACCGGGCCGCCGCCCGGCGGACCGCCGACGCGCTGCGGACGTACACGCGCTCGACACGGTCGGCGCTTGCGGACGCGCCGGGGCCGGCGGACGTGGTGCTCTCGAAGTGGGCCGGCACGGCGACGCGTGTCGAGTCGTTCCGGCGGCGCCACGGCTTGGAGGCCGCGAGCGTGACGCCCAAGCCGGTGTTGACGGGGCTGGCTCGGACCCTCGGGATGACCCACGTCGACCCGCCGGAGGGGTACGACGACCGGGCGGACCTCGCGCTCGACACGCTCGCCGACCACGAGTTCGTCCACGTCCACTATCCGGAGCCCGACGAGGTGTCCCACGCCGCCGGTCCCGAGGAGAAGCGCGACGAGTTGGCGTCCATCGACGCGTCGCTCGCGCCGGTGGTCGAGCGCGCGCTGGAGGACCCGGAGCTGGTCACCGTCGTCACCGCCGACCACACCACGCCGAGCACGGAGGACGTGGTCCACTCCGGGGAGCCTGTGCCCGTGACGATGGTCGCCGAGCCCGTTCGCGTCGACGACGTGGACGCGGTCGGGGAGCGTCCGGCCGCCAATGGCGGGTTCCGGGACGTGCGCGGTCGGGAGCTGTTGAAGACCGCGCGGGCGGCCGCCGACCGTGTCATGCTCGACGGGCTGCGTCGGACGCCGGCGGTCCGTGACTACCCGACGACGGAGGTGACGCCGCTGTGGCCGCGCGAGGAGTGAGCTGGAGCCGGGCCGTCGCCGACGGTGGACGGGACCGCGACCGATCGGCCGGAGCACCCAGCGTCACGCCGGCTGCCGGGGCAGATCCGCGGCGATGCGGCTGTGCCGGCAAGACTCCACTCGACCGGGTGGTGTTGCCGGCACGCGACCGCATCCGCGACGCGCTCAACGAGACGAGCGTCCGGCTGGGAACAGACTCCGACGCGGCGATCCTCCGGAATCCGACCGCCATCGACCCGACCGACCGGGCGGTCGACACGGTCGCGCTCGGTGAGGAACAGCCCACAGCCCCGTTATCAGGCGACGCGGGGGGCGGTCCCGTCGTGACGCTCGCGTGTGCGTTCGTCGGCGACGACCTCGCGGACCCGGACGCCCTCGGCGACGCGCTGGCGACCGCCTACGCCGGCCTCGACGGGCCGGTCGTGACGATCGGGAAGGGCCACGCCGTGCAGATCCCCGACCTCGATGGCGGCCTCCTCTGGCTCGAACACCTCCGGCAGGGAGGCGACAGTGGCAGCGACCGCGACGGCGACAACGACGGCGATAGAGGCAACGTCGGAAGGGCCGACGCCGGATTCGGTACCGAGTCCGCGGGGTTCGTCGCGGCGAACGTCGACGCGATCCACGCGTTTCCGGAGCTGTCGCCGCCGGAGCAGGCTCGGATCGCCGCCCTCAACGCCTGCAACGACGTGTACGCCGCCGGGGCGACTGCCGACCGCGTCGTCCGGCCGATGGTCGCCGTACCCGCCGGCGTCGACCTGCCGCCGTCGCGGGCGACCGACTGGTACCGCGCCGGGGTTCCGAACGAGGTGTCGGTGCTGCCTGCGTCGGTGCTCACCCACGGCGGCGAGAGCTGGCTCTTCGGCGCGAGTGTCACCGCCGGCGGCAACGTCGACCCGACCGGGTCGCCGCTCCCCGACGACTGCGATGTACTCTTGACGCGTCCGCTCGGGGGTTTGGCGGCGTTCGCACTCGGTCAGATCGACGGCGGCCGGGGCCTCCGCGAGTTGGGGCGGGACCGACTCACGCGGGACGCCCGACCCGTCGCCGAGGTGCTAGCCGCGTGTCGACCGGAGCCCGACGAGCCGTTCGATCCAGCGCGACACCTCGCTCGCGTCACCGACGTGTCCGGGGAGGGGATCGGCGGCGTCGGCCGCCTGGTCGCCGGCGAGGGACGGTCGCTTCGGCTCGACCGACTTCCGCTCCTGCCGGGAGTCGCCGACGCGGCAGCGGGAGGATGGACGATCCCCGACGCGACCGTGGAGACGAACGGCCCGTTCGCGGCGATCGGAACGCCGAGCGCCCTGGCGCGAGCGAGCGAGCGACTTCGGAGCGTCGAGGGCGCCGACCCCGTCCGGGTCGGTACGCTCGACCGCGGCGACGCGCCGATCCGCGACGCCACCGGCGGCGACCCGGCGCGGTTCATCGAGGCGGCCGCGCGCTGGCCGGCCGCGGGGGAGGACCGGTGACCGTCGGCCACGTCCACGGCCGCTTCCAGCCGTTCCACGACGGCCACCTCGCGTACTGCGAGTGGGCCGCCGAGGAGTGTGACGAGCTGATCGTCGGGATCACGAACGCCGACCCCGCACACGTCGCCCACGAGACGGCCGACCCGGAGCGCGACGACCCGCGGAACAACCCGTTCCGCTACCACGAGCGCCACCGGATGGTGAGCGACGCGCTGGCGGCCGCGGATCTGGGCGTCCCCGTTCGCGTGCTCCCGTTCCCGATCAACCGCCCGGAGCTGTGGGAGCACTACGCGCCGCCGGACGCGCTGCACCTCCTCCGGGTGCTCGAACCGTGGCACGAGGTGAAGGCGGACCGTCTGCGCGAGCACGGGCGAGCCGTGCGGACGATCGAGGCCGAGCGCACGGTGAGCGGAACGGCGATCCGCGAGTCGATGGCCGCCGAGGACGACGGACGCGGTGCACGGGACAGCAACCGACAGGATGCCACGTCCGACGCCAGCGCCGGTCGCTGGCGTGAGTCGGTGCCGCCGCCCGTGGAGGCCGTGATCGACGACATCGACGGCGCGGCGCGCGTGCGGTCGTTAGTCGACGAGTGACCGGCGGTGACGTTCGACAGGTGAGCGCCGGCTACGGCGTTCCCGACTCGGATCCCGCTCGGTACTACCGAAGACTGTCGGGAAAGATGTCGGATGGAATGTCGTCAGTCAGCACGATGTTCGGTTCGATGAGGTCGGCGTTCGCCTCGGTGAGAAACTGTTCGAGACACCCCTCGCACAGTTGTGAACTACCCTACCCTACTCGCTCACGGCTGACGCCGTTCGCTCCTTGAGGGAAGGGCTTCCTGTTTCCACGACGCGCTTTGCAGATACAGGTGTATCCACAGGGAGCGCAGTCTCCACAGGCGTTGATTCGGAGTATCCCACTCCTATATCTTCGAGGCCACGAGAAAGAATGTTCCACGCCGCGTTTGCGTCCCTATCCGCTGCAAACCCGCAGGCGGGACAGGAGTGTTCACGGACCCACAGCGGCTTGTCCGTCGAGACACCGCACGACGCACACTCCTTGGTTGTCCCTCTCGGGTTGACCGCTACGAAGTGCGTTCCTTCGCGTTCGCACTTGTATTCGAGCAACGAGAGGAACGTCCGCCATGCGGCAGACGCGGTGTTGCGGCTGTTCGACGACGACTCCACCATCCCCTTCACGTTCAGATCTTCGACTGCCACGAGGTCGTACTCCCGAGCGTAGTAGTTCGAGAGCTTGTGCAAGAAGTCGCGGCGCTTCCGTCGGAGGGCCGCGTGACACTCTGCAACGCGCCGTCGTTGCTTCTCGTAGTTGACAGAGCCGTGTTGCTTCCGCGAGAGCGTCCGTTGCTCGCGTTCCAAGCGTTCTCGTTCGGCGGAGAGGTCGAGCGACCCGACTGCCGTGCCGTCGGTGTCGTGGGCGTACGTGAGAATCCCTACGTCGATGCCGACGCACCGCTCGGGATTCTCGGGAGTCTCAGGCGGTTCGCGATCCATTTGGACGCCGAAGGTGGCGAACCACTCGCCCGTCGGTTCCTTCTTGACCGTGACCTGTTTGAGCGCCGCCTCGTCGGGGATGGTACGGTGGAGTCGAATCGGAATATCCGCGAGTTTCGAGAGCGACAGCACAGTCTGACCGCCCTTCTTGTCAAGCTTGAAGCCAGACTGACTGTACGTGAAACTGCGGAACTCCCGTGGCGGCTTCCACTTGAGTTGACCGACGCCGTAGCCGTTCTTCTTGAGCGCGGAGAGGCCTTTCAGGTTGTCGAACAGGCGTTCCACGACGGTTTGGAGAACCTTCGAGTACACGTCCGAGAGGCCATCCCACCACGTCTTGAGGTCGGGTAGTTCCGACCGCAGGGTGGTCATGGACGGCAATTCGCCGTGTTCGTCTTGGTACTCGTTGAGGCGGTAGCGCGTGTGGTTGTACAGTTGCCGACAAATGTCTCGGTGGCGGTCCAACTCCTCACGGTGGGCGTCGGACGGCTTGAGGCGGTACTTGTAGGCGTAGTACATTCTACTCGCGTTGGTTCTCGACGTACTGGTTCAGCACATCCAGCGACACCTGCCCCGTCGAGATGAGGCAATACGAATCGTTCCAGAACGAGTCGCCCCACAGGTCGGTCTTCAGTTCGTCCGCGTACTCGTTGCGGATACGGCGGGCGGTCGCGCCCTTGACCGTGTTGATGAACTTCACGAGGTCTGTGGTGGGTTTCGCTCGGAACAAGATGTGTACGTGGTCGTCCTCGCCGTCGAGGTTCGTCAGTTCGACGCCGTAGTTGTCCGTGAACCCGCTGATGACCTCGTGAATGAATTGGGTTCGCTCCTCGGTGAGCACTCCGCGCCGATACTTCGTGGTGAGTACCAGGTGATAGTGCAGGGAATACGTCGAGTGCGCTCCCGAGTCGAGGTCGTATTCCATTGGGTTCAGTTAAGACTATACTATCCTACTGCAAAAACATAGCGACTGCGTGGGCCTGTAGGTCTGTAACCGTAGTCTGTATGAAAATTGTGCGGTGCTGTATCCCCTCCCTGCTCGCGTCTCCCATTCGGTCGGCGCTCGCTGAGGAAGGGGGCTTAGCGCCTCAATCCAGCAAACTCCGTCGTCCGCTCCTCCCCGCCCTCAGGAGAAAACCGCAGCGTGTAGTGGTCGCAGTCTCCGATTCCACAGTGAACACATGTCATCTCAACCGGATAGGAGGCATATAGTATAAATAATTTTATATTAGTTCATATACCCATCATTTATCCCTAGATACGGATCGTCCCCAGTGCCGTCTGATAGCCTGAAAGTTGTCTGGAGAAAATGATAGTATTGAGGCGGTACGGCCCCCCGTCCGTGGTCATCCCTCGAACAGCTCGTCCGGCTCCTCGATCACGGTCGCGAGCGTCCGCAGGAACCGTCCCGCGTCGGCGCCGTCGACGACGCGGTGGTCGAAGCTCAGGTCCAGGGGGAGCTGCCGGCGGAACACGACGGCGTCGCCGTCGTCGTCCGGACGAACCGCCCGCTCCCGCACGGCGTTCACCCCCAGGATCGCGACCTGCGGGGGGTTGATGATCGGCGTGAACGAGTCGACCCCGAGCGGGCCGAGGTTCGAGACGGTGAACGTCCCGCCGCGGAGGTCGGCCGTGTCGTAGTCGCCGGCGCGCACGCGATCGACCAGCGCCGTCCGTCGGCGGTGGATCTCAGCGATCGACAGCGACCCCACGTCGGCGAGGACGGGCGCGACGAGCCCCTGGTCGAGGTCGACGCCGTATCCGAGGTTGTGCTCCTCGTACACGCGATGGGTGCCGTCCTCGAACGTGGCGTTGAACGAGGGATGTCGCTCCAGCGTCGCCGAGACCGCCGCCAGCACCGCGTCCGAGGGCGAGAGGTCGACGCCGTGGCGGTCGCCGGCGGCGTCGGCCGCCTCGAACAGCGCCTCCGCGTCGACGACGCGCGTCGCCGTGACGTGAACCGCCTCGCTGTAGCTCTCGTGAAGCCGACGCGCGATCGTCCGCCGCATCGGGCTCGGCGTGTGCTCCTCGGCGACGGTGCGAGGCGCCGGCTCGTCTCGCGGAGCGTCGGCCGCGTCGCCGCCGTCCGTACGGACGGGCGGTGAACTCCGGCTGTCCGATGGCATCCGCGATCACCCCTCCGGTTCCACGTATCCGAGCACGTCCCCGCGGTCGAACTCGCCGTCCTCGTCGACGACGACCTCCGCGAGCGTCCCCGACGCGGGTGCGGGGACGTCCACGTCGACCTTCTCGACCTGGAACTCGGCGATCCGGTCGCCCTCCGACACCCGGCTCCCCTCCGAGACGAACCAGTTGAGCAGCAGTCCCACGTCGTCGTCCGTGTCGCCGGGCCACAGCGCCCCGCTGTCAACGGGGACACGGTCGGCGCCGCCGTCGGTGGCCGTGGGGTGAGCCCAGTCGGCGTGCGGATCGCTCCGGCTCATTCGCCGACCGAGCGGACCGCCTCGGCCACGTCCTCGGCGCCGGGGATCACCGCGTTCTCCATCGGCCGCGAGTACGGGATGGGCACGTCGGGAACGGCGACGCGCTCGACGGCTTCGAGCGCCTCGATGTCCGACTCGGCGACGCTGGAGATGATCTCGCCCGTGACGCCGTACGACTGGTAGTCCTCGTCGACCACGACGAGGCTGCCCGTCTTCCGCACGGACTCCACCACCGTCTCGCGGTCCAGGGGCTTCAGCGTCCGGAGGTCGATCACCTCCGCGTCGATCCCCTCGTCGGCGAGGGTCTCGGCGGCCTCCAGCGCGCGATGGACGTGCAGGCCGAGCGTGACGACCGTCACGTCGTCGCCCTCGCGTTTCACGTCGGCCTTGCCGAAGGGGATGGTGTACTCCTCCTCGGGGACGGGCGTCTTCGGCCCGTCGGGGGCGGGCATCCAGCCGATCCCCATGAGCCGCTTGTGGAACATGTAGACGACCGGGTCGTCGTCGCGGATGGCGTTGTGCATGAGGCCCTTGGCGTCGTACGCCGTCGAGGGGACGACCACCTTCATGCCGGGGAGGTGCGCGAACGTCCCGTACAGCGTCTGGGAGTGCTGGGCGGCGTCGTTGTACGTGCCGCCGACGGCGGTGGTGAGCACCATCGGGACGCTGAACGACCCCCCGCTCATGTAGGTGTTCTTCGCCATCTGGTTGTAGATCTGGTCCATCGCGACGCCGAAGAAGTCGACGAACATCAGCTCGGCGATGGGGCGCATGCCCGCCTGTGCGGCGCCGACGGCCGCGCCGAGGTACGCCGTCTCGCTGATGGGTACGTCCATCACGCGGTCGCGCCCGAACTCGTCGAGCAGCCCCGTGGTGGAGTCGAAGATGCCGCCGTAGTCGGCGACGTCCTCGCCCATGTAGAACACCTCCTCGTCGGCGCGCATCTCGCTGGCGATCGCCTCGACCATCGCGTCGCTCATCGTCGCGGTACGTCCAGTCTGCTGTTGTTCCTGGGAACTCATCAGTCGTCACCTCCTGCGGCCGCGCCGGCGTCGGAGAACTCCGGCTCCTCGTCGGTCACGCCCGATGGCGGGTTCGTGAACACGTGGTCGTGGGCCGCCTCCGGCTCGGGCAGCGGCTGTTGTTTCGCCCACGTGACCGCCTCGTCGACCCGCTCGGCCGCCCGGTCGCGGATCTCCTCCAGCTCCTCGTCGTCGATGCCGAACTCGCGCATGTCGGCCGCGAGGCGCTCGATGGAGTCGCGTTCGGCCGCACGCTCCTGATCCTCCTCGGGGCGATACGTCTCCGGGTCGCCCATGAAGTGACCCATCCGGCGGTGGACCTGCACCTCCAGCACGGTGGGTCCGTTGCCGTCGCGGGCCCGCCCGACCGCCTCGGCGCCGGCTTCGTACACCGCGCGGGCGTCGTCGCTGTCGACGCGGACGCCGTGCATGTCGAAGCCGTCAGCGCGAGCGGAGCCGTCCTGCGGGCTCGTGACGCGCTCCTTCGGCATGCTGATCGCCCAGTCGTTGTCCTCGATGACGAACACGACCGGCAGGTCGTGGACGCTCGCCATGTTGAGCGATTCCAGGAACCCGCCCTGGTCGATCGCGCCCTCGCCGAGGTACGCGACGGCGACGCTGTCGGTGTTTCGCTTCTTCGCGGCCATCCCCGCGCCGACGGCGGGCGGGCACCCCTGCGCGATGATCCCGCTGCACGCGAAGTTCACGTCCGGGTCGAACAGGTGCATGTGCCCGCCCTTCCCGTGGCACAGCCCCGTCTCCCGGCCGAAGATCTCCGCGGTCATTCGCTTCAGGTCGACCCCCTTCGCGATGGCGACGTGGTGCGGTCGGTGCGGGGCCGTCACCGTGTCGTCGTCGCGGAGGTGGTGGCACACCCCCACCGCGGCCGCCTCCTGTCCGGCCGCGAGGTGGAGTTCGCCGGGAATGTCGCCGGCGCTGATGTCGAACCCCGGCCGTTTCCCCTCCATGTACTCCTCCTGGAGGCGTTCCTCGTAGAGGCGCGCCGTTACCATGTCCTCGTACATCCGCCGCAGTTGGTCCGGGCTAGCTGTTGGCATGCTCCGCGTCAACTATCCACGTATCACCATATCAAGGTGACCCCAGATTGCCACGTGCGGGCACGTTTGCCCCGAATGGCGTCATCTCGCGGGCGTCAGCGGTTCCGATGCGTTCCGGGTGCCAACGCACAGCAACTCGTAGCCGCCCGAAACGAATCGGGGAGGCGAACGGACGGAATCGCCAACTACCCTTTTCGGCGCTCACGTCGGTGTGTAACGTGTCACACAGTTATCGTGTGTGACGCGACGCGATGCGACCCGAACGAGGTCACGGAGTGACGACACCATGCCACCGAAACGACGAGACGTACTCAAGGCGACGGGTGGAACAGTCGCGCTCGGCGCGGGCGCCGCGGGAATGGACGAGGCGCTTGCGGAGGACGTCGACCGAGCGCAGGAAGTGAGACAGCAACAACAACAGCCCGATGTCGACGTGCTCGCGTCCTACTGGGCACACGCCGGCGACGTGAAGCCGTTCACGGGACGCCAGTGGAGTCCCTGGGATCTGGAGAACCGCGTGGAGATGCTCGCGGAGGTCGGCTTCACGGGGATCGGCCTGTTCCACGACGACATCCAGCACATGGTCGAGGAGGAGGGTCGGACGCTCGAAGGGATCGGGGAGACGATACGCGACGCCGGGATCGACACGATCGAGTTGGAGTTCCTCGTGAACTGGCTCCTCCCGGAGGACGACCCGCGACGGCAAGCCGAGGAGGAGACGAGACAGCTCCTCCTCGATGCAGCGGAGGCGATGGACGCGCGCCACATCAAGATCGGGAACATCAACGGCTACCCGGTGGAGACGGACGACCTCGCCGACCGATTCGCGGCGTTCTGCGAGGAGGCGGCCGAAGTCGACACGCTCGTCGGGATGGAGATCCTGCCGCCGGACCCGAACTCGCAGACCCTCGACCAAGCGCTGGAGTGGGTGAGCGGTCCGGAGAACGGCGGCCTGTTCCTCGACACCTGGCACATCACGACCATCGAGACGATCGACTACGACGACGTGGCGGCGCTGTCGGCCGAGGACATCACCGCCGTCGAGATCGACGACGGCTTCACCGACACCGGCCGCGGCGGCTTCGTCGAGAACACCGTCAACATGCGTCGGGTGCCCGGCTACGGCGACTTCGACGTGCAGGGGTTCGTCGACGCCTGTCGCGAGGCCGGCTTCGCGGGGCCGTGGGGCAACGAGATCCTCTCGGAGGAGTACCGCCGGCGCGGGATGGAGAGCGCGTACACCCACACCTACGAGGGCGCGCTCTCGGTTCTCGGCGACGCGGCCGACGGAACGGACGACGAGGACGACGAGACGGAGGAGCCGACCGACACCCCCGAGGAGACGCCCGAGGGGACCGAGACGCCGAACGGTACCGAAACGGGAACGCCCGAGGGGACAGGGACGCCGAACGGAACCGAGACGGGAACACCCGAGGGAACCCCGACGGGAACGCCGGACGGAACGCCGACCGGGACCGAGAACGGGACGCCGACGGGGACGCCCGACGGCACTCCGACCGGAACGCCGGAGTAGACCGTCGACCGGATCGGGCCGAGCGCCGACTGCGGGCGGAAGCGACCGCCGCCGGTCGGTGCCGGCCCTCGACACGTCGGGCTCGTCCGCCGACCGAACACCGAGTAGAAACCGCCTACCGAGGCACGAACGACGTGCACTCGCTGCCGTGACCGGGTTTCCTCCTGTCGACCTCGCGTACAGTCTTGCTCCACGTCGTCGGCGTCCGCTGGGAGGTGATCTCGACCGTCGAGTCGTCGAGCGGCGACGGATTGGCGGTGGTCGACGACGACGCGCCGTTCACAACTGCCGGGAACGCGCGGGAACCGGGGACCTCTGACAGTTCCATCCCGACCACTCCCGGGTTCCCGCGCGTAGTAGTGCGCGAGTCGACATATTCTCGCGGTGGTCGTGCGTCGGCTGCGTCCACGACGGGTCGCCGCGGGGAACGGCGTTATATGTCCCTCGTTCCTACCAAGTGGCGTGGATTCTCCGTACGACGTACTGGGGCTCGACGCCGACGCCGACGATACGGAGATCGAACGCGCCTATCGACGGCGAGTGAAGGAGGCGCATCCGGACCGGGGCGGCTCGTTCGAGGAGTTCCAGCGCGTCCGCGAGGCGTACGAGGCAGCGATCTCGGGAACTGCGGTCCCGGCCACAGACGCCGTCCCCGAGAGTAACGGGGCGGAACCGCCCCGGGAGGAACCGGGGGTGGCGGAGTCGGGGGGCAACAAGAGTACCGACCCGGCCGATCGAACCGGCGGGGAGCGCGGAAACGGCACCGCGAACGGGTCCGAGGCGACGACCACCCGCGTGGAGTATCTGAACTACGAGGTCATCGCCGATCACGGGTGGGAGATCGACGACGACGACCTCTTCGAGACGGCGTCGGACGCCGACCTCGACACGGACGACTACGGGATGTTCCTCGCGGAGCCGGGCGAGACCCTCCTCGAAGCGGCCGAACAGCGCGGGTTCGCGTGGCCGTTCGCCTGCCGCGGCGGCGCCTGCGCGAACTGCGCCGTCGCGGTCGTGGAGGGCGAACTCGACAGCACCGTCGACAACGTGCTCACCGACGACCTCCTCGACCGTGGGTTCCGGCTCTCGTGTATCGGGCGGCCGGTTTCCGAGACGCTTCGCGTCGTCTACAACGTCAAGCACCTCCCCGGGCTCGAGGACCTGCGCCTGCCGGCCGACCGGTTCGAGCGCGCGCGTGCCGACGACTGACCGGTCGACGCGGGGAGCCGCCTCACAGAGTCAGCTTGAGAACGGGCGCGTCGACGGCGTGCATCGTCGGCTCCGCGCCGAAGCTGACGACCAGCGTTTCGACGGGGCGCGAGTACTCGCTGGCGTGATGGCCGCCCTCGCTGACGCGAGTCGTCTCCTCGACGAGCGGGGTGTCGACCAGTTCGTTCACGCAGCGGTACACCGTCGAGAGCGGGATGTCTCCGGCCGCCTGGAGCTCCTTCGCGGTCAGCGGGCCGTCCTCCAGCGCCCGGACCACCGTGCGGCACGCCTCGCTATCGAGGGCGTCGAACAGCCGGGCCGTCTCCGCGGGCGACGCGTGGACCACCGGCGTCTCGATGCCGGTCGCCGGATCCGACGCCGTCGAACGGGTCACTGCCCACCCCGCTGGAGCACGTGCTCAACGCCGGTACGTGGGGCCGGTGTCGGTCGACGACGGGTCGTGACCTGGGTGACACGCCACATACAACGGAATCGACCAAGCGCCCCGTTAGTTATACACCCGTACAATCGCGGTATTGTGTCGTTTCGACCCGTACGACGGCGGATCCGGTCGCCGGCGACTGGGCGACCGTCACCACGGTCTCCGATCGATGGCGCGCCGGCGTCCTCTACGACGACACGAAAAAAGCGGTCTCTGGTACGCGACCGCGACCCTGGCCGGTTCGACGGTCGATTCGACACGTCGATCGATTCGCCCGCTCGGGAGGGCGGTGTCACGGAGACACACCGGTTAGCGACGATGGCGTCGGTCAACCGCGTGTGGGTGCCCCGTTCCCGTTGTAGCGAGTTCCCGCCCCTGTCACGTAGTTAGCGCCGCGTGGGCGCCTCCTCTTGCTCGTCGGAGTCCTCCTCGGACTCCGGCTCGAGGAAGTGCGGTCCGCGCTGGTAGCGCGGCGTCGCGGCGAACTTACGAATCCGTTCCTGCTCTTCGTCCGTGATCCAGTTCGGCACGGACCGTGATACCACCATATAGGATAAAGTAATAGTCAGGGTAGCCGAGAGTAGCGCGTCGTTAAACAGGGGGTAGAAACCCGAGATCGCCGGTACACGTCTGTTCCACGGCCGCGAGAACGATTCCAGTGGTATGGTTGAGCCTCGTCGAGGACGGATGTCGCCGGGATCGGAGCTGCGGGTCGTAGCACCCGCCTACCGATCCTCCGGACGACGGGTCGATACCGTTCGTGTCCGGACGCCGCGTCGGGGCTTTCGTCGGCCGTTCAGCTCCCGTACTCGTCGGCCAACTCCGGTCGGGTGCGTCGCTCGACGACGCGAGCAATAACCAGGACGATCGCTGCGATGACCGCGAACGCGAGGGGTTTCTTCGACATTGCGGTCGGTTCCAGGACGACGCCACCCATCGTTATACACCCGATAGCGGGGACGACCCCTGTCGGGCTGCGTCGCCGATCGGCATCCCTTGTAGCCGCCGGTCGACGGTCGACCGATCACTCGGGATGGACGACCTCGTCGCACTCCCGACAGGTCGCGAATAGCAGCGGCCAATCGCCCTTCCGGTAACTGATCAGGTGGCTTGCGCGCGGAATCGACCGCCCGCACAGCGGGCACGCGCCGAGCGCGTCGTCGCCGGGAGCACGGAGCGCCATGGCGGTAGACTGCTCGGGGTGTCCTTTGTTAGTACACGACAACCGCCTCTGACGGACCCTGGGAACCGGTTCGGTCGTGGCGGGACCACGAACAGGCCTCATAACGAACGGCCACGGTCGCGTAGTTCGGAACGAATGCGCCGAACCGGCCGGGGCGATCAGGTCGCACCGGGGGTGAAGGATGCGGACGCGATCGTCGAGACCGACCGCAGCGTCGGGGCGGTCACGACGGCCGGCGTGCTGGGACTGACCGTAACGAAATCCCTCGACCTCGGCACGACGGTGATCGGCCTCGGTGTGTCTCCGGCGATCGGCGAGCGCAACCCGATCGCGGCGGCGGCGATCGTCCAGTGGGGCGTCGTGCCCGGGCTGCTCGCGGTCGGACTGCTCACGGTCGGTCTCACGGTCCTCCTCGTCGAGGGAGGGTTCGGGCTGGCGACCGGCCATGCCCGGGGCGACGGCGGATCGTCCGCCCGAACCGGACGGCTCATCTGTTACTGGGTCGGCTGCGCATGCAACCTCGCGATCGCGGCGCACAACGTCGTGGTCATTCTGGCCGTCGCGTTCCCACCGTGAATGGGTCTGTGAGGCCGTCTATCCGACCCGTACGCCGTCCGGTAAGATCGGCGTGAATTCTGTCGGTCCTCGCGATACGTCCGACTAACAAAGCCGCCGGAGGAAATACACATGCTCGGGGGAGACACAGCACGGCCCCATTCCCATTCCCCTGGCATCCAACACCTGCTCCTCTCCTCCCCCGTTTTTACCCGAGCCGCGAGCGCGCGGTCACTCCGCGAGGTCCTTCGTACTGATGTCGGCCCACACCTCCTCCCCGGCGGAGGTGATGCCGTAGACGCGCCCCTTTCGGCGCTCCTCCGGGACGAGCAGCTCGACGAGCCCCTTCTCTCGCAGCGACCCGAGCGCCCGGGAGACGTGCGACACGGACAGCTCCACGTCCTCGGCGATCCGCGTCGGCGTCGCCGGACCCTCCGCGAGGCGTCCCAGGACGACCACACGGTGGTCGGAGCTGATGACGTAGCCGATGACGTCCCAGTCGGTGGTCACGGGCGATCACCCGTGTGCGATACTTCGGGGGCGGTCTTCGACGCGAGTGCGGCCGTCGTCGAACGGACGGCGGCGGGAGCGTGTGTATTCACGGTTTGATGGTGGTTATCCGCGGGAGCGTTCATACAGGTACTGTGCGGCGACGACGGCGCCGAACGCCGCGAACACGAGCAGGCCGACGACGTTGAGTGTCGTCTGTGGGATCGTTCCGGCGGCCATGGTCGCGACGCCGTAGACCACGAGACCGACGACGGCGAGCCCCAGGTAGATCGCCTGCCACGGGATCTCGCGCCGGTCTTCCTCCGGGAGATAGGCGTCGAGCGAGGAGACGTTCGAGGTGAGCGACACCAACCCCGACTCCTTGTCGTACTCGACGATACCCGACTCCTCGAGCTTCGGGATGTGCGTCTGGTACAGCGAGACGTACACCCGCTTGATCTGCTGGTCGGTCAGCTCCTCCACGGGGAGATCGTTCTCCCAGGCCGCGACGCGGTCGGAAAGCTCGCTGAGCGGAATCGGCTCCCCCTCCTCCCGGAGCAAGTAGATGACGAACCGGCGCCTGCCGTTGCTCAGGATGTCGTAGACCTCGTCCCTGCTGAGTGCGTCTGTGTTTGTGCTCGACATCTACTCGGGGGTCTCCGCGGTTCACCACCTCGGCCCGCCCGGGCTGTCGGCGCCGGGGAGCCGCGACGGAACGCGCCCGACGGCGGTCGGGGGCTGCGATCGCGTTCGTCGTCGCTCGCGGGGGTCGATACGTACCGTGTTCGGACATCCGCGGTCTCCTCCCGTCACTCTACCGTCACACTCTTTGCCAGATTGCGGGGTTTGTCGATCGACCGATTCAGGACGTTCGCCACGTAGTACGAGACGAGTTGCAGCTGGACGTTCGCGAGGATTCCCGCGACGTCCGGATGTGTCTCCGGGACGGCCAGGAACTCGTCGACGGCGGCGGCGACGTTGTCGGCCGACTCGGGGGCGACGCCGATCACCGGCGCACCGCGCGAGCGGACCTCCTCGACGTTGTTGAGCGTCTTCCTGTCGTGTTTTCCGGAGAACACCGCGACGACGGGCGTCTCCGATGTCACCAGTGCGAGCGGGCCGTGTTTCAGCTCGCCCGCGGAGAACCCCTCGGCGTGCTCGTAGGAGATCTCTTTGAGCTTCAGCGCCCCCTCACGCGCGACCGGGTACGCGACGCCGCGGCCGATGAAGAAGTGCCCGTCGCTGCCGGCGTACCTGTTCGCCAGCGACGACGCCGTCGAGTCCCGGATCACCCGATTGACCAGGTCCGGGAGCTCCTGCAACGCCGACAGGACCGCCTCGCTGTCCTCGCTCGGTGTTCCCGTGACGTCGGCCACGAGCCGCTCGATGACGAGCGCCAGCGTGGCGACCTGCGAGGAGAACGTCTTGGTCGCGGCGACGCCGATCTCCGGGCCCGCCCGGATGAACAGCGCCTCGTCTGCCTCGCGGGCGGCCGTCGATCCGACGACGTTCGTCACCGCGAGCGTCCGCGCCCCGCGCGCGTTCGCGCTCCGCAACGACGCGAGCGTGTCAGCCGTCTCGCCGCTTTGGGTGACTGCGATGACGAGCGTGTCCTCCGAGACCGGCGCCGGCGTCGTGGCGTACTCCCCTGCCGTGAACGCGTGCGCGGGGATGCCGCGGTCCCGGAGGAGCTGTTGTGCGTACATCGAGGCGTGATGTGAGGTTCCACACGAGAGGAAGTGGACTTCCGAAACGCCGTCGAAGGCTCCCGCCGGGAACTCCTCGAGGTCGACGCGACCGTCGTCGGTGATCCGGCCGTTGATCGTTCGCTCCAGCGCCTCCGGCTGCTCGTTGATCTCCTTGAGCATGTAGTGGTCGTAGCCGCCGCGCTCGGCGTCCTCCGACCCCCAATCGACGGTGTCTATCGGCCGGGAGACGGGGTCGCCGTCCACGTCGGTGATCGAGTGTTCGCCGGGGGTGAGCCGGACGACGTCGCCGTCGTGGAGATACACCACGCGTGACGTGAACTCGATGAACGACGGCACGTCGCTGGCGAGGAATCGACGCCCGTCGTCGACGCCGAGCACCAGGGGCGAACCCTGCCGGGTCGCGAAGATCGCCTCGGTCCCGTCGATCAGGGCCGCGATGGCGTAGCTCCCCTCCAGGCGGTCGACAGCTGCCCGAAACGCCGCCTCGGGGGGCTTGCCAGCGGCCAACTCGCTCTCGATGAGATGGGGGATCACCTCCGTGTCGGTCTCGCTGGTGAACAGGTGTCCGGCCGCCGAGAGTTCGCCGCGGAGCTCGGCGTAGTTCTCGATGATCCCGTTGTGCACGACCGCGACGGATGCGGTACAGTCGGTGTGCGGGTGAGCGTTCTCGTCGGTCGGCGCTCCGTGCGTGCTCCACCGTGTGTGGCCGACGCCGAACTCCCCGCGGAGGTCGACGCCGTCGACCTCCGCGACAAGCTCGTCGATGC
The DNA here is from genome assembly GCF_019880245.1 of Halobaculum roseum. NCBI lineage: Archaea > Methanobacteriati > Methanobacteriota > Halobacteria > Halobacteriales > Haloferacaceae > Halobaculum > Halobaculum roseum. The sequence goes on from NZ_CP082288.1 coordinate 187,440, forward strand.
CGCCCTCGCGCTTGTGGACGCGAACGCCGGCGCCGTTGAGCGTGGCGATCCCGGCGGAGTCGTAACCTCGGTATTCGAGGTTCTTCAGCCCGGTAAGCACGGTATCGACGACATCGTCGTCGCCGACGCAGGCGGTAATCCCGCACATCAGCGATCGCCCGCTCCCCGGCGACGTACTCCGGTATTCCCGTGATTACTCGGCGCGTGTTCCTCCTGGCGTCGTGCCGTCAGTCCGGCGCGGTGGCGTGTACAGATCATGGTCAGGCCGAACGGATAGCGTCCGGGGTAACATGCGCCAATCCCGGCAGTCGGGCATTGTTATTAGGCTGTTACGTCCAAATAGCGGCGGTTGCGCGTCTCTAACGCCGAAATACGACCGATCTCGTTCGGGACCGGATCCGGCGAGGAACGAGCGAGTGATCGAAATGGGCAGTGGGCTGGTACCTAACCGCACATATAATCTCTATAACAATACAAGTAGGTCCGACAGTAACAGCCGGGTATGCTCGGGGTACTTGCGTCGGGAGGGGAGATCGGAACCGCGTACGCGCCGTCGACATCCGCAGCGCAGGTGTCGGTCGCCGGAACGCCGGTGGCCGTCCGCGTCGCCGACTCGATGGTTCGTGCCGGCGTCGACGAACTCCTCGTTACGGGCGTCGAACCGACCGTCCAGCGGCGGCTACTCGACCGGTACCCGGAGATAGTGACGACTGAACGGGCGGATCCGCCGACCGCGCACGACCGCGTGGTCCGGCTGCCCGCGACCGCTATCGTCTCCCCGGGCGCGCTCGACGCGCTCGGGCGCCGGAACGCCGCCTACCTCCGGCGCCCCGGGGAACCGCTACCGCCGCTCGACGGCCCGGAAGTCCGTCCGCTTCTGGTACCTACGGACGCGTTCGAGGGTCGCCCGCCGACGGCGGCGGTCGAGGTCGCACGGGAGCTCGCGACCGACGCGGCCATCGACCCGATCGAACACGAGCACGTCGCCGACGTGCGCCGCCCGTGGGAGTACCTCGACGCGACCGAGTGGATGCTCGCGGGAACGACCGGCTCGGCCGGGTTCGCGGGGATCGAACCGGATCGCTCCGGCGAGATCCACCCCGATGCGGAACTCACCGGACCGATCGCCGTCTGCGAGGGCGCGACCGTGCGCTCGGGGGCCGTCATCGAGGGGCCGGCCCTCGTGATGCCCGGCGCGACGGTCGGACCGAACTGTTATGTGAGGGCAAACAGTTTTATTTCAAATGACACAAAGATAGGGGCAGGCGTGGAACTCAAAAACAGCGTCATCATGAACGACGCGAACGTTCCCCACCAGAGCTACGTGGGCGACAGCGTCGTCGGCCCGCGCGCGAACGTGGGCGCCGGCTCGCTCGTGGCGAACCTTCGTCACGACGGCGAGCAGGTGACGCTGACGCACGCCGATCGCCGCGTTCGAACCGGGAGACGGAAGTTCGGCGCGGTGATCGGCGAGGGAGCGAAGCTGGGGATCGGAACCCGCCTCAACGTGGGGACCGTCGTCGGGGCGAACGCGACGACGGCACCCGGGGAAGTCGTCCGCAGGGACGTCACGACGGAGGATCCGTAACCATGCGATCTGGGATCGCAGCCGCGGACGAACTCGAGCGGAATCGACACGCAGACGGAACCGAGCCAAACCACGAAAATGGTCAACACAACCCACGCGACAACGACGACGGAGGAGCCGACGATGACCGCTGAGTCGACGACGCAGCCAGAGATCGAACCGGAACACGAGATCGATGCCGATGACGACGACGAACGAGAAACCGAGCCGGACCCGTTACCGCTGGATCTGACCTTCGAGATCCTGAAGAACCAACGCCGGCGACTCGTGTTGAGTCACCTCAGATCGGTCGACGGCGAGTCGACGATCGGCGAGCTCGCCGAACACATCGCCGCGATCGAGAACGACTGCGACGTGCAGGCGCTCGGCGCCCAACAGCGCAAGCGCGTGTACATCGGGCTGTACCAGTGTCACCTCCCGAAGATGGACGATGCGGGGGTCATCGACTTCAACCAGAGCCGGGGTCGGGTCGAACTCGAACCGGAGGCCGGGCCGCTGTACGAGTATCTGGTCGACGAGGACGACGAGGACGAGGGATCCGAGTCCGAATCCGTCGATCCGCGACCGTACGGCGCGGCGACGGTCGGCGTCGGCGCGCTCTTCGGCGTCGCGCAGTTCATGGGGCATCACCTCCTGGCGAGCGCGTTGATGTTCGGGTTCCTGACGGCCGTGCTCTATCTCGGTCGTCGATCGTTGACGAGCGAGTAACCTCGAAACCGGAACGCGAGTAGTCGCCTGGGGGCCGACGACTCGACCGCGAGGCCGGACCGTTCTCCCACGGACGCTATCCCGACGAGCGGCGGCGCTGGTGAGGGATCGACTGAGCGGACACTACCCGGTGAGCGACTGGACCGGTACGACCGACGGTCAAACCGCATGAGCCGCGCGAAACGGGACGGAAAACCGGCGAACGACGAGTCCTCAGTAGCCGAGTGCCGACTCCAGTGGGCTGTGCGTGGCAACGACCGACGTGGTCTCGCCGGACTGGTGCGTCCCGGAGACGCACGCGCCCGTGGAGAGGTCACACCTGGGTCCGAGGACGACCCCGTGGAGGATGACGCGGGACCCGACCCGCGCGCCCGGGAACAGCACCGATCGCGTCAGCTCCGCCTCAGGGCCGACGCTCGCGCCCGCGCCGACGACGCTCGGACCGCGGATCACCGCGTCGGCCTCGATCACGGCGTTCGCGCCGATCATCGCGGGGCCGTGGACGGTCGCGTCGTCGGCGACGCTGGCGCCGGGTGCGACGTACACGCCGTCGCCCCAGTGGTCGCCGTCCTCCACGGGGACCCCCTCGGCGAGCACGAGTTCGTTCGCCCGGACGAAGTCGTCCGGGCGCGCGACGTCCAGCCACCGGGAAGTCGTCACGGCCGCCACGTCGCACTCGGCGATGAGGGACTCCACCGCGTCGGTGATCTCGTACTCCCCGCGGCTGCTGCGCGGGACATCGAAAGCGTCGCACATCGACTCCGGGAAGACGTACGCGCCCGCGTTCGCGAGATCAGTCGGGGGGTCGTCGGGCTTCTCGACGATGCCCGTGACGCGCGACCCGTCCGTCGAGAGGACGCCGTACTCGCGCGGGTCGTCGACGCGGTGGGCCAACACCGCGGCGTCGTGATCGAACAGGCGGGCGATCGCCTCGGCCTCGAACAGGTTGTCGCCGTTGAGGACGGCGAAGCGGCCGTCGATGTACGGCGTCGCACAGCGAACTGCGTCGGCGGTGCCCGCCGGCGGATCCTGCACGGCGTACGTCACCGGAACGCCCCGGTAGCTGTCGCCGAAGTACTCTCGCAGGTGTCCGTCGCCGTCCCCGACGACGAAGATAAGGTCGTCGGCGCCGCCGGCGACGGCCGCGTCCGCGACGTGTGCGACGAGCGGGCGGTCCCCGACGGGAAGCATCGGCTTCGGCGTGATCCGCGAGAGCGGCCGCATTCGGGTGCCGCGCCCGGCCGCCAGTATCACTGCGTGCATGACGACCGAAGGCAGGAATGGGGCGTCCCTTGTTATGGGCAGACAACGAGAGCTCGCGCCGGTTAGGTGGTCGTGTACCGGTGGCGGACGTCGGGAGTGTCCCCCGAACGTGTTCAGGACTATTGAGGATGATCGGCCGGGAGGGGAGATGAGAGGGGAAAGAAGACCGAGAGTTCGAGACAGTGAGAAAGTGTGTGTGAGGGGAAGGGGCGTCAGTCGGGGACCGTCAGTTCACCGTCCGAGGAGTGAGCGAGCCGCAGTTCAATCAGACGCCGGGGCGGCGACGGCCCGCTTCGCCTCCCTGACGAGGTCGGTCGCCGTCTCGAACAGCGACTCCATCTCGGATTCGATGCCGGCCTCGGCGGTGACGCGCACGAGCGGCTGCGTCCCGCTGGCGCGCACGAGGAACCAGCCGGCGTCGACGTCGACGCGGACGCCGTCGACGGTGGAGACGTTCGCGTACCGGTCGGCGACGCGGTCGGCGACGTGCGCGACGAGATCGTGTTTCGCGTCGGTCTCGATGTTCGCGCGGCGCAGGGGGACGGTCTCGACTTGGGCCGCCAGGTCGTCGAGCGGCCCCCGTCGCGCGACCAGCTCGGCCAGCTTCGCCGCGGCGAGCGGGCCGTCCGGACAGCGGGCCAGCTCCGGCCAGATCCACGCCCCGCTGGGCTCGCCGCCGAAGACTACGTCGGTCTCGCGGGTCCGCTCGGCGACGTAGCCGTCGCCGACCCGCGTGTGGACCGTCGAGGCGCCGATCGCCTCCAGCGTCGTGTCGACGGCGATGCTGGTGTCGATCGGGACGGCGACGCGGTCGCCGGCGGCGGCGATGTCGCGCGCGAACAGCGCCAGGAGTACGTCGCCGGAGGGGAACTCCCCCGACCCTGTCGCCGCGCGCATCCGGTCGGCGTCGCCGTCGTGGGCGATCCCGAGGTCGGCGTCGGTCGCGGCGACGACCTCCCGCAGCGTCCCGCAGTTGTCCGCGGTCGGCTCGCTGGGTCGGCTCGGGAACGAGCCGTCGGGTTCGGCCGCGAGCGTCCGGACGGTACAGCCGAGATCCCGGAGGATCGTCGCGGTGATCCGGCCGCTGCCGTTGCCCACGTCGAGGACCACGTCGAGCCCGATATCTCCGTCGACAGCGTCCACGACGGCGTCGACGTGGCGCGAGCGCGCGCGTCGGCTCCGCATGCGGCTACCGTACTCGTTCCAGCCGACGAGGTCGAACGCGTTCTCGCGGATCCGCTCGGCGACGGCGTCCTGTGCGGTGCCGACGTAGGCGGCGCCGTCGTCGGTCCACAGCTTCAGGCCGTTGTCGGAGGCGGGGTTGTGCGAGGCGGTGACGGCGATCCCCGCGTCGGCGCCGTACCACTCGACGGCCCGCGCGACCGTCGGCGTCGGTACCTCACCCAGCGAGACGGCGTCGGCGCCGCACTCGCGCAGCCCGGCGGTCGCCGCGTCGACGAGCGCGGGCCCGGTCGATCGGGGGTCGCGACCGATCACGACCCGTCTCGCGCCCTCGGAGGCGACGGCCCGACCCACGTCGAGCGCGACCGACGCGGTGACCTCCTCGCCCACGGTTCCCCTGATACCGCTCGTTCCGAACATACGATCGGTACGCGCGACGGCCCGAGTTTGTTACAACCCGACTATCGGGGTACCGATCGGCTACCCGTCCGAGCCGGGAGGCGCCTCGGAGTCCGCGTCGGACGGTCCCGTCCGACGGCCGCCGTCGGATTCGATGGTCGAACCCGACTTCCGCGACACCTGAGACCCGTTCGACTCCGTGTCCCCGGCGACCGACGGGAGGACGTCCGGCCCCGATTCGACCGGTCCCCCGGTCGGTCCCCCACGGTCGGGAAACAGCACGTCGTCCAGGTGGTCGTTCTCGCTGATGTCCATCGCCATCGCCCCGACGAGCGCGCACGCGCCGACGACGAACAGCAGCGCGGAGACCAGCCCGGCGACGCCGACAGTCGACGCCGCGGCGGACCCGGCACCGACGAGACCGGCCACCGACGCCAGCGACGCGAACAGCCCGACCGCGCCGAGCGCGCTCGCGCCGGCGCCGACGCCGTACGCGACGACGAGCGGGTGGAAGTCGTACACGAGGTAGTTCGTCCGCAAGCGCCACAGGAAGTTGCGAAGCAACATCCACGACACCCGCGGGACGTACGTCCGGTAGCGGATGTGACTCTCCTCGTCGCCGTAGATGATCGGGTTCGGGAGGTCGACGACCCGCAGCCGGGCCACGTTGAGCTTCACGAGCAGATCGTTGCAGTAGCCGTAGAACTCGTACATCCCCTCGATGTCGGCCTCGTGGAGGGCGCGCCGTGAGATGGCCGTGTACCCGCTCTGGGGATCGCCGGTCGACCAGTAGCCGCTCGCGATCTTCGTCAGCGCGCCCAGCATCGCGTTCCCGACGAACCGGAGCCGCGGCATGTCCCCGCGGTCGCGTCGCCCGACGAACCGGTTGCCCTTGACGTAGTCCGCCTCGCCGTCGACGATCGGGTCGAACAGCGTCCCGAGCACGTCCGGGTCCATCTGTCCGTCGCCGCCCATCACGGCGGTCGCGGCGATGTCGTCGTCGCGCGCGTGGAGGTAGCCGGTCTTGATCGCGCCGCCGACGCCCCTGTTCTCCTCGTGACGAATGGCGACGATCCGCTCGTCGAAGGGGCCGTCGGTTCGCGTCGATTCGTCGGTTCCGCGGGCGCCGTCGGGTCGTTCGGGACGACTCTCTTGCCTATCTGAGCTATTGTGCCTATCGTGCTTTCGGTTCCGTTCGGACCGGCCCCGTCGGTCGGATCGGGCGCGGTCCAGCGCGACCGCGCGCTGGATCTCCGTCCAGGTGTCGTCGGTGGAGGCGTCGTCGACGACGTAGATCCGATCGACGAACGCGGGGACCGTCACGATCGTCTCGCGGACGAACGGTTCCTCGTTGTACGCCGGGATGACAACCCCGACCGTCTGTCCTCGATACATTGTGTAGGTAACCGTGACCGCCGGCTGGTGACAGCAAGCGACGCATCGGATTTTGTTACCCATACCCTGCACCGTGAACCGGGGATCGCACCGCCGATCGTCGACGACAGAGATGGGGGTTGGGGGAGCGAAACCGATCCATAACAAAGCCGGATCTGCCGGGAATTGGGGTGTAATGGGAACGTACTCCGAACCGGCGGTGTCTCGAGTGGTGGTCATCGTTCTCCTTCTCGTGGCCGCGCCCGCCGTGGGGCCGCTCGCGGACACCGCGCGGGCGGCCGCCGGCGACGATCAGACGTTCGCCGTCGCGCAGGGGGACTCGTGTTACGCCGTGGCGACACACGAGAACGGCTCACGGAACGTCACGGCGTTCTACGACTATCGGAACCCGTACCCGTCGATCACGGGGCGTCCGGCGGCGTCGACGTACAGCTCGTACGGCACCGATCGGTTCCAGCGAACAGGGACGAGCGCCCTCCTGTTTTACGCCGGGCCAGACGACACAAGCATGGTGGTCGTCCACGGTCGTCGGGGCGACGAGGCCGGCGGAAGTACGGTGAACTACCGGATCAGCGGGCTCCCGGACGGGTCGTGGGCGGTGCGCGACGACGAGTACCCGCTCATGGACGACGAGTGGGACATCGGCGCATCGACGACCTCGGTCGACTGGAAGTGGGCGGACAACCGCACCGATGGCGGCGCCTACCGCGGCTTCGACTCGCTGTCGGGGACGACCGTGATCGACCCACGGTACAACGAGCGCGCGCCGTCGTGGGGAGACTGGGGGTACTCGGGGAGCGAGGAGAACCGGATAACCGACTGGGTGCTCTACGGCGGCGACGGTGCCGAGCACTCGCTCGCGCTCGACCGCCGGGTGTTCATCCACGCCGGCGGCTGCGTCGACGCCAACGTGAGCGCGTCGCTGCGGGCGCCGAGCGACGCCCCGGCCGGCGAGAACGTCACCCTCGACGCGAGCGGCACGAGCGCCGCGGGGACGGTCGCGGGCTACGAGTGGGACTTCGACGCCGACGGCGATGTCGACGCCGTCACCGAGGGGCCGACCGTGCGTCACGCGTTCGAGGAGGAGCGCGAACACACCGTCCGCGTGACGCCGTTCGACACGTACGGGAACGGCGACACCGCCGAGACGACGTTCGTCGTCGGCGAGCCGTACGCCCCGGACGCGACGCTTTCGGCGTCGCCGTCGACGGTCACGGTGAACCAGTCGCTCACGCTCGACGCGAGCGAGTCGACGGACAACGGGACGATCGTCCGCTACGACTGGGATCTCGACGGCGACGGCACGATCGACGCGAACACGACCGAACCGACGCTCACCACCGCCTTCGAGTCGGCCGGCGACCGGGAGGTGACCGTCACCGCCGTCGACGACACGAACCAGACCGGAAGCGCGTCCGTGACGGTCGACGTGACGCCCGACCGGCCGCCGAGCGCGTCGCTGACGGGACCGGAGGACGTCGCGGTCGGCGAGGACCTCACCCTCGATGCGAGCGAGTCGACCGACGACCGAGGGGTCGTCCGCTACGAGTGGGACATCGACGGGGACGGAACGGTCGACGCGAACACGACCGAGCCGACGTATTCGTTCGCCTACGAGGACGCCGGGACCGTCGACGCGACCGTCACCGCCGTCGACGAGCAGGGACAGACGGGTACCGCGACGACCACCGTGCGCGTGGGCGTCACCGCGTCGTTGTCGGCACCCGCGGAGTCGCTGGTGACGCGACCCGTCACCCTCGACGCGAGCGAGTCGACGATAGACGGAGACGACGCGATCTACCGCTGGGACCCCGACGGCGACGGAGATGTCGACGCGAACACCACCGAGCCGACGCTGGCACACGCGTACAACGAGACGGGAAGCTACACCCCGCGCGTCGTCGTGAGCGACGGGGAGAACATCACGGACGAGGCGACCGCGAGCGTCGCGGTCGAGGCCCAGGCGGCCCTCACGGTGCCCGAATCGGTCGTCGTCGGTGAGTCGGTCACGCTCGACGCCGGCGGGAGCGCCGTCGGCGGGTCGAACGTCACCTACGAGTGGGACCTCGACGGCGACGGCGAGTTCGAGACGAGCGCGAGCGCGTCGCCGACGATCTCACACGCGTACAACGAGTCGGGAACGTACACGCCGGGGGTTCGCGTGACCAGCGACGCCGGCGAGACGCTGACGGCGAGCGCGAGCGTCTCCGTCGAGGAACCGAACCCGTCCATCGATGCCGACGCGACCGAGGTCGAGGCGGAGCGGTCGGTCGCGTTCGACGCGGACGCGGGCGTCGGGGACGGCTCCTCCGTCGGGTTCAGATGGGAGTTCGGCGACGGAACGACTGCTGACGGGCGGTCCGTCGAACACGCCTACGCCGAATCGGGGCGGTACACGGTGACGCTGAGCGTGCTGATGGGCGGAAGCGCGATCGCGAGCACGGACCTGCCGGTGAACGTCACCGAGGCGCCGGAGGATCCCGGTGGCGGCAGTTCGGGCGGTTCCTCCGGCGGTAACTCGGGCGGGTCGTCCAGTGGGCCCCCCGGCGGCAACACGGGCGGGAGTTCCGGAGGCGACCCCGGCGGGAACGCCGGCGGTAGCTCCGGAGGGTCCGCCGAGGGTAGCTCCGACGAGACCTCGGACGGCGACGCCGGGAGCGAGCCGGCGGCCGACCTCGAGCCGGAGTACACGAACGTGACGGCGACGGTCAACGACACGGACCTCGTGACCGGCGACACCCTCGTCGCGACGGCGACGGTGAGCAACGTCGGGAACGGCTCCGGGACCAAGACGATCGAGTTCGAGGTCGACGGCGAACAGGTCGATTCCCGGCAGTTCACCCTCGAACCCAACCAGAGCCGGACCGTCCGGTTCACCTGGACGTTCGAGGAGCCCGACGTGTACTCGGTCGAGATCGACCGGAGCGAGCGGTTCCTGATCAACGTGACGCCGCCGCAGCCGAACGTCTCGGTCGCCGAGTTGAACGCGAACCCCGACGAGATCGACGCCGGCGAGGAGATCAGGTTCACGGCGGTGGTGCGCAACGACGGGCGCGCGGCCGGGTCGGAGGTGGTCGCGCTCCGGCTGTTCAACGAGACCGTCGCCACGGAAAACGTGACCGTCCAGCCTGGCACGAGCACACGGGTGACGTTCACCAGGCGGATCGTCGCCGCGGGCGAGTACAACGCCAGTGTCGGGGACCGGACGGTCGCGTTCGCCGTCCGCCCCACGACCACGGCGACCGAAGGTCACGGGACCGCCACCGGCAGCAGCACCCTGACGAACGCGCCGGGGTTCGGGCCGCTCGCGGCGACGGTGGCGATCGCCGGCGCCGCCGCGCTGCTGGCCCGCCGGCGCCGCCGTACCCGGTGACGGCGAGCCGGGGAGGCGTTCGGCAGGCGAAGTACCTGGACAGCACGCGACTCTTCGACGACCGCACCGTGTCGCCGGCGGTCGGTCCCGTCCTGTCGGTCGCCATCACGGTGCCCTTGCGACAATGATCGGGTCGTTCGTCCTGGAGCCGGGAGTGGCATCCTCCCCGTGCAAAGACGGGGGTCCCCGTACCGCAGTCGGGATAGTTGCCGGTCTACGACACCACGCGTTCTCTCGTAGAAACCGTCCCGCTCCGGCGGTCGAACAAGGATGTCGATGGCTGTGCCACAGGTAGCGTTCAGATACACTGGTTCCATGCGAAGGCGAACGACTGGAGCCAGTTTTCGGCGGCGTTCGCGTCGGCGTGGCTGAACGGGTTGAGAACTGGTTAGTTCAGCGTTTTAGTTCGCGGAAGACACGTTCGGCGCTACTCCGATCGCCATGGTGCTCGTATCCGTACTCGAGGTCGTGTCGGTGGAGAGCTGCGTGCAGCCACGCTGCAGGACCGACGAGAACGACCGCATCATCGACGGGATGGTCCTCGCGGGGTTCAGAACGGACCACCTCGGTGAGCGCTCGCGTTCTCGTCGGAGCAAGCCTGAGGTGGAGCAAACGGTTCGTGTCGGGACCAACCGCTCCAGAATCGCTCGTCGTTCAGCTGGATCACGGGGTCGTCTACCGCGACGTGATCCGGGTCGGCCCCATCGATCGGCCGTAGATCTGCCTGTTGCACTCGATCGAGACTGTTGAACGGCACCGATCGGCGCCCAATATATCGAGAATCGAGACGGTATCCGAACGTGAGCGCCCAGACAGACGGAGTCGGATACCGAGCGTCATCGCGGACTCGGGTGTCGCCTCCCGCTCGGGAAACTCTACCTCGAGGCAGTCGCCCTCCGATGAGGCGGGCGATTTCGAGCGTTGACCACCCAACGTTCGCTCCGTCCGCCTCGTGACCCGTACCTGAACACCGTCCGTTGAATATCCTGCCTTCCATCGACGGTAGTTCGTGTCGGAGTTGTCGGATTCACTCCCGCCGTTAACGGCGGGACTCTCTCCTCGACGGAACATAGCCGAAAATCGGAATCGCGAGTGGAGGGCCGGAAGCGTCAGCAGGAGTTGTCGCGTACGTCGTTCCCCTCGACACCCAGGCGGACCTGCATGTCGCGGTTGGCGTTGCGACACACGGTGTTGTTGTGGACGTCGTTATCGGTCGAACCCCGGATGTCGAAGCCGTCGTCTCCGTTGTCCCGGAGGACGTTGCGCGCGACGACGTTGCTGTCCGCCTCGCGGAGGAAGACGCCGTCGTCGACGTTGTCGTGCGCGACGTTCGAGATCACCCTGTTGTCGACGCCGCTGTCGAGGTCGAGGCCGTCGTCGCCGTTGCCCGCGAGCGTGTTGTTCGTCAGGACGTTCCCGGACCCGAACACGTAGACGCCGTCGTTGGCGTTGTCGACGAGGCGGTTCTCCGCCACGGTCGTCTGGCCCGTGGACGCGAGCGCGATGCCGTCGTCGGTGCTGCCGGAGACGTTGTTCCCGACGACGGTCCCGTCGGAGGCGTTGAGGAGGCGGATCCCGTCGGTCGCGCCGGAGACGACGTTACCAGAGATCCGGCTCCCGTTCTGTCCACGGACGAACACCCCCTCGTAGCGGTTGGCCGCGATCCGGTTGTCGGCGACGACGACCGACGCCCGGTCGGGGGCGGCATCCGTCGGGGCGAACAGCCCGCCGAGGCCGTCGTACCCGCCGCCGCCGAGCAGCGGCAGCAGCCAGGAGGGAACGTCCGGAGTGCGCTCGATCGGGTCGGAGTCGTCCGCGACGGCGACGCCCATCCCGCCGTTGTTCACGATGGCGCTCTCGCGGACCGTCGTCGTCTCCGACCGCCGAACCGACACGCCGTCGCCGGTGTTGTTCACGAGGCGCATCCGCTCGACGGTCGTGGTCTCGCTTTCGAGCACGGCGATCGCGTGGCCGCCGGACGCGACGACGCTCCCGTTGGCGACGGTGACGCTCGCGGAGTCGCGGATCCGGACGCCGTCGGCGCTCGCGTTCTCGACGGCCACGCCCTCGACGGTCACGTCCGCGGCGTCGACGACCGTGACGCCGCGCCACCAGTCGACCGCGTCGAAGCCCTCGACGTGGACGCCGGTCGCGCCGTCGACGACGATCGCCGAGCCGGTTGCGTTCTCGCCGACCACCGCGTGGCCCGCACCCAACAACCGCACGTCGTCGGCCGTCACCGTGAAGCAGTCCCCGTCGGTCGACCGCACGTCGCGATCGAGGACGTACGTGCCGGCGTCATCGAGGGTGGCACAGTGGTCGAGATAGGTGACGCCGTCCGGTCCCGCGTTGATCGTCCCGGACGCCTGCGTCGTCGCCACTGCTGCCGCCGGCATCGCCGTCGCGACGACCATCGCCGTGACGAGCGCGATAACGACGCGCCGTCGGGTCTCACTCCGCCAGTCTGGTCTCATATCCATGACGTACCCAGGCGGTAGACTCCTATTGTAACCGACAAGCTTCCATTACCAGCCCGCCATCGAGGTGGGCAAGAACGGACCCGATCGGCGGTTCCAGCGCCGGCACTGTCCAGTATCGGGGTCGTAACAAAGCGTGTACCGGGTCATCGGCACACCACTCGATGCACAGTGGCCGACGGGGAGGGAGCGACAGCGACGGATTGGGGCGGTGTGAACGGACGCGTACCGCACGACTCGACGATCGGGGGGAGTGACCCGTGTGGCCCTGGGATCACATGGCGATCGCGTACCTCGCGTACTCGGGATACGCCCACGTTCGAGGGCGCCAGCCGTCCGCAACGACCGCCCTCGTGGTAGTAGTAGCCGCGGTCGTGCCCGACGTGATCGACAAGCCGTTGTCGTGGTGGCTCGCCGTCTTCCCGTCCGGCCGGTCGCTCGGTCACTCGGCATTCACGGCCGTGGGCGTCGTCGCGATCACTGGCGCCGTCCAACGGCGCGTCGGCCCGGTCGGTCTCACCCCCGCGGTCGCCATCGGGTACGTCTCACACCTCCTCGGCGACGTGGCGTATCCACTGCTGGTTAAGGACACGCTTAGCGTCGAGTTCCTACTGTGGCCGCTGGTGCCCGCTGTGAACGACCCCACACCGCCACCGTTCACGTACGTGTCCGAGCTGTTCGCTGCCTATCTCGGATACCTCTCGACGCCTGCGGGAGCGACGTATCTGGTACTGGATCTCGTTCTCCTGCTCGGAACCGCGACACTGTGGATCCGAGATGGCGCTCCCGGGGCCAGATGGATCCGGGAGTGGACTACCGACTCAGACGGGCAGTGATACGTGTTACCTACTGCCGTAAGAGGCTGCCGACGAAGGCACCCAACGCGAGGCCGCGGGACGCGTCTCGGTCGTGTCCTCGGAACACTCGCGACAGCGTCACGTCTCGCGACTAACGACTACATAACAATCCACGGAACGGAACAAATCGACTCCATGGGATCGATCCATCCGTCACGGGTCACGTTCGGCGAGGTGTGGAGGGATGAGTGACAGCGGTGGTGGCCGGCGCGGCGGGAAGGGCGACCGCAACCGGATCCCGGTCGACGTGGTTCTCAGCGCCATCTACGCCGTTCTCGTCGGTGCCGTCGCTCTTACGGGGTCGATACGAGGGCCCGCAATGGTCGTCCTGGCCGGGCCTCTCGTGTTGTTTCTTCCGGGGTATGCGCTGCTGTCGGTCTTGGTTCCGGGATCGGCTAACTCGAGCGGAGACGCCGTGTCCGACCCGCCGCTCGGTAGCGTAACGATCGGGTGGTTCGAGCGAGCCTCGCTATCCGTTGGACTCAGTGTCGCCGTTCTCCCCATTCTCGTGGTTCTGCTGGCTGCGCTCGGGTACCAACCGACACGAACGACTGTCTCCGTGACGCTGGTGGGGTTCGTCGTTCTGGCGTCGGCGCTCGGCGCGGCTCGGCGGCTCGCACTCCCGGAGGAGAATCGCTACGGGCTCCCGGTCGACCGGTGGCTGCGTGAATTGCGGACGTTCGCCGGGTCACCACGAGCAACGCGAGTCGACAAGTTCGGGGCCGTCGTGCTCGGCGTGCTGGTGGTACTCGCGCTGGCAGGGATGTCGGTGGGACTCGCCGCCCCTCCGGACGGAGAGTCCTACACAGAGGTCGCGCTGTTGACACCGAGCGAAGACGGGCCGGTCGCCGCGGGGTATCCCGACGCCGTCGCGAACGACGAACCACTCGAGCTGGTGTTGTCGATCGAGAACGACCTCGGTCGCCCAACGGCGTACGAGTACGTCGTCGTCTTGGATCGCGTGTCTTCGTCGGCGGACGGCACCGAGATGACGGTGCTCGAGCGGGACGCTCTCGAACGGGGGAACGTGAGCCTCGCGGACGACGAGACGGCGACCCGAACGCTGTCGTTGGTGCCGTCGATGCTCGGTAGCGACCTCCGACTGAGCGTGTTCGTGTACGAGGAAGCGGCGCCGGAGTTCCCGTCACGCACCACCGCGGACGAACACCTGTACATCTGGGTCGACGTCGAGGACAGTGGATAACGACGAGACACAGCCACGGCGGGAGGATACGAGTGAAGACGTGGCCCGCCTGGAGTTCTCGGAGGACAGACGAAGACGGGGCGCGGCGAGAGACGAGAACGGAGCAAGCGAGGGGGATCTGGCCGCCAGTCAAGTGACGGAGACGGACACGAGCGGTGTGTTCGACGCGTTATCCGAGAGTTCAGCGGGAGAGGTGGTTCGATCAGTCGGTACCGCGCTGTTTCGACGCGTTCGGTCGCTGCAACTGCCACTGTTGTTCGCGAGAGATCGCTACGCGAGGGCGGTCGTCCGACTTCGGACGGTCGCTAACTCCGTCCGGTACGCTGCACCGCCCGAGCCGTACCGGCTGATCGACGTCGACCCGGCGGCGATCACCTCCGTCAGGCAATTCAATCGGTCGAAGTACGTCCAAGCAGCGGTCGTCGAAGACGGCGACTGGGCTACCCCTCAGTGCAAGTTCACCGACCTCGATGTGTACCAAGCCTATCGTGCGCACTTCCGCGACGGGGTCGACTGGGCAGATACGTCGTTCTACCGGCGGGTCGTCGACGAGATCGAAGCCGGATCTGTGTTGTGGAACTGCCACAGCGAGGCGGACTTCCGCGAACGGTGTGCGGGAGTCGACAAGCTGTACGAGCGCATCGAGACCGACGGGTATCGGACGCAAGCGGAGTTACTCGAGGAGGAACCTGACCCCATCGACCTCGGCAGGGAGTCTCGACTGCTCACCGAGCGCATGAAAGACGAGATCGCCGTCCACATCGCCGACGACGGCGAGATCCTGTTCGCGGACGGCCGCAATCGACTGTCGATCCTCAAACTACTCGACACGGGGGCGGTTCCGGTTCGGGTCCTCAAGCGCCACGCGGACTGGCAACGTGTACGTGACGCGTACGTCCGCGGCGAAGCGTGGACTCACGCGTACGACGATCACCCGGATATCAGCTATCTTCGGTTCGACAGCGTCACGTGACGATGTGAGCGAGAGCCGACGACGCGTTATCGCGCGAGCCGCTGTCGGCTGGCTAACTCGGCGATCCCGGTGTGAAGGTCGACGCTCGGCTCGAAGCCGAGCAGCCGACGTGCCTTCGAGATGTCCGCACGGCTACGTTCCACGTCGCCCGGTCGGGGGTCGACGTGGTTGATCCCTGCAGTGGCGCCGGTCACGTCGGCGATCAGCTCCGCGAGTTCCCGGATCGTGACGCTGTCGCCGGTGCCGATGTTGAACGCCTCGCCGACGTGTTCGGTCGTTGCGGCCGCGAGGTTCGCCCGGACCACGTCGGCGACGTGGACGAAATCACGCGTCTGGGAGCCGTCACCCTCGACGGTGATCGGCTGGCCCGAGCGCGCCTGTTCGAGGAACGTGCTCACGACGCCCGCGTAGCTGCCCGTCGACTGGCCGGGGCCGTACACGTTGAAGTACCGGAGCGAAACCGTCTCCAGCCCGTATCGTTCGTGATACACGCGTGCGTAGTGGTCGATCGCGAGCTTGTCGGTCGCATACGGGGAGGTCGGACGGGTCGGGTGCGACTCGTCGACCGGGACCGTCTCCGGGTCGCCGTAGATGGCGACGCTGGAGGCGAGTACGACCCGCGCGTCGACGGCGCGTGCGGCTTCGAGGACCGCGAGCGTGCCGGCGACGTTCACCCGATTGCTCTCAACCGGGCGCTCGACCGACTTCGGGACGCTGACCAGCCCGGCCTCGTGGAACACGAGGTCGACGCCGTCGATCGCGTCCTGCAACAGCCCCTCGTCGAGGAGATCGCCCTCGTACAGCGTCGCATCCGCCGGAACGTTGCCCGGCTGGCCGGTCGAACAGTCGTCGAGCACGCGGACCTCGTTGTCGCGGACGAGCGCTCGTGCGAGATGGCTTCCCACGAACCCGGCACCCCCGGTGACCAGCACCGTGCGTCCGGTGATGTCGGCGTCGATCGCCGCCGTCTCCGTCTCCCTGCCGTTGACAGTATCCATGGATTGTGGGTACCCAGCGGCCGGGTTTGTTATAGAGCGGCAAACAACCCGGAGGCAAACTCGTCGCTGACCGCGGTTATTATCCCAACGGCGGTCGGGAATCCTCGGGCTTTGGCGCGGGGAGGATGTCAACCGATCAGCCGGGTGACCTCGTTCGGGTCGAGCAGGCCACCGGCGATAGATAACACGGCCCACGTCGCCGCCCCGAGTACGACGGCCCCGATCAGCGTCGGGACCCCGGACACGTAGGGGAGCGTCAGCCAGACGACGATGGACATGACGATGGTGACCGCAACCGCGGCCCCGGAGACGCCGACGAGATCGCGGGGGTTCAGCGGGAGTTCCTGATGGATGATGTATACGTTGGCGAACGTGTAGAAGCTGAACGTGATCACGGTGGCGACCGCGGCGCCGACCACGCCCATGAGTGGGATGAGGATCAGATTGAGCACGACGTTGCCAAGTGCCATGACCGTCTTCACGATCGCCCGAGAGCGTGCTCGCCCGAGGTAATCCAGTCCGTCGCTGGTCACCTTGTTGATCGCGTTGACGAGGATGAACAGGCCGAAGACTTGGACGACCGGGGCGGCGCCGTCGTATCCGGAGCCGAATACGTATCGGACCATCGGTTCGGCCACGAGGATCAACCCAGCAACGGCGGGGATGTACGCCAGGAGGACGTATCGGAGCGTCGTCTGGTAGATCCGTGCAGCCCTGGCCTCGCTCCCTTTGGACCGTTGTTCGCTCAGGGCCGGCGAGATCGTGTACCCGAGCGAGGACGCCGGCATCGACACGAAATCGGAGATGGCCTTCCCGATCGTATAGAATCCGACGGCGGTCATGTCGACGAGGACGCCGACGAGCACGGTGTCGACCTTCTTGTCGATGACGTTCGCGCTCCGGGTCGCCGTGAGCGGCACGCTGTACTCTAGGATCCGACGGGAGACGGACGCGTCCGGGTCGACGTCGGGTTCGTACGTCGAGTAGAAGCGCCGGTAGAGGACGACGCCTCCGATGAGAACGCCTAACGCCAGTCCTGCGACGTAGCCGAACAGCGCGCCTGCCACGCCGTACCCTAGCCAGACGAACAGCGTGACGAACAGTAGCCGGGAGACCCCCGAGATAACTCCGACGACGCCGCTCCACTCGACGCTGTTGAACGCCTGGAACAGCTGCCGAGTGTACGCCGACAACGCGGTGGCGGCGATGAACAGCGCGCCGACCCCGAGCACCGGCACGAGCGAGGGGACGCCGAACCGCGTGGCGACCTCATTGCCGAAGAGGGCAGTTCCCCCAGCGATGAGCAGTGTGAAAAACAGGAGGAACCCGAGCGACCTGACGATGACGTGCGGCACCATCCCCGGCCGCTGCTCGGCGAACTCCGTGACGTATCGGGCCGCCGACTTCGGAAGCCCCAGCGTCGCGAGGATCGCGAGGCCGCCGAGCACCGACAGCGCGAAGTTCAACTCGCCGTACTGCTCGGGAGTCAACAGCACACGCGTCAACAGCAGGAGGAGGCCGGCTTTCGCCAGCATCGTGACCAGGTTGGCCGCGAAGATCGCCTGGATCCCGCGGCTCAGTCGTTTCGCTAGATCCATTCAGTCCGTGCCTCCATCGTCGGACGGAGGTTCGGCCGAGTCGGACGAGAAGTAGTACAAGGAGAACCCGGAGCTCGTCCGTATCCGGTTGACCGCCGGTGTCGTCTCCAACTGTTCGAACCCCTGCTGTGAGTAGCGGAGTTCATCGTAGAGGACGACCTCGCGCTCGTAGTCCGCCTGGGTGATGCCGAGGTACCGCGGCTCGTCGTATGTCGACCTGTACGCCCCCCCGTTGAACACGTCTGGCGTGATTCTGTCGCTGTACCCGGGGAAATCCAGTGTCGTGCGGGCGCGCTGGGACCCGTAGTAGTAGTCGACGTACCGTTCAGGCCCGCCACGCAATCCCGTGAACTCGATCCCCTCACCTCGGTGCTCGAACGAGGCCGTGTACCCGTCGAGTTGACTCTCGGTGACGTGGGAAGTCGGCTGATACATGTACGGTGACGTATGGTACCCCATCACAGCGACGGGAGACAGCACCAACAACAACACGAGCGCGAGCGCCCGTCCGGTACCCGGTTTGACCGACGCGTCGAGGCGGTCGACAGCGAGGGAGATCCCGGTGGCACCTAACACGGTGATAAACACCATGATGAACCCCTGATACCGCAAGTACATGTCGCCGGCACCGATCGCGAATACGAGCAGGAAAACCAGGAACGGCGGAACCAGCGCCACCGTCAGATACCGCACCGAGGTGTCGGTGAGGCGCCGCTCAACCCGCCCGAGGAGCACAGCGAACACGAGCAAAGCGGCGATAAGCGAGAGGACTGCCCCGGCAAGGAACAGCCTCGTCGACAGCGTAAGCAGGCTGCCGCCCAACGCGGTCAGGGAGGTGGATTTCGCCGCGACCACAGTCCCAGCGGCCGTCTCGCCGGTGAAGAAACTGCCGAGCGTGAAACGTATCGTTCCGACCGCGCGCTCGAACCGTGGCACCCACAGGAGGAACAACACAGCGACGATCACGGCCTGGACGCCGAGCCAGCGGTGGCCGGTAAATGCCGAGCCGGGGCGAAGCCAACTGAGGACCGATTGCACCACGGCGATCGCCGCCAGCACCAGCGCGACGTTGAGCGCCTGCTGAGGGTGGTACAACACGAGTGCACCGGAAACGACCACCAACAAGACGCCGGTCGCCGTCGGGCCGCTCCGCCATCCGCCGTCGGTGATCGCGCGCGAGGAGGACGGCGTGTCCTCGTCCACCGGGGACACGACGGAGTCGGTATCGAGCCTGTACGTGTATGCAAGCGTGACCAGAATCGCCAACGGAACGAACAGGATCGCCTGACTGGTGGGGTGGGCGACCGGGTGGACGCTGATGTTGTTGATCGGGACGAACAGCGCCGCGGCGGCGAGCCCGACGCTGTACGCCCACGGCGTACCGGCGATCAGCCTCACGATCAGCGGGACAGTGACCAGGAACACCAGCGGGAAGACGACGAGCGTCACGTACAGCATCGCCTGGGCGAGCGGAACGCCGGTCAGCGTGGCAACGGCGACCGTGAACGTGTGGATTCCTGGATACAGGAGATCCGTCGCCGGGAGGGAACCGGCGGCGATCTCGCGAGCCCAGCCGAGATGCGTGAGCGAGTCGCCGGCGCCGTAGAAGCGGTAGCCACGAAGGATCGGCATCGCGGTGAGCGTAAGAGCTGACAGACCGATGAGTCCGAGGCTCGCGTGGTGGATCCGGCTCTCGGGCCGTGTCGACAGCGCGATGAACAGCCCGGCCACGGCGGCAACGCCAAAGGCGACCCAAACTGCCACAGGCGTTTCGGCGTACAGCGACAGCTCGTAGGCGGTGGCTGGCGCGTTGTGTGCCGCCACCACGGCGCCGAGCAGCCCCGCGTACCCGATCGCGAGCCCGATTCCGGCCAAGCGGCGTTTCGTTGCGGACATTACAGACATCACCGAGTAGCGGAGGTCTGGCGCCTCCGTGAATAGTTATGAAGTGGGTACGGTTCGACGTGGGGGTCGGCGCGAACACGGACTCGAAGGCGAGCGGTCACGAGAGCACCTCCTCGTACACGGCCAGCAGTCGAGCGCCAGTCTCCTCGGCCGACACCTCCTCGGCGGCCGCCCGGCCGTCCGAGCGTTCGCCTGCGCGGAGCGCCGCGACGACGCCGTCGACGAGTTGCGCGTCGCTGCGGGCGACTCGCGAGTGGGCGACGCCGTCGAGCCGCTCGGGCACGTCGCCCACGTCGGTGGAGACGACCGGGAGGTTGCACGCCAGCGCTTCCTTCACGGCGTTGGGCGAGCCCTCGTGTCGAGAGGTGAGCAGCAACACGTCCGCGGCGTTCATGTACACCGGCATCCGCTCGTGGGGCTCGCCGGTGACGGTGTGGAAGGCGACCTCCCCGTCGAGGCGGTCGCGGACGCGGTCGACGACGCGCTCGGCGCGCGGGTAGTCCTTCACCCCGCGTGCGGGCGGGTACGGGAACAGCACGTGGTCGGCGTCGGCGTCCCATCCCAGCTCGGCGCGGGCGTCGTCCGTCGGCATCGGCTCGAACAGGTCGAGGTCGACGCCGTGGGGGATGACGTGACACGGGCGATCCAGCGCCGCGGCCATTCGGTCGGACATCACGACGACCTCGTCCGCGCGACGGGCGCACGCCTTCGTGATCGGGCCGTACCTGCCCATCAGATCCGTCCCCCACAGCGACAGCACCACCGGGAGCCGAAGCTGCGCGAGCGCGTGCGGCGCCGTCAGCCCGTAGTTCGCGTGAACGAGATCGAACCCCCCGAACGAGCGTCGCACGACCTGCGGGAGAAACCTGAGGTAGTCGACCGCGGACCGCTCGTTCGTCGAGCCGTCGTCGTAGGTGTGGTCGCCGGGGACGGTCAGCGTGGTCTCCTCGACGCCCATATCCGTGAGCGTGTCCCGCTGTTTTCGAAAGAAGCGCGCGCGTTCGTTGGTGACCAGGTTGAGCACCCGCATCAGGTCACCTGCTCACGAGCCGGTAGGCGGTCTTGGCGGCGCGCATTCCAGCGCCCTCGGACTCGACGGTGTAGTACGCCACGAGGTCCGCCCCGAACTTGCTCTTGTACCGGCAGAGTCGCTCGGTGTTGGCGCCCATCAGGTCGTACGTGTCGACCGATCCGAGGGGTTCGTCGGCGGCGATGTCGCGGACGATCCGCCAGTGGAGCGCGCTGTTGACCGTCGTTCCCTCCAGGGTCGCGACCGCGCCCCCGAGCCAGAAGTACGCGGCGTCGTTGGAGTACAACACGAGGATCCCGCTGACGAAGTCGCCGTCGGCGTCGCGGACGACGTACGGGCGACAGCGGTCGACCGCCGAGAGCGCGTCGGTGAGGTCGCGCACGTACGGCCACGTCATCGTGAAGCCGCGGTCCTGCTCGGCGTAGCGGTCGCGCGCCTGCTCGTAGATCCGACGCACGTCCTCGCGGTCGCCGACCTCGAACGAGCAGTCCACGTCCTCGGCGTCGCGGATCTCCCGCCGGAGACTCTTCGAGAAGGACTTCAGTATCGCGTCGGTGTCCCCGTCGACCGGGAGGTGGTAGGTGAACGTCGGCTCGACCGACAGCGACGACCACCCGAACGGGCGCGGGTCCGCGTAGCTGGTCGGACAGACCATCCGGAACAGCGTCGTCGACGCGTCGACGTCGACCTCCTCCAGCAGCCCCTCGGCGAACCGGCCGTTGACGCGTTCGCGCTTGCGCTGTTTGGGGCTGGTCGGCATGACGAGCGGCCCGAGCCGGGGGATCCCGAACCCGGGCGGCGGCGACAACGCGGCGGTGCCGAACGCCTGCTCGCGAACGAACACCGGCGCGAGGCCGATCGCCTGTTCGCCCTTGTACCCGCCGTAGAGTCGCAGTTCCCCCCTCGCGTGCGCGTCGAGCGTTTCGAGCGCCTCGGGCGTGTGGAACACCTCGAACCCATCGTCCGGGAGTGCCTCGTCCCACTCCGCCAGTGAGAGCCGTCGGATATCCATGTACGGAGACGGGGGGTCGAGCGGGGGATTGTTATACGGAGGGTACCACCGGAGACGACGGCGATCCGTCGGGACGGAGCGAGGCAGCGAACGGCGACACGGGCGGGCAACGACGGGTGTGCAGGCGGGCGGTGTTCGGTCGCTACCGTCCCTCGGACGGGTCTCGCGCCGTCGAGTCGGCCGTCGTCCTCGTCGCCGCGGAGGTGGCCGCCGCCGCGACGCTCCCCGTCCCGTCGGCGCCACCAAGATCCGTCTCCTCGTAGAACTGTCCGGGCGACCCGACCCACGCGCCGAGCTCCTGAGCCCGGCGGATCAGCTTCCGATAGATCCGATCGTAGCCCGGGAACTCGTCGGGGGCGAAGTGGCGCAGGTGCCACAGCACGCTCATCACCGCGCCCTCCTCGCGTGCTTCCTCCAGGAGGGCCTCGCAGACGGCCCACGCGGCGTCGAAGTCCTCGCCGGGGTCCGGGATCGACTGCTCCATGATCGTCAGCGGGAACACGACGAACCCGTCGTCGTCGCCGAACGGGCGCCTGATCCCGTGCCCGTGATGAAAGCCGGGCTCGGCGCTCGTCCCGAGGCTACAGTCGTAACGCAGTCCGAGCGCGCGCTGGTGTTCCCACGTGTCGGGCGTCTTGAGGTTGAGGTAGTGCTGGCGGCCGCCGGCGACCGCGTGGCCGACGACCGACTCGACCGTCTCCTTCTCGGCGCGCATTCGCTCGCGGTCGTCGAACGACTCGTAGGAGCCGTGGAGACCGATCTCCCAGCCGCCGTCGTCGAGCGCGCGGAACGCGTCGCGTATCTCGGGCGACGTGGGATCGTACCGGCCGGCGAACAGCTGCCAGCCCTCCATCGTCAGCCACTCCGCGGCCGGGCGGTCGCGGAACAGCCGCTGTTCGTCGAGCATGTAACACGCCGAGCGAACGCCGAGGTCGTCCTCGAGCGCCATCAGCTCCTCGAAGCGCCAGTAGGGGTTGACGCCGGGGATCAGCGTCGAGAGGTGGTACGCGCGGCGGTCGGACTCGGTCGCCGCGTAGTACACCGACTGGTACGTCTTGTACGGGCGGTCGATGTCGTGGGTGAGCAGGAGGCTGAACTCGTGGCCGTCGGGGACGGGGCGCTCCTCGGGGGGCTCGCGGCCGCCGGGCCACGTGATGTCGTCGTTGCCGGGGAGGAACGACGGTCGCCCCGCGTCGCCCGAGCGGCTCACGACGTACCCACCTCCTCCGCGAGTTCGACCATGAACGCCGTCACGTCGATCTTCTCCCCGAGGAGGCGGCGACGGCGGCGTCGCCAGCGGTCGGCGGCGTCGGGGTCGGCCGCGAGCTCGACGGCTCGCTCGACGACCGCGCGCTCGTCAGCGATCGAGTCGACGAGCCCCAGCTCCGCGAGCGTCTCGAAGTTCCCCATGCTGGACTCGTAGGGGTCGTACCGGACCGTCGGCGTCGCCAGCAACGCCGCCTCCGTCGCCATCGTCCCCGAGTCGCCGACGTAACAGTCGGCGTACGCGAGCAGGTCGTGGGCTGCGTCGGGCGCGACGGGCGCCTCGTACGGAGCGAGATCGTCGGGAAGGGCTCCCTCGCTGGAGAGGTACACGGCGCCGGACTCCCCGAGCCGGTCCACCAGCTCGCGGACGGTGTCCGGGTCGAAACCGGCGGCGCCGGCGTCGTGGTGGGCGCTCCACTCGACGAGTCGGACGACCGAGAACGGCTCGTCCGGGTCGACGCCGGCGTCGGTGAGCCGTCTGGGATCTGGATCGAACCGGGCGGGGTGGAGGTACGCCAGCTCGTGGTACCCCTCATACCGGATCTGGTGGGTTCCCGCGTCGCGGGCGAACTCCGCCGGCGTACAGACGACCGTCGCGAACGGCGTCGTCGCGCGATCGAGCAGCCCCGCCTGTTCGGTGTCGTGAAAGACGACGTTCGGCGCGCCGACGAGCCGGGAGACGTACGCCGCGGTCGGGTTGAGCCTGCTGAGGACCACGTCGGGTCGAAATCCGGCCACCTGCCGGAGGAGCCGGGCCCCGCGGGCGGTCCACTCGCGAGCGACGCCGGCGGCGCCGCCGGCCTTCGCGGACAGCGGGACGTGATCGATGCCGTACGCGTCGAGCAGATCCGTGGTCACGTCCTTCTCGCGGCTTACGACGCGGACCTCGTGTCCCCGGTCGTCGAGCTCCGTGATCGCGTTGCGAAAGAGGTGGACGTGCGCGGGGTGGCTCACATCGACGAGAACGCGCATGGGACTCACTCCAGGTAGCCCAGGTCCGCGAGCCGGGCCTCGACCTCGGCGTCGTCGGTCTCCTCGCCGGCCCGATCCCCGGAGAGCGGTTCGCGCGTCCGGACCGGGCGCTTCGCGGGGTCGGTCCCCGGATCAAACACGTCCAGCACCTCGCCGTCGAGGTCGTCGGGGACCGCCGCGCCCATCGCGTGCAGCAGGGTGGGCGCGAGATCGACGATGCGGGCGCGTTCGGTGAGGCCGTCCGACCGGAAGCTGGGCCCCGAAAAGAGGAACACGCCGTCGGGCATGTTGCCGCCGAGCCAGACGCCCGAGTCGGCGACGGGCTCGTCGGGACCGATCGCGTCGCTCGTGTGGACGCCGTCGCCCTGATCGAGGATGAGGTCCGGCGCGCGGTCGGCCGCGTGGCCGGTGTAGTGTTCCTCCCCGCGGTACACCGCCCGAACCAGCGGCGTCCCCGTCTCGGGGTGGCGAAGCGACTCCAGCCCCTCGATCAGCTCGGTGCGTAGCTCCTCGTAGCCGGGGTCCTCGCGCGAGCGCGTGAGGTAGATCGGTCCCTGGTTGCTGGCGACAGCCTCCGTCCCGTCCCAATCGAGGATCGACAGCACGCGGTCGCGCTTGACGCCCTCGTCCCACGGGATGACCTTCTGGATCCCCTCGGGCACGACGCGGCTCAGGGTCTCGACCATGCCGAGGCGCTTCGCGACCGAGAGCGCGCGTTCGCGGGTGATCCCCGCCTTTCGGAGCGCGCCGTCGATGTTGTTCTCGACGGCGAGATACCCCTGCTGCTGGAGCCAGACGTTCACGTAGAAGACCGCATCGACGTAGCAGGTCCCGTGATCCGACATCACGAGGATGTCGTGTCCCTCGTCGAGGAAGTCGCCGAGGTGGGCGTCGATGCGCTGCCACGCGCGCTCGACGGGCTCGCCGTCGTAGAAGTAGTGCTGCAGCGCCATGCTGTAAAACACCGTGAGGTGGAGGAAGTCCGGGTCCTCACGCTCCAAGAGCGCCTTCGCCGCCTCGAATCGCAGGTCGATCAGGTCGAGGACCGCCTCGACCTCGGCCTCGCCGGTCTCGCTCGGGGAGATCATCGGGCTCGGGTGGACCCGGTAGTCGAGTTCCTCGCGAAGGAACTCCTCGACGCGATCGGGCGTCGCGAAGCCGCGCTCCAGCGAGCGATACTCCGTCTCGGAGGCGTCGGGACCGCCGGCGACCATGAAGCCGTCGAGGTCCTTCGGCGGGTACGTCGACGGCTTGTTGATCACGCCGGCCGTCTTCCCCTCGTCGTTGAGGTAGTCCCACAGCTCCGCGCTCTCGAAGTCGGTCGCGTCGTGGAACACGTGCGTCCGGTTCTCGGTGTCGATCCGGTCGAACCGGTACACGCCGAGCTTCCCGGGGTTCTTGCCGGTCGAGTAACACTTCCAGTTCGGGACGGTGATCGGCGGCAGACAGCTCTCGGAGACGCCGCCGACGCCGTCGTCGACGAGGCGCCGGAGGTTCGGCAGGTCGCCGTCCTCGAGCCAGTCGCCGATGAGGTCCCAGTTCGCGCCGTCGAGGCCGATCGTGATCGTGGTCATGATGTGGATGAAGGGGTTGCCGGCGGGCGGACGAGCCGGAGTCCGCGTTTCACGGCGTTGATCGCGCCGTCTTTCGTGCGTTCGACGAACAGTTCGGGCACCGAGTCGGCCCACCGCTCGGGGTGGACGAGCAGGCAGCCGCGCTCGACGCCGCCCTCGCGGAGGAGCGCCGCGAGCTCGGCGGTTTCGGCGACCGAAACCGCCTTCGCGCTGTCGCCGACGGTGTGGTCCTTGATCTTCAACGCGCCGTCGCGCCAGGTGCGGCCGGTGTCGGAGAAGTACGTCACGTCGACGAAGTCCATCGAGAGGTACGCCTCCCCGAGGAGGTCGTACGCGTCGAACCCTGGCGCGTCCGTGGCGGTCCACATGTCGCGGTTGTCGTGGGGCGACAGGGGGTTACCGTGCATGCAGACGGTCTCCACGTCGCAGTAGCGCCGGAACAGGTGGAGGTGTCGCGCGAAGCGGTCGTGAGCCCCCTCGAGGTCGCCGTCCGCGCGGACGTAGTCCTCGTAGTGGTAGCCGACCTCGTGACCGAGCGATTCGAGGGTGCGGACGAACCCCGGGTCGAACGTCCCGGTGCGGACGTAGTAAGTCGCCTCGATGCCACGGTCCGCCTCGATGCGGGCCATTCGCGCGGCGTTGCGGACCTTCCGGTCCACGTCGTGACGGAGGAGGAGGAACCGCTCGGGGCGGTCCTCGGCCGGGGTCGCGAGGTAGTCGGCGACGGTGAGGAACTCGTATCCCCCGTCGTCGGCCGCATCGAGGAGGTCGACGTACGATTCGGTGGTGAAGCCGTCCGCGATCACGGTCCCCTCCCGACGACGTACACGTCGCGTCCGAGTCGGTCGCGGTCGAGCGCGTCGCGCGTGTCGATCAGGACCGTCGACGACGGGTAGGCGTCCCAGTCGATCGCATCGAAGGCCTCGTGGTCGGTCGCGAGCACGACCGCGTCGGCGTCGATGGCGCCGACCTCCTCGGGGTGGACCCACGTCGCGGGGATCCCCTCGGCGTCGACGAGCGGGTCGCTGGCGTACACGGTCGCGCCGCGGTCGTCGAGCGTCCGGCAGATGTCGATCGCCGGGCTCGCGCGCGTCTCCGCGACGCCGGCGCGGTAGGTGATCCCGAGGACGACGACCGTCGACCCCGCGAGCGAGTCCCCCCGCTCCTCGATCCGTGCCTCCAGGAGGTCGACCACATGAACGGGCGTCGCGTCGTTCACCTCGCGGGCGGTCGCGAGCAGCGGCGCGGGGGTCTCCAGCCAGTTGAGCACGAAGTACGGGTAATACGGGATGCAGTGGCCGCCGACGCCCGGGCCGGGGTCGTGGATGTCGCAGTACGGCTGCGTGTTCGCCACGTCGATCGCCTCACGCACGTCGATCCCGAGTTCCTCCGTGAACCGCGCCAACTCGTTCGCCAGCGCGATGTTCACGTCGCGGTACAGCCCCTCGAACACCTTCACCGCCTCCGCGGTCGTCGTGTCGGAGACGGGGATCACCTCGTTCGTCGTGAGCTCGTCGTACGCCAGCGCCGCCGCGCGCGTGCTCTCGGCGTCGACGCCGCCGACGACCTTCGGGTGGCTTCCGCGCACGTCAGCGAGCGCTCGACCGCTCGAGGTCCGCTCGGGGCAGAACGCCAGCCCGAACTCGCCGGCGTCGAGTCCGCTCTCGTATCGCAACAGCGGCGCGAGCACGTCCCGACAGGTGCCCGGCGGGAGCGTCGACTCGACGCAGACCAGATCTCCCGGCGCCAGCCCCTCCGCGATGTCGCGCGCGACGCTCGTGACGACCGAGGTGTCCGGCCGGCGGTCATCGGTTATCAGCGTCGGAACGATGACGACGTGGATCCGGGCGTCCTCCGCGGCCGCGGCGCCGTCGGTGGTCGCGCGCAGCGCCCCGTCGGCGACGAGGTCGGCGACCGCCTCGTCGAGGCCGGGCTCGTTTCGTACGTGACAGTCCCCGTCGTTGACGCGGTCGACGACCGACTCGTCGATATCGACGCCGGTGACGGTTCCTGTGGTCTCGGCGAAGACGGTCGCGATGGGGAGGCCCATCTTTCCGAGGCCGTAGACGGCGACCGGGTACTCGCCGCGGTCGAACGCCTCGCGTTGGGCACGTTCGGGTCGGTCGCTGCCGTACAGCGGCGCGGAGAGTTCGGCGCGTTCGCTCATCGCGTCGCCTCCTGTCGCGCGGCGAGTTCGTCCTCCATTCCGATCACGCCCTCGACCTGCCGGGCGAACTCGACGGCCGCGAGGCCGTCCTCGACCGTGACCATCGGCTCGCTCCCCTCGCGGACCGCCTCGACGAACGCGCCGAGCTCGGCCTTCAGCGGCTCGCCCGTCTCGACGAACGGTCGCTCGACGACGCTCTCGGTGCGGTGGCGGACCGTGCCGTTCGACTCCACGTACTCGGGCACCTCGCTGCGGTGGATCTCGACGGTCTGTGCGAGGTAGTCGACGACGACCAGACACTCGCGGGCGGTGATCTCGAGCCGTCTGACCTTCCGACGGGTGACCCGACTGGCCGTGAACGTCGTGACGGTGCCGTCCTCGTAGACGCACTGGACGGTGGCGTAGTCGCCGTCGGCCGCGCCGGTCGCGCCGAGCGTGCCGGGACGGGCGTCGATGACCGCGTTGATCACGTCGATGTCGTGGATCATCAGGTCCGAGACGACGGTACCGTCCAGCTCGCGGTCCGTCGGCGGCCCGAGTCGACGCGCGTCGACCGCGAGCACGTCGAGGTTCGGGAGTATCCGCATCAACGTCCGCACCGCCGGGTTGAACCGCTCGACGTGGCCCACCTGAACGGTGACCCCGGCCTCCTCGGCCCGGACCGCCAGCTCGCGTCCGGTCGCGATGTCGTCGACGAACGGCTTCTCGACGAGCGCGTGCACGCCGGCGTCGATACACCGTTCGAGCACCGGGGCGTGCGCGCTCGTCGGGACCGCGACGCTCACCGCGTCTGCGACCCCGAGGAGGTCGTCGGTGTCGTACGCGACCGTGCCGTACTCGCGGGCGACGCGCTCGGCCGCTTCGGTGTCCATGTCGGCGACGCCGACCAACTCCACGTCGGCGAGCTCGCGGTAGACCCGGGCGTGGTTGCGCCCCATGCTCCCGATGCCGATGACGCCCACCCGAACGGGTCCGTCCGTGGCCGCCTCCTCGGCGACGTCGTTGGCTGCGCTCACGAGTCCACCCGCCCCTCGTTCGCGGCCGGCTCGGGGACCCGTTCGCTGTGCTCGAAGCGCTCGACCGCGTCGACGACGGCCTCCAGGTCGGCCACCGAGAGGTCGGGGTGGACCGGCAGCGAGAGGACGCGCCCGGCGGCGCGCTCGGCGACGGGGAGCGACACGTCGACGTCCGGATACGCCGGCTGCTCGTGGATCGGCAGCGGGTAGTACACCGCCGAGGAGACGCCGTGGTCGGCGAGGTGCGACTCCAGCAGGTCTCGGTGATCCGAGCGGACGGTGTACTGGTGATACACCGGCGTACGTCCGTCCGGTTCCGTGGGCGTCTCGACGGACGTACCCGCGAGGTGCTCGGTGAGATAGGCGGCGTTGCCGCGGCGCGCCAGGTTGTACTCGGGGAGCTTCTCCAGTTGGGCGCGGCCGATCGCCGCACACAGGCTCGTCATCCGGAAGTTGTGCCCGACCTCGCCGTGGCGGTACTCGACGGTTCGTCCGTGGTCACAGAACCGGGCGGCGCGGTCGGCGAGCGCCCCGTCGTCGGTGGTGATCATCCCGCCCTCGCCGCTCGTCATGTTCTTCGTCGGGTAAAACGAGAAGCAGGCGGCGTCGG
Organism: Halobaculum roseum; assembly: GCF_019880245.1. Classification (NCBI taxonomy): domain Archaea; kingdom Methanobacteriati; phylum Methanobacteriota; class Halobacteria; order Halobacteriales; family Haloferacaceae; genus Halobaculum; species Halobaculum roseum. The sequence goes on from NZ_CP082288.1 coordinate 217,007, forward strand.
CGAGGCTTCCGACGGGATCGCCCTCGTGGGTCGCGCCGTGTGCCTGCGCGGCGTCCTCGACGAGCGCCACGTCGTGCTCGTCCGCGAGCGCGCGCAGTCGGCCCATGGCGGCGGGCATGCCGTAGATGTGGACCGCGAGGATAGCGGCCACGTCGTCGCGCTGGGCGAGCACCTCCTCGACGCGGTCCGGGTCCAGCGTGAGCGTCGAGGGCTCCACGTCGGCGAACACCGGCTCGGCGCCGGCGTGGACGATCGAGTTCGCGCTCGCGATGAACGAGAACGGCGTCGTGACCACCGCGTCGCCCTCGCCGACCCCGAGCGCCTCGAAGGCGGCGTGGAGGGCCGTCGTTCCGTTCGTCGTCGCCACCGCGTGCTCGGTCCCGCAGTACCGGGCGAACTCCCGCTCGAACGCTCGGACCTCCTCGCCGTCGGCGAGCTGGCCCGAATCGAGCACGTCGAGGACGCGCTCGCGCTCGTCGGCTCCGATGTCGGGACTCGCGAGGGGGATCACTGGTCGTTCCCTCCGTCGAGCTCCGCGGGAAGCGACCGGAACTCCGCGGGCGACCCCACCGCGAGCGTCCGCGGGGGCACGTCCTCGGTGACGAGCGCGGCGGCGGCGACGAACGCGCCCTCGCCGACGGTGACGCCCGGGAGGATCGTCGCGTTGGCGCCGACGGAGACGTCGTCCTCGAGCGTCGGCGCCTCCAGGTCCGCCTCCGTCCGGAGCGGATAGGGATCGTTCGTCAGCACCGCGTGGGGTCCGAGGAACACCCGGTCGCCGAGGGTGGTGCCGGTCGGACAGTACACGCCGGTCTGAATGCTCACGTCGTCGCCGACGGTGCAGTCGCCGTCGAGGACGGCCTGCGTTCCGACGAGCACGTCGTCGCCGGCGGTCGTCCCCTCGCGGACGACCGCGTGGTGGCCCGTCGTGAACCGGTCGCCGACGACCACGTCGGCGTAGACCACGGTACCCTCGCGGATCGTCGGGTCGGCGCCGAACGTCGGCCCGCGTCCGCCCTCGCGTTTGATCGTCGCGCCCGGGTGAACCGTCCCGTCCGAGGCGCGCTCGGAAACGGGGGTCCCTCCGTCCGCCCGGGCGTGTCCGTACGCGTCAGTCATCTCCACTCCTCTCGACCGCTCCACGTGTCAACTACCGGACGCCCGCCCGGCTCCGACAGATCTGCGCGGCCACACCCTGGGTGGCGCTGTGCTCCGTTCGGCGCTTGGTTCGTTCTTGGGGACATGTTCCATGTTCCGCCGATGGCGGTTATCTCCCCATCCCCGGTTTCGCACATTGTTATGGGCGCGTTTGGAGGGTTACTCCCTCGGTGACCGCGAACGGAGCGCCGTGACGCGTGCGAGGACATCGACGAGGAGACGGCTGCAGTCACCGATCGATCGGGGGGAAAATCGGTCCGATCGACGCGACGAGCGATCGGGGCGACGGCGTGTGTCCGGTCGGCAAGTATGCGGCGGTTACGCGGCGGCGGTTCGGTCGGTCGACGGTTCGGGACTGAATAACAATACACGTCCCCGTCCCGCTGCCGGTGTATGCCAGAGTGTGTGACCTGCGGAAACCACGTCACGGAACGGTTCGCACGGGTGTTCGGGGACAACAGGAACGTCGTTCGACGGTGTATCGGATGCTCGCGGGCGGCGGACCTCGACGAGAGTCCCGCTCGCGACGAGCGGGACCACGCGATCGAAGAGCAGCCGTTGACGACGTGGAGTTGAGGTACGTCCGTTGACGACGTGGAGCTGAGGAACTGGGCGGCCGATCGCTCGACTTCGTTTTCCCTTCCCGTTGCGACCGTCTCACCGATCGGAGCGTAGCCCGACGGGTTTCACTTGGAGGCGGTTCCCCCCGGGGTGAGGGGGTGAATGGACAGTATTGTTCGTGTCGAAAAAGCCCATTCTGTCAATAGGACGACCGATACGAACGGGCGATGCAGTTATTTATATATGGCAGACCGTCGTGATCAGGTATGTAATATTCCCGTCTACTATCACCCGTTCACGTCGGAGAGTTGTGAGATCGGGTGTGAGCGCGCTCGAAGGGGCAGTCTACTCGTCCGCTGGAATGTTCCCGATCTTTGATACACGGTGGGGGCGTACCGGAGCTTTTATGAACAAAAACCAAATATACTGACCCGAGCAGTTGTGTATATATGACGGTTGACAATAGCACTACGGGGGGGATGGAAATGGAGACCCCGACGTACCGATCAGATTGGACGGAGTTCGAGCGCCCGAGTACCGCCGTTGTGGTCGCCGTCGCGGAGGCGACCGGCGTCGAGGCGGATCAGCTCCCGGTCCTCAACGAGTACGTCGACGGGGACGCCCTCGACACGCTTCTCCGGCAGTCGAACGCCGGCGTGGAGGTGTCGTTCGAGTACGACACCGTCACCGTTCGAGCGTCGTCCGACGGGCGACTCGACGTCGAGTCGCTCCGGTAGCCGGGCGGGGTCGAACGGGACAGATCGGCGATCGAACGCGGTGCGGAGGTTCACCGCAGTTTATTGTACAACGACACGGCTACGTCCATCGTTCGCGAGGCGTGCTTTACCCGGTAGTAGGGAACGAGATCGGGAGCGAACTTCGCCTTGTACTCGGCGATCCGGGGGGTGTTCGCGCCCGCGAGATCGAACGAAGTTACCCCTCGACCGGCCGCGCGTCGGCAGTACTCCCAGTCGATAAGGTCGTTCGCGGGGAGGTCACAGGACGGCTTCGCCGAACCCACCCACCGGATCGCGGCGTCGTGGGCTTCGAGACAGACGGTTCCGGCGGTGAACTCGCCGTCGATCCGGCAGACGACGGGGCGGACCACCCCCTCCGGCGCCGCCTCGTATAGGTCGACCACGAACGGGGAGTCGATCGGGAACGGCTCCCCCTGATCGGCGTGTCGCCGTTTTGTCTGTTCGACGATCCGTTCGATGTCCCCGGCGTCGCCCGGAACGATCTCGTAGTCCACGTCGTAGTCGTCGGTGACGTTGCGCCTGGCGTCCGAGCTGAAGCTGTCGAGCAGTTCCTCCTCGGGCCTCGTGAGGTCGACCACGTACGTGTAGCGCGGATCCGCCTCGTACTCGTTCCACGAGAACGGGCGAACATCGTCGTACCCCGGGGGGGTGCGGACGTTGACGAGCGCGGGGTCCATCGAGGCCGACAGGTGCTCGACGGTCCGTTCGACGAACTCGTGGTGTTGCCGGTCGAGGCGCCGGCGCTTCGGCGCGTCGCCGCGAACGACGAGCGTGGGGCCGAGGTACGGCACCTTCAGGTCCGGCGGCGGCGAGAACACCCCCGAGACGGGGCCGCGGTCCACCTCGAACACCGGAAACAGGCCGACCGGTTCCTGCCCCTTGAACCCGCCGAGGCGGTGGAGCGTCGCGTCCGCCGCGGACGCGAGCACGTCCAGCACCTCCGCGTAGTGAAACGGGGTCGGCGTCGGGGCGTGGTCGAGGTAGCCGTTCCACCGGTCGTCGTCGTCGACCGGCCGAACCTCGATGCTCATCGTCCCCCCTCCAGATACCCGAGGTTCGAGAGACGATCCTCGACGTTTCCGGTGCCCGTTCGTTCGGTGTCCCGCGGCGAGAACGGCGCGTACTCCGCCGGCGGCACCGACGCAACCGGCGGGAGCGTCCCGCCGTCCATCCGGTCGCTCGGGGGGACACCGAGCGCGGACAACACCGTCGGCGCGACATCGAACAGGTGGGCGTCCTCCAGCGGCTCGTCGGCGTCGACGCCCATTCCGGTCAGCGAGACGATACCCGTCGGCTTGTGGTTCCACGGCTCCGAGGGCGGGCCGAACTGCTCGTCGCGGACCGACGCGGAGAGGTACACGTCGAACTCCCGCGGGACCGTGACGATGTCGACCGCGTCGTCGACGTGGGGGCCGTGAAACACGTCCTCCGCCGGGACGACCGCCTCGAACGCCGGTTCGCCGTCCGGCGTCCGGACTGCCTCCAACGCCTCGATCAGGTCCTCGCGAACCGAGGCGTACTCGCTCGGCGAGACCACACCCTGCGGGTCGCGCCCCGCCTTGTTGATCCGGACCCCCAGTTCCGTCCGCGAGCGCATGTACGCCGCGGACGCGGGGAAGTCGACCCGCTCGGTCGCCGCCCGGACCGTCTCCGTCGAGACGCGATCGAGAACGAACCCGTCGAGCCGAAGCGCGGACAACACCTTGTTGATCCGCTGACTGGTCATGCCGACGGCCGCGGCCGCCTTGACGGCCCGGCCGGCGAACGACGCGGTCGCGTCGCCGTCGCGAGCTAACTCCCCCCACGACGGCATTCCGCCCTCGCCGGTGGTCGTTCGAACGTACGAGGACTCGCGGAGGAAGGAGTTCACGCGGAACTCGTGTCCCTCGTAGGGACCGATCCCGTGATCGCTGGCGACGATCACCGTGTCGGGGTCGCACGCGTCGAGGATCCGTCCGATCTCGTCATCGACGGCGGAGAACACCCGTTCGACGGCCCGGTCGTCAGTCGGCCGTTCGTGGAAGACGGTGTCCGTCTGTTGGAACTGGACGAACCCGAAATGCGGGTCGTACTCGTCGGACAGGTGGCGGAAGGCGGCCCCGCGCATCCGGACGAGCCGCTCGTACCAGTCGATCTCCTCCTCGTCGGTCGCGTCAGCGGGCGCGTACACGCGGTACTCGCCGATCTCCTCGCGGAGGTCGTCCAGGAGGCCCGCCGGGTGACAGGTCGGCTCCTCGGGGGCGACGTAGCCGGGCACGAGCGCGCCGTCGAACGGTCGCGGGGGGTCGGTCACCGGGACGTTCACGACGACGCTTCGAAGCCCCCGTTGATCCAACAGCTCCCACAGGGCGTGCTCGTGTACGTCGCCGCGGTCGACGAGGTCCCAGTCGTAGCCGTCGAAGCTGAGGAAGTCGAATACGCCGTGCTTACCCGGGTTAACACCGGTGTACAGCGACGGCCACGCGCTGGGCGTCCACGGGGGAAGCTGCGACGCCAGATCGCCGACCGCACCCCGGTCGAACAGCGATCCGAGCGTCGGGAGTATCCCCTCCGCACGTAACGGATCGAGCACGGACCACGAGGCCCCGTCGATCCCGATCAGAAGGGTCCGTAGCTCGGTTTGGTCTCGGTCGCTCACGGCCGAACCTGGGTCGAGTCCGACCTTTGTTATGATGAGCGCCACCCGTAGGGTGTCCCAACGTCGCCCGGGTACGGCTATCCCTAACCGGTAGTCACGTCGAAACCACATTCGGCTCGGCGTACTTCGTCGAAGGGGCGCCGAGGCGGTCGAGTCGTCCCCCGGCAGAGATCGCCACGTCAGGGGACGGTTCCCGGGATATTCGCGTCCCTACCGATCGTTTGTCGCCGATTACTGACGCGCGTCGGAGGTTATCAGCTCCGAAGGGTGAACGTACCACCCCGACCGGCGCGCCGGCGCGGACCCGCCGATCGTGAATCCATTTCGTATCTATTCTGTAGCTACCCGAAACAAACGGTACGGGGAACGTACCCGCGTTCGACCGTAAGTAACCGTATCTTACCGCCGATCGGGGGGGAATTCGTCAGATCCTACTTGTGTGTATTCGCTCCCTTCCCGTCCATGGCAAACAGCCATACTGGGGACGCAGACGAGAAGGAGTCGACTACCGAACAGAAGTCGGAGGATACCGCCTCCGCGAGCCGCCGAACGCTGCTGAAGGGGATCGGCGCGTTCGCGGCAGTCGGCGGCGCCGGGGCGCTCGCGAGCGAGTCGGCCACCGCGGCTGGGGACTTCGGCGAGTACAGCTCGCCCAGCGGCGAGGTCAGGATCCCGGCCGGCGAGTACACCTGGAACGACGACGACCTCGACATCGGCTCGGGCGACGCGCTGATCGGCGAGGGCAACCCCGGCGACGTCGTCGTGAACCTCGAGGGAGGCACGATGGACGGCTGGATCGAGGGACGGCTCGAGAACATCGTCGTCCGCGGACGCAACAATGAGGCCCGTGCTGGACTGTACGTCGTGTCCGGCAGTGAGATCGAAGGATTCCACTGGCCCGAGGGCGGCGACGAGTCACGTGACCGCGCGATGTACAATCCGGAGGGTGGGGAACGTGCGGTCGTTCGAAACTCCTCGTGGGCGTGGATGGGCAACAACGGCGCCTACACCGACAAGCTCCCGATGACCTTCGAGAACTGTGTCGCGGCCAACAGCAACATCTCGAACATCCGGGTCGGCCACCGGCGTGGCACCGACGTCGACGAGACGACGTACGTGCGTAACTGCCTGATCGCGGTGACCGACCCGGTGCGCACCGACGACACCAACGTGAGAAACGGCCGCGGGCTCCGTCTGCGCCACCCGGGGAACTTCGTCGTCGAGAACTGCTACTTCGTCGCGATGGACGTCGACGGCGTCGGAAACCCGATCGTCGCGCACGACGGAGCCGCGGGATCGACGCTCACGGTCCGTAATTGTCACTTCTACAACGACTCCAGTGGCGACATCATCCGCGACAAGACCGGCGGCGACATCGACGTGACCGTCGAGGACTGTACGTTCCAAGGCTCCGGCAGCGACGGGATCGAGCCCGCCTACGACGGGAACGGTATCGTCGACGGCGCGCCCGAGTTCCCGCTCCCCTCGGACATCACCGGCTACGCGGTCTCCGACGAGATCGAAGGGATCGAGGCGGGCGTCGGCCCGTGGGGCGACGGCTCGACGACCGTCGAGTCGGACCCCGTCGAGTACGACAACACTCTGGTACTCCACGCCGACCCGGACAACCCGCTTTCGGACACCGCCGAGCCCGGGGACTTCGACATGGACATCGTGGTGAGCGGGGAGGCGGCGTTCGGAGACAAGGCCGAGCCCGGCTCCGACAGCATCACCACTACCAGCGATGGGAACACGCTGATGGAGGTTCAGGACCTCCAGCCTGACGAACTGGACTCGTTCCGATTCAACGGCGACGTGCTCGATTACGTCGTCGACGACGGCTACGGCTACTCCGTCTCGTTGAACGGGACGACGACCACCTTCGAGGAACTCGTCAACGGGGAAGTGCCGACCGACGACGACGGGTCTGGCGACGACTCGTCCGGTGACGGTTCCACGGACGACGGATCGACCGACGGTGACGGATCGACCGACGGGAGTACGGACGATGGGTCCACCGACGATGGGTCCACCGACGATGGGTCCACCGACGATGGGTCCACCGACGACGGCTCCACCGACGACGGCTCCACCGACGACGGCTCCACCGACGACGGCTCCACCGACGACGGCGACCGCACGTACGACGACGACCTGTCGAACCAGGTCGTGGTCAACGGCGCCGACAACGGCCGGCCGACGAACTACACGTTCACCGTCTCCGGCGAGGTCGTCCGAGACACCGAGGCGAGCAGTAAGACGGAAGACGGCACCGACTGGGACCGCGTCGAGGACTTCGCGCGCGACGGCAAGGTGATCGGGGTCGTCGGGTCCGGCGTCGACGCGTACCGGTTCAGCGGCACCCTCACGGGGATCACCGTCGACGGCGAGGCGGACCTCACGATCGAACGAGGAGCCTGATGCCGCGGTCGATGACCGACGCCTGGCGAGAGCTTCCCCCGAACCCGGACCCGCTCGATGACCTGGGCTACGACCTCATCGAGTTGGACTTCATCCCCACCTCGACGAGCGGCGGGGAGGAGGTGCTCGTGCTCCCGACGGACGAGGACCTGCTCCGCGAGGACGCCTTCATCGTCGCCGACCGCGGGAGCGTGACGGAGCTGTCCGACCGGGCCTGATCCCGCCGGACGGTCTCGATCCCGCGCCGCCGTCCCCTCACCGGTGGGGCGAGTTGATCACCCCACCGACACGCTGACGCGACTCCCCTCCACGCCCTCCGGATCGACCCCGCTCGCCGCCGTCTCCTTTCGTCAGTGTTCGCCGATCCCCGAATCCCGAACGTCGGCCGCTTCCGGCCGCATGTTCGGCCGCGACGGGTCGATCCAGGCGTCTGCCACACCACCACGTCCGCGGTTCTCCGACACCATCACGTCCGCGGTTCTTCGACCCCCGTATCCGAACTGAACTCGGTGGCCGGCGCGTACACCTCGATCACGTCAGGGGTGATCCGGACCCAATGGCCCCACAGCGCGAACGACACCGTCGTGGTCGGCGCCCCCGCGAGCGCGTTCAGTGCGTCGGTCTCGACGGAATCATGCAACACGGACGGCTGACTATCGGGGTCGATCCCGAGCCGTGCGAACAGTAACACCAGTTGTTCGGACACGGTAAGCCACCGGCTCCGGGGGTCGACGGCGATGGGTGACCGCTCCTGGATGCTCGGGGTCAACACGGTCGGGTACGGGATCTGTTCGATCGACGGCGAATCTGTTACCGTCGTTCGAGCCGACGCCGTGACGACGGGGGGTCGTCCCCCGATTGTGCACGAAGGACATCGAGATACTGGAGCGCGGTTCGGATGTGGTAGCGGGCCTCGTCGGACTCGGCCGTCGCGAGCGCACGCCGTAGCGACCGCTCCAGCTTCGGAAGCCCCGACCCGCCGTCGTGGTGCTCGGGCGGGCGGTCGGCAGTGTCCATACCCGACTGTCGGCCGTCGGTCCCAAAGTTATTATCGCGCTTCATGTCATCATCCCTGAAAATCGGTCGGCCTACCGCACAGTCCGGCCGAACGATGCCTCACGGAAGCGCCGCGCGGAGCCGTCCGACCGCACCGCCCGCGGCGTCGCGGAGGGCGTGTCCCTCGACGAGCGCGAAGCCGCCAAGCACGAGGAGAAAGCCGATAACGGCCCCGTCGGTCGGCACGTAGCCGAACAGCGCGAACGAGAGTCCCGCGGCAGCGATAGGTTCGAGATAGCCGACGAGCATCGTCCGCGTCGCCCCCACCGAGTCGAGCAGCCGGAAGTACAGCAGGAACGCGATCACGCCGGGGCCGACGACGAGAAACGCGAGCGTCGCCACCCCCGTCGTCGAGACGGCGACCGTCTGGGCCTCGCCGAGGGCACGGCTCCCGCCGTGCAGCAGGACGGCTCCGGTCAGCATCCCCCACCCCTGCAGGGCCGCCGCCGAGATCGTCGGCCGAACCCGCCGCAGCAGGACCGTCCCGACGGCGAACGCGACGGTCGCCCCGAACACGAGCAGCGTTCCGGTCGCCGGGATACCGCCGGCTCCCCCGGGATCCGTCACCGAGACGACGCCGAGGAACCCGAGGGCGACCCCCAGATACTGGACTCGACCGAGTTCCCCCGCGCCGAGCACGTACGGCGCGATCAGCGCAGTCAGGACGGGCGAGAGCGCGACGACCGCGGAGGCGACGGGGCCGGGGACCGTCTCCTGTCCGACGTACAACAGCGCGTGGTGTGCGAAGACGACGAACACCGCGAGGCTCGCGACGGCGGCGAGGTCGCCTCGGGTCCGCGGCAGCACGCGTCCACCCCCAACGGCCGCGACCGCGAGCACGAGTACGCCCGCGAGGTCGTACCTGATCGCCGCGAACAGCAACGGCGGCCACTCCTTCACGCCGGCCTCGATGGCGACGAACGACCCGCCCCACAGCGTCGCAAGGAGAACGAACAACACGCCGGTCGTCGGCGCGGTTCTCCAAACAGAACGGAGATTCATTGATTCTGTTCCAACGAAAGAGAGCAGAGTTGATAAGCACTTCCACTCTTACCGAGTGTGATCAGACGTGTCTCTCACGAATATTCGTTTTCTTTGAATCAGGTTCGGATCGAGCTGTGATCCTCGGAGCGGATGGAACTATCAGGCTCGCCGTCGGGGGAGTCGGTATGGACGAGCGCGACGTTCGCATCCTCAAGGCGATCGCCGACCTGGGTACCGGGAGCCCCGAGCGGATCAACGAGGAGACCGGGATCCCGGTCTCGACCGTGCACTACCGGCTGAACAACCTCCGGGAGGCGGGCGTGATCACCAACGACCTGTACGACCTGGACCTCGACGCGCTCGGATTGGGCGTGACGGTGCTCGTCGAGGTGCTCGCCGACTACGCCGGCGAGCACGCGGACGTCGCGTCGACGATCACCGAGATCGAGGGGGTGACGACGCTGTTGTCGACGATGGGCGAGACCGACTTCGTCGCGGTCGCACACTTACCCGACGACAAGGCGGTCGGGCGGTTGCTCCGTGAGTTCGAGCGGATCCCGGCCGTCGAGCGGACCAACTCCACGTACGTCATCGAGACGCTGTACGACGACGCACGCGCGCTCTCGTCGTACTCGACGGAGTCGCTCGTCGAGGCGCTCGTCGACGAGTGAGCGGGCGGGCCCGGCGCCTCTGGGGCGCTACTCGGTGTCGATCTGTGACCGCCGATACCGCGTACGGGCGAGGTCGTAGACGGTCGACGCCCCCGGAAGCGTGCCCCGTTCCCAGCGGCACAACTGGACCGGCTTCCCGCCGTACTTCTCCTTGAACCGGAACACGGAGTTGGAGAAGTGTGGCGAGACCGGCCCGAACGAGTAGCGGTCGTACCCCTCCCGCATCCCCCACTTGATCGCCCGCTGATGGAGAAGCTCGGAGGGGTAGCGATCGAAGTCATCGCTGTCGCCGATGGCGGACAGCCAGTGGTGGAGTACCGAGCTCTCGTCGTCGAGGAGATAGACGTACCGTCCGACCTCGTCGCCGTCGACGACCGCCTTGAACAGCCTGACGCGCTCGGGGATCCGCGCCGCGATCGCCTCGAAGAACCGCAGCGGGAGTCGGTTTCCACCCACCCGTTCGATGTTCGAGACGTAGTCGTCGTGCGTCCGTTTCAGTTCGTCGCCGAACGGACGGATCTCCACCTCGTAGTCCTGTTCGAGCGCCCGGCGTATCCCGCGGCGCCGTCCCTTGTCCATGTTGTCGTGGATAGTTTCCCAGTCGTCGTCGAGGTCGAGAACGAACGTACATTCGGTGATCTTCGGAGTGTATCCCAACGATTCGAGGAATCGCCCGTACCGGACGGCGTCGGGATCGAACGTCTGGACGTAGTGGGAGACCGTTCTGGGGCCGTTCGTCAACGCGGCAGGATCGAAGAGCCGGGCGAGGATCTCGAGCGTGTCGCTCGTCAGGATCGGGCCTCCGTAGCCGGGAGGCGGCGGTTGCACGATCTCGAGCGGAAGCGCGTCCGCGATCCGATCGCCGACCTCGCCCGGTAGCGGGAGGTCGGCCGCGAAGTTCGGGAGAAACCCGACGGGGTTGTCGCCCTTGCGCACGATGACGTGCCGCGGCTCGACGTCGAGACCCTCCTCGACGGCCGCCAGCCAGCCGTATCGGTGGAACAGCGTTCCGCCCTCCGACTGCGTCACGAGGTTGTTCAACTGGTTCTCGCGGATCTCCTCGATACCACGACAGGTTGTGGACTCAAGGCGGGAAGAATCACCGGCGGATCCGCCCGTAGCGCTCTCGAACATGTGGTGATTCCGAAACGCGTCTGCGGGTTTTGCTATAGGTCTGTTACCGAGAGTAACCGGATACGACTGTCGGGCCCCCGATCGCGGCCGACACGTACAGTCGCCTTACCGAGCGTTGTTCGGATCGCCGCGCGACGTGGTCCCTCCCGCGGTACGTCCGCCATTCGAGTCAGACTCATCCGCGACCGTCCCCGATTCGACCGACGAGCGGGCGCCGAACGTCGCCCGGATCGAGAGCGCAACCCTCTTGTTTAGGTTGGCCTAATCGGTTCGCGAATGCAGCTCTCCCGTCGCGACGCGATGCTCGCGCTGTCGGCAGCGGGCGTCGGATCGCTGGCCGGCTGTGGCGCGCCGGTCGCGAGCGACGGCCCCGGCGACGGCACCACCACCGACGACGAGGACGGAGGAGCGCGCGACGACACAGTCGGCGACCACGAACTGTCGACGCTGATCGCGGTCGCCCGCGCGGTGTACCCCTCCGCCGTCGACGGGGTCGACGAGTTCGTCCGCACCTACACCGGGGGCCGCGTCGACGGCGACGGTGCGTACGCCCGCGGGGTCGCCGATGCGGTGGAGACGCTCGACGAGTACACGGGGAACTTGTACGACGCGCAGTACGTCGATCTGGAACCTGCGGACCGCGTCGAGGCGCTGGACGTGATGAGCGTCGACGTGGCGGAGCCCGAACCCGACGGCACCGACCCCCAGCGCGTCCGCCACTACCTCGTGAACGAACTGCTGTACGCGCTGTACGCCTCGCCGACCGGCGCGTCGTTGGCTGGACTGGAGAACCCCCCGGGCCACCCGGGCGGCACCGAGTCGTACCGGGAGGGACCGAACCGATGAGCGCCGACGGGACTGACAGCGAAAACGGAAGGGATCGAACGCCGTCGCCGCGGGTCGACGTGTGCGTCGTCGGCGCGGGACCGGCGGGCGGGCTCGTCGCCGCGGAGCTGTCGGCGGCCGGCCACGACGTGGTCGTTCTCGATGCCGGTCCTCGGTTCGATCCCGAGGACCGCACCGAGCGGATGGAACGGCACCTCCGGCCGGGCGTCGACGGCCCGGTGTGGGACACCGACCCCGAGCGCGACGCCTACAGCAGCACCGGCGATCGGTACTACCCGCTCAACGCCGCTCGCGTGAAGGGGATCGGCGGGAGCACGCTCCACTGGCAGGGGATGGTGATGCGGATGCACGAGCAGGACTTCGAACTGGGGTCGGCGACCGGGATGGGCGCCGACTGGCCGATCGACTACGACGATCTGCGACCGTACTACGCCGACGCCGAGGGGGAGCTGTCCGTGTCGGGCGCCTCGGATAACCCCTTCGCGCCGCCGCGGGAGGAACCGCACCCGCTGCCGGCGTTCCCGCCGTCGTACTCGGACTCGCTGTTCGCTGAGGCGTGTGAGCAGGTCGGCCTCGCGACCCACTCGGTGCCGAACGCGCGCAACTCCGAGCCGACCGACGAGGCGAGCGCGTGCGTCGGCTACGGCACCTGCAGACCCGTCTGCCCGTCGGGCGCGAAGTACGACGCGACGCGGCACATCGACGCTGCTGAGGCGAACGGCGCGCGCGTGCTCGACCGGGTCCCCGTCCAGCGGCTCGAACACGACGACCGCGGAGAACGTGTCACCGCGGCGGTGTACGCGACCCCCGACGGCGAGGAGCACCGTCAGGAGGCTCGCGAGTTCGTCGTCGCCGCCGGCGGGGTCGAGACGCCGCGGCTCCTCCTGCTCTCCCGGAGCGAGGCGTACCCGGACGGCCTCGCCAACTCCTCGGGGCTCGTTGGCCGATACTTCATGGACCACCTGTTCGCGGGGATGGGCGGGACGCTCGACGAGCCGACCCGCCAGAAGCACGTCGGCTTCAACACCACCGAGAGCCACCAGTTCTACGACCGACCGGACGACTCCCGGACCGCGATCAAGCTGGAGTTCCTCAACTACGCCGGTCCGTCGCCGGCGGACATCGCCCTCGGTGCGGACAGCTTCGGCGACGACCTGCTGGAGGAGATCCGCGAGGGATACGGCCAGCACGTCGCGATGGGGGCGCTCGTCGAGCAGTTGCCCCGGAGGGAGAACCGGATCCGGCTGGACCCCTCGCGGACGGACGACCACGGGAACCCCGTCCCCGACGTGGTGTGGAGCCTCGACCAGACGACGCGCCGGACCATCGAGCGCGCCAACGAGATCCAACGCGAGGTGCTCGAGGAGCTGGGCGTCGACATCGGCTGGACGGTCGGCCCCGACAACACCGGTCCGGCGTATCACCACATGGGGACGACCAGGATGGGTACCGACCCCGCCGAGAGCGTCGTGGACCCGCAGTTGCGGACGCACGACCTCGCGAACCTCACGCTCGCCGGGAGTTCGGTGTTCGTGACGGGCGGCGCGATGAACCCGACGCTCACGATCGCTGCGCTGTCGCTGAAGGCGGCCGAGCACGTCGCGGAGCGGTTGTAAGCCGTAGACGGTCCCGTACCGGCTCCCGTTGTCGATCGGTTCCGTACGGTTTGGACGCCGTGTGGTAGCTTTATTATCCACCCGAAGAATTCGCGGGCAGCCAACATGTACTGGTACAGACACCGCCCGAGTCGGGTGATCCCGGATGGGTAGCGACCCCGCCAGCGACGACCAGGGAGCCGGTTCTCGGCCGGACGCCGACGACGTGCTCGAGCAGTTGGCCGCCAAAGCCAGCGTCGACGACAGTGTCGCGGACGCGACGGTGGTCGAGACACACCGGGAACGTGCGCGGCGCCGGTCGGAGCGAATTCTCACGGCCAGCGACGGGAGGGCGAAGCGGAGCTGGATCCTCCCCGGGACGTACGAGCGACAGTGCGACGAGCGTGTCGCGTACGCCGACCGGTACGACGCCGCGCCTGACGGCCTCGGGACGAAGCGTGTGCCGTACGTCGAGACGGGCCGACCCGTGGAGACCTGTCCGGGCTGTGACGGCGAGGAACGCACGACCTGTTCCAGATGCGGGGGCGACAAGGAGGCGGACTGTCGTACCTGCAACGGCGACGGGAACACGACGTGCTCGGCCTGTGACGGTGACCCGGTCAGCGAGTGCGACGACTGCGAGGACGGCACACAGCCCTGTTCGGCGTGTGGCGGAAGCGCGTCCGAGGACTGCCCGGAGTGTGGGGGATCGGGAGGCCACACCGAAACCGGGCAGTGTCCACGCTGTGAGGGCGACGGCTGGATCAACTGCGAGGACTGCGACGGCGAAGGCGGCGAGTGCGACACCTGCGGGGGCGAGTCGACCGTCGACTGTCCGCGCTGTGACGGCGACGGCGTCGACGACAGGTGGATCGACTGTTCGAGGTGTGGCGGCCGGAAGTCGCTCGGCTGTAGCAGTTGCGACGGAACCGGTACCGAGCGCTGTGACACGTGCGGCGGAACGACGACGCTCTCGTGTGACGCGTGTAACGGGTCGGGGTCGGAACCCTGCGACGACTGTGACGAGTCCGGCGTCGTCCGCTGTACCGACTGCGACGAGAACGGAACGGTGACGTGTGGCCAGTGCAAGGGCGTCGGGGAGGTCGTTCACGCGGTGAGCGGCGAACTCGTGTTCGACGTGGACACGGCGGCCGAACTCGACACCGAGCGCGTTCCCGGCGACTGGATCTCCAGTCAGGACGGCACGGTCGTCGACCGGGAGCGGGACGATCCCGAGAACGCGGGGGGAGTGTACCGCCGCGTCATCGAGGAGGAGGAGATCCCGGCGATGACGATCACATACCGGCACGCCGGGGGCGAGTACGAGGCCGCCATCGTCGACGGAACCCTCCGCTACGACGACGCCCCGAAGCCGGCGGAGAACATCCAGGCGCAGATCGAACACGCGGTCGATAGCGGTGTCTTCGAGTACGACTCCGGCCGGTCGTTCGGCGAGACCGTTCGCGCGGCCCCGGGGGCGCTCGTCGCGGACGGCGCGCGCATCGGCGCCGGCGTGGTACTCACGTCGGTTGTACTTCTCGGAGTGGGGCTGGCGACGACACTGGTTCCGATCGGCGACGGACTCCAAGACGCGGTCGGCGTCGGCGCGGCCGCAGTGGCCGCGCTGTGGTACGCCCAACGAACCGGTGCCGACGAGGAGGGGATCTCGACGGCGTCCAACGGCGGCGGTCTCCTCGCGCCGGCGATTCTCGGTGTGGCAGCCGTCGGAGCGACTATCCAGGGCGTTGTCGGCCCCGCGTCCGGGCTCCTCGCGCTCGCGCTCGCCGCCGGTCTCTGGAGCAGGAGGGTGGCCGGTCGGCTTGCGTTCGAGCGGGCCCGCGTCGATCACCGGGTCCGGCAACGGAGGACGTTCCTCGAGAACACACTCGACGGGCGGCCCTCCGAGGTGGCCGCGCTCGGGCTCGCCGACCTGCTTCCGAGCCCCGAGCCCGTCCCGAGCGGCGATCTGCTCGATCGTGTCAGCAGTCTGGTGGTCACCGTCGGGTTGGGCGCGAACGTCTGGGTCGCGGGCCTGTTGGCGCTCGGGGCCGTCGGCGGCGGGAACCTCCTCCTCGACTACGTCGGGTTCGGGACGGTACTCGTGGTACCCGCGGCGACCGCGCTCGTCGCGACGGCTTCCCTGTCGGTGCTCGCCCTCGGGAGGTTCATCCAGGGCGATCCCGAGGCGGACCTGGACCCCGATACCGAACCCCGGAGCCGCCGGTCGACGGATACGCGGGGGTCCGTCGATCCGGAGGGTTCGGTCCAGTCACGCGAACCTGCCCAGTCGCGCGAACCCGTCGAGTCGCGCGGACCGACGCGGTCGACCGGGTCGAACGGTTCGGCGGACCGACTGAACGACTTCCAACTCACGCTGCTGTACTGCATCGATCGGGGCGGGGGCAACACGGGAGTCGAGATCAAAGAGCGGATGGTGGACCTGCACGACGACCCGACGGCGGAGGCCGGAGTCGATCCCGCCCTCCGACAGTTGACGCGCAGGGGGTACCTCCAACGGACAGATCGGGGCTACTACACGACGCGAGCCGGAGAGGAACTGATCCGAGAACACGAGGTTCGGATCGAGCAACGGGTCGGCTCGTAGCCGGGACCCCGAAAGCCCGTCATACCGGAGGGCCGCGGCGGAATCGGCCCGAGATCGGGCACACCGGGATCGGACACACCGCCCGATCGGGCCGTAGTTTTTGGCCGCCCGAAATATCGACACTCTTTAGGCCGCCCTAATCAGATCGGAGTAACGAATGAGTTCACCGCAGGACATCTGTGTCATCATCCCGACGATACGGGAGTACGAGTGCGTCCGCGAGTACGTCGCGAACGCACGCGACCACGGCTTCGACACGGACAGGCTGTTCTTCGTCCTCGTCACCGAGGACTTCTGTGACACGGGGGCGATGGAGTCGATGCTCGACGAGGAGGGTGTCGACGGCACCGTCTTCGACGGCACCGCACGCGAGGAGTGGTTCGAGGACCACGACGCCGCGGAGTTCTCGCACCTGATCCCCGCCGCGAGCCACGCGCAGACCTCCTTCGGCCTGCTGTACATGTGGGCCCACGAGCGCTTCGAGTACGGCGTCTTCATCGACGACGACACGCTCCCGCACGCCGAGGAGGACTTCTTCGGCACCCACATGCGCAACCTCGCGCACGAGGGGGAGATCGAGTCCGTCCGTTCGGACGAGTCGTGGGTGAACGTCCTCTACCAGTCCGACACCGACCTCTACCCCCGCGGCTACCCGTACGCCGCGATGGACGAGACCGTCGAGACCGACACCGAGCACGTCGACGAGGTCGTCGCCTCCCAAGGGCTGTGGACGAACGTGCCCGACCTCGACGCCGTCCGGATCCTGATGGACGGCGACCTGCAGGGGCAGGCCCAGACGCTCACCGAGTCGAGCGACTTCCGGCGCGACTTCGTCGCCGCCGAGGGACAGTACCTCACGGTCTGCTCGATGAACCTCGGCTTCCGTCGCGAGGTCGTCCCCGCGTTCTATCAGCTCCCGATGGACGACAACGAGTGGGAGGTCGGCCGGTTCGACGACATCTGGTCGGGGCTGTTCCTCAAGCGCGCCGCGGACGTGCTCGGCAAGCAGGTGTACAACGGCGGCCCGCTGTGTGAGCACAACAAGGCGCCCCGGTCGACGTTCGACGACCTCGCGAACGAGGTCGCGGGCCTTGAGCTGAACGAGCACGTTTGGGAGGTGCTCGACGGCGTCGCCGAGGACGCCGATTCCTTCGAGGCGGCGTTCGCGGAGATGGCCGACGCGCTCGCGGAGGGCGACTTCGAGGAGTGGAACAACGGGGCGTTCCTCAACCACTGCGGCGAGTACATGCGCGACTGGATCGACTGCCTCGACCGCGTCGAGGGCGCGGGAACACGTGCGACGGCGGCGGAGGCACCCGAGGTACCGGCGGATGACTGATCGAGAGACACACACCGACATGACCGACGAACACACCACGGACGGACGGCGGACGTATCGGCGGCGGAAGGTACTCGCGGGACTGGGCGCGGCCGGCGCGGCCGGGCTCGCGGGCTGTGGCGGCCTCGGCGGCGACGGCGAGGGAGACACCGGCGGCGGCGACGACGGCGGTGGCGGCGGAGGCGGCGGCGGAACCGGCGGCGACGACAGGATCGACGCCGCCTTCGACGATTTCCGCGGCTCCGGTCCGCTGGCGCAGGGCCGCTCCGACATCGGCGGCACGCGCATCGGCGACCTCGAGGATCTCAGCGGCGAGCTGACGATCTACCTCGGCGGCGGCGAGGGCGGCCTCTACCGCGACCTGCTCGCGAAGTTCGAGGACATCTACCCCGACTTCACCGCGACGCCGCGCGAGTCGGGAACCGCCGACGCGGCGAACACGATCATCAGCGAGGGCCCGGCGACGCCGGCGGACGTGTTCTGGTCGGTCGACGCGGGGTCGCTGGCGGCCGTCTCCGCCGAGGGGCTCGCGGCGGAGCTCCCCTCGGAGGTCGTCGACCCCGTCCCCGAGGAGTTCCACCCCGACGACACGTGGGTGGGTACCGCCGGGCGGGCCCGGGCGGTCCCGTACAACACCGAGGAACTGTCGGAGGACGACATCCCGGACGACGTGATGGAGTTCCCGGAGTTCGAGGGCTTCCAGGACGCGATCGGGTGGGCGCCCACCTACGGCGCCTTCCAGTCGTTCGTCACCGCGATGCGGCTGATCGAGGGCGAGGAGGCCACCCGCGAGTGGCTCCAGGGGATGCTCGACGCGGGCGTCACCGAGTTCAACAACGAGTTCCTCGTGTCGAACGCCGTCGCGGACGGCGCGCTCAACGGCGGGTTCGCGAACCACTACTACGCGCTGCGCGTGCAGGCCGCCCGGCCGAACGCGCCGATCGACCTCGCGTTCACCAGCGGCGACGCCGGCGGGCTGATCAACGTCGCGGGCGCGTCGGTGCTGTCGGCGAGCCAGAACAAGGAGCTCGCGTTCAACTTCGTGCGCCACCTCCTGTCGGCGGAGGCCCAGGAGTTCTTCGCCACCCGGACGTACGGCTACCCGATGGTCGGGGAGATCCCGCCCGTGGGCGGGCTGCCGCCGGTGTCGGAGCTGGACCCGCCGAGCATCGACCTGCGCGAGCTGTCGAACATCCAGCCGACCCTCGACCTGATGCGCGACGTCGGGGTGCTGTGATGCGCGAGGCGGTCTGAGATGGCCCCCGGCGAGGGCGTCGGTCGGATCCACGGCCTGCTCGCCAGCGACGACGACCAGCCGAGCGTGGCGGTCGTCCTCCTGGCGGCGGGCGTCGCGGCCGCGGTGCTCTCGCCGTTGTTGTGGCTGTTCATCAGCGCCTCGGAGCTGGCCGTCGGCGACGCCGTCTCGCTGTTGACCTCGGAGACGACGACGGAGGTGCTCGTCAACAGCCTCACGCTCGTGAGCCTGGTGACGGGCGCGTCGATCGTGCTGGGTGTCCCGCTGGCGGTGTTGACCGTCCAGACGGACCTCCCGTTCAGGCGCTTTTGGACCGTCCTCGCTGCGCTCCCGCTTGTGGTCCCCAGCTACATCGGCGCGTTCGCGTACGTCTCGGCGTTCGGACCCAGCGGCGCGCTGCCGGACCTGTTCGCCCAGTACGGGTTCGGGTTCGTAAACCCCTACCTACCGACGGTGTACGGACTCGGCGGAACGACGCTCGTGTTGACCCTGTTCACGTACCCGTACGTGTTCCTCACCACCCGCGCGTCGCTGCTCTCGTTCGACACGACACAGCTGGAGGCGGCACGCACGCTCAACCACAGCTATCCGCAGGCGTTCCGGCGGGTGATCCTTCCGCAGATCGCGCCGGGGGTGACCGCGGGCGCGCTGTTGGTCGCGCTGTACACGCTCTCGGACTTCGGGACGCCCGCGATCATGCGCCTCGACGTGTTCACCCGCGTCATCTACGTCGAGCTGAACAGTTTCGGCGTGGGGCGGTCGAACGCGACGCTGCTGTCGATCCAGCTGCTGACCGTCACCGCCGTGATCCTCGCGCTCGAATCGCGCGTCAGCGGCGACACCGCCGCGGGGTACGGGACGCCCTCGTCGGTGAAGACGGTCGTCTCGCTGGGGCCCTTCCGATGGCTCGCGGCGGCGGTACCCGCGTTCGTGAGCCTGTTCACGCTGGCGCTGCCCGTGGGGATCCTCACGATGTGGCTCGTGCGCTCAGGCCCGGGATACAGCGGAGGCGGGCTCGCGTTCCGACCGGAGTTCGCGTTGAACTCTGCGTACGTCGCCGTGTTGACCGCGGCCGCGACGGTGGTGCTCGCGCTCCCGGTCGCCTACTACGCCGGGCGGTCGAACTCGCTGCTCTCGAAGGCGGTCGACCGTGCGACGTACCTCGGCTACGCGATGCCCGGCGTCGTCCTCGGACTGGCGCTGGTGTTCTTCTCCAGCCGGTGGCTGCTGGACACGTTCGGCGCCGACGCGGCCCGACTGGTGTACCAGTCGCTGCCGCTTCTTGTGTTCGCGTACGTGGTCCGGTTCCTCCCGCAGGCGGTCGGGTCGACCCGGTCGTCCGTGCTCGGCGTCGACCGCGACCTCGTCGGCGCCGCCCGCCTGCTCGGCGAGGACCCCCGCGGCGCGTTCCGGCGGGTGACACTGCCGCTCATCTCGCCGGGGCTCGTCGCGGGCGCGGCGCTCGTGTTCCTCACGACGATGAAGGAGCTAGACACGACGCTCATCCTCCATCCGACAGGGTTTACAACGATAGTGACCTACATCTGGCGTGTTCAGGAGGCCGGGTACTACGGTCGCGCCGCGCTGCCGGCGCTCGTGTTAGTGGCCGTGTCCGGCCTCTCGATGGTGCCGCTGCTCACCCGATCCGACGATGCGTGACGATACACCCCACCCAGACCGCGACGCAGATCGACCCGATCGAGCCGACGCCGACGCGGCCGGTCCGGCCACCGACGGCGGGACGGCCGTCGACGAGACCGCCGGCAGCCCAACGGATCGCGACCGGGTCGAGTCGGCGGCGACAGTCGGCGACAGCCTCGGCGGCGACGCGGGGGAGCCGACGGGCGAGGCGGTGTTGGAACTCGAGGACGTGGTCAAGCGGTACGGCTCTGAGACGGCCGTTTCCGGCCTCGATCTGACCGTCCGCGAGGGCGAACTCGTCACCCTTCTCGGCCCGTCCGGCTGCGGGAAGACCACGACGCTTCGCATGATAGCCGGGCTGGAGACGCCCTCCGACGGCAAGATTTCCGTCGGCGACGAGGTGGTGGCCGGCGACGGCGCCGCCACCCCGCCCGAGGAGCGCGACGTGGGGCTCGTGTTCCAGGAGTTCGCGCTGTTCCCGCACCTCACTGTGGCCGAGAACATCGCGTTCGGGCTCGACGACCCGAACTCCGAGACCGCCGACGAGCGGGTGGCGGAATTGCTAGATCTGGTCGGACTCGGCGACTACGGCGACCGCTCGGTGACCGAGCTGTCGGGCGGGCAGCGCCAGCGGGTGGCGCTCGCGCGCTCGCTGGCGCCGGAGCCGGAGGTGTTGCTGCTCGACGAACCGTTCTCGAATCTCGACGTGAGCCTCCGCGTGCGGATGCGCGAGGAGGTGAAGCGCATTCTCGACGAGGCGGGCGTGACGGCCGTCTCGGTCACCCACGACCAGGAGGAGGCGCTGTCGATCTCCGACCGCGTCGCCGTCGTCAACGACGGCACGGTCGAACAGATCGGCGACCCCGGAGAGGTGTTCGAGCACCCCACCTCCCGGTTCGTCGCCTCCTTCCTGGGGCAGGCGAGCTTCCTCCCGGCGCGCGTCAGCGAGAGCGGGATAGAGACGAGCGTCGGGTCGTACGACCGTGACCTGTTGAAGGGGCTCGGCGACGGCTACGTCGGCAGCCACGTCGACGTGCTGGTTCGCCCCGACGACCTCCGGGCCACCCCGGTCGCCGAGGGCGACGCCGACGGCGAGGTGATCCGCCGCCAGTACACCGGCCCATCGTTCGTCTATCACGTGAAGCTCGACGACGGCACCGTCCTGCGCTGTCTCCACAACCACACCGAGGAGTTCGAGGTGGGCGAGCCCGTCGCCGTGACGCTCGTCGCCGACCACGCCCTCGCGTGGTACCCCGCCGAGTAGATGACGGGCGCCTCGACCGAACGCGAGCGCGATGAGAGTGCCGGCAGCGAGGACGGAACCGCCGCGCGGGCGGTCGCGGCCGTCCGGTCGCGACTCGACGCCGGCCGCGTCGCCGCGATCGTGCTCGCCGCGATCGGCGCAGCCGTCGCGGTCGTGGTCGCCACCGGCGTGTTCCCGTTCCGGTCGCTCAACCACGACGAGGGCGTCTACCTCCAGCAGGCCGATATGCTGCTGTCCGGGCAGGTGTTCCTGCGTCCCCCGGTCGAGGACGCGTTTCGGCCGTGGTTCTTCGTCGAGAGCGAGCGCGGCCTGTACTCGAAGTACGCGCCCGTCCCGTCGACGGTGTTCGCGCTCGGGAAGCTGCTGGGCGGGTACACGGTCGCGCTCGCGGGGATCGCCGCCGGCCTCGTCGCCGGCACGGTCGCGCTCGGTCGTGAACTGTTCGACGCGCGCGTCGGCGCCCTCGCGGGCGTCCTCCTGCTCGCGACGCCGCTGTTCGTGGTTCACAGCGGCGTGTACCTTCCGTACGCGCTGACGGCGACCCTGAACGTCGCGTTCGCCGTCTGGTACCTCCGCGGGGAACGACGCGAGAGCCGGCGCGACGCGACGCTCGCCGGCGCCGCCGTCGGCCTCGCCTTCTTCGCGCGCCCGTACACCGCGGTGTTGTTCGCGACCCCGTTCGTGCTCCACGCGGTCGTGACTCTCGCCGCCTCTGGCGCGTGGCGCGTACCGCCGGCCGCCGCCGAGCTCGTCGATGAACCGGCCGACGAACGGGCGCGGGGGCTGTTCGTCCGCCGCCTGATCACGGCCGCGCTGGGAACAGCGGGGGTGCTCGCCACCTTCGGGTACAACGCCGTCGTCACCGGCGACCCGTTCCTGTTCCCGTATCTCGCGTTCGCCCCGGAGGACGGCGTCGGCTTCGGCGAGCGCGCCATCCTCGGGCACGTGGTGGACTACACGCCCGAACTCGGGGTCGAGGCGAACCGGCTGGTGTTGGACACGCTGTTCACCGACTGGGTCGTCGCGGGGTCGCTGGGGGCGGCCGCGGCCGCAGCCGGCGTCGCACTCGCGCTCGTCGGGCGGGGGCTTCCGGGCGACCATAAGGCCGGCGACGGCGCGCTCGGCGGACGGGTCCGTCGGGGGCTGCTCGCGGCGACGTTCGCGAGCGTCGCCGCCGGCAACGTCGCCTTCTGGGGCAACTTCAACGTCCTCGGCGCGCTGGAGGTGCGCACAGACGGCCTGATCTACTACCTCGGTCCGTACTACCACTACGACCTGATCGTCCCGACGGCCGTGTTCGCGGCGGTGGCGTGCGTCGCCCTCGCGGACGGCCTGCGGGGGGCCGCGACCCAACTCGCCGAACGGGCGGGCCGGGTCGAGCCGCGCCACGCCCGCGCGGTCGCGACGGTCGCGCTCCTCGTCGCCGGCGCGGCCGCGGGCGGCGTCGCCGTCGGCGCCGTCGACGACACCGTCGAGCGCAACGAGGCGGTGACCGAGGAGCTCCGCGCCGGCTACGGGCCGCTAGTCGCCGACGGCGACCCCGGCGCGGCGGTCCCCGAGGACTCGGTCCTGTTCCTCCCGACGCCGTACGGCCCGTGGCTCAACCACCCGTTCCAGGCGCTGCGCAACGACCCCGGCCACGACGGCCCCCGGGTGTACGCGCTGGGCGACACGCGGGAACTGGAGGTCGCCCGCGAGTACCCCGACCGCGACCTCTACCGCTACGTGTACGCGGGGTCGTGGGTGCCGACCGACGACTCCACGGTCCGCGGCGGGGTCCGGGAGGTCGAGCGCGTCGCCGGCGACCGACTGTACCTGAACGCGACGCTCCAGCGTCCCGAGTCCGTCGAGGGAACCACCGTCCGCGTGACCGGCGACCGCGGGTCGACGTACCTCGTGGCGAACGATTCCGGCGGCCCCCTGTCGCTGTCGATGGTCGTCGAGGACGGCGAACTCACCGTGAGCGGTGAGGATCTGGTCGTCAGCGGCGGCGAGGGCGGCGAGGCCGAGGGCGCGGTGTTGCCGCTCGACGACGGCGACGAGATCGACGTGGAGGTGTTCGTCTCCACCGGACCCGCAAGCGGGTACAGCTACCGGCTGTCGTTCCCGTACGAGCGGATCGACGGGACGGCCCGGGCGCTGACGGCGACCGTCGAGCGGTGTCCGGTGCCGACGCGCTGTGTCCCGGAGGGCGTGGGCGACTCCCCGCCCGACCGCGGGATCGAGGTGACGCTGACGACGCCGACGTGACCGGGGCCAAAGCGACGGACGTCTCCGACCGGGTCCCCCTCCGATCCACGGTCTCGAACCGACACGCGTCACCGACACAGGGTTATTTGTTATCTCAGCGACTGATAGCCGGTATCGTGCGACAGACACGCCGGGAGTCGATACGGTTGGTCGGTGCAGTCGGCGTCGGCGTGTCCGGTGGCTGCTTGGGGCGTGGAGTGGGTCGAGGAACCGAGGATCCGTCGAACGTTCGCGTCGGATCGAAGTCGTTCCCGGAACAACGAGTACTGGGATATCTGGCGTACCACGGGCTTCAGTCGGTCGAGGGAATACAGGTCGTCAACGAGATCGGCTACGGGAACTCTCGCGAGAACTGGGAGGCGACAAGGACCGGGATCAAGGACCTCTACTGGGAGTACACGGGAACGGCGTGGAGTCGGCTCCCGCCGCGCCGTGACGAACGGATAACGGATCCGGACCGGCTGTACCGGCTCGTGAGCGAGGACGCTCGGTCACAGGGTGTGCGGATGGCCCCTCCGGCCTCGTTCTCCAACGGGTACGTCCTGATCGCCGACCGCGACTGGAGCGAACGAACCGGCGTGACGACGATCAGTGAGTTCGCGACGCACGTCGGATCGGGGGACACCGACTTCGGAGTGGCCCTCAACGAGGACTTCTATCACCGGTCGGACGGGTGGTCCGGGCTTGTCGAGTACTACGGGATCGGGTCCGAAGCCAAGGAGACCTTGGAGTCAGGGACGTTCATCATCACGTCGGTAGGTATCACCTACGAGCTGCTGAGTGACGACCGAGTCCAGGTCGCGAGCGGGTTCGACACCGACCCACAACTGGAGAGTCGGTCGTTCGTCACGCTCCGGGACGACCGCGAGTACTTCCTTCCGTACCAGCCGTCGCCGACGGCCTACGCACCGACCATCGAGGAGCACCCGGGTTTATTCGATCACCTCCGGCCGATCGTGTCCGCGTTGGACAAGCGGACGATCAGACGGTTGACCCGGCGGGTCATCATGGAGGACGAATCCCCGAGCGCCGTCGCTCGCTCGTACCTGAACGAGATCGGGGTCGTCGGATGAGCGGACGGCGTTCGGACGGTGGCGGACCGAGCGCCGTGCGTGACTCGCCGGGCGGCGAGGGGGTCATACGGGCTCGGCAGACAGTCGCACGAGCCGGCCACACGTGCGGGGTGATCGCGAATGCGTGAGTCGATCCGCTCGGTGCCAGGGATCCGTCACGTCGTCGGACTGGTTCGCGCCTCGTATCGGCGAAAGCTGGCTACCGCCCTCATCACCGTGCTCGTCATCGTCGGCGTCGTCATCCTGGGACTGTACGTCCAACTCGGGGCGGTGCTGGACGAGAACGTCGAACGATCGATGACCGCTGCGGCGGATGCCGAGGCGGGCGAGCTCGCCGAGTGGAACGGACAGAACCGGCTGGTGACACGGGTGGTTTCCGCCGACTCGGTGTTCGCGAACGGGAGCGATCACGCCGTTCGAGGATACCTCCTCGAGCAACGCGCGGACACGAAGGAGACCCGCATCGTCGACGTGTACGTGATCGATAGGCGCAGCCTCACCGTCGAGGTGGACGCGGATCGGGAGTTGGAGGGGACGGCCGTTCGGTCGTTACCGTGGGAGGAGGAGTTCGCGTTCGACGGCTTCGAAGACGTGCGGACTACGGAGCCGTACCGCTCGTCGAACGGGACGACCGTGATCGGCTACCTCACGCCGATCAGACACGACCCGGGGCACGTCCTCGTGGTGACGATCGACACCTCGGGCGTGTTCGAGCGGTTCGATCACCCGGTTGACGGCGGGTTCACGCGGGTCGTCGACTCCAACGGGACGGTTGTGTTCGCCGACGATCGGTCCGCGACGCTACGACAGTATCGGGATCAGGTACTTCGGGCCCCGGTAGTGAACCGCGGTCTCGACGGCGAGAACGGGTTCGTCCGTAGCTCGACGTACCGAGGACCGGACGGCCGGGGGGAGTACGTCGCCGCGTACGCGCCGGTGGCGAACACCGACTGGGTCGTGATCGAACACGCGCCCGCCGCCGAGGCGTACGCGATAACCAGACGGGCGAGAACGTGGATCGGCGTCGTCGGCCTGATCGCGGTCGGCGGGGTATCGACCGTTATCCTCGTGCTCGGGGCCGACGTGACCAGTGCGCTGTCGAGCCTCGGCACGCGGACGAAGGAACTCGAACGGGGGAACTACGACGTACGCTTCGACACCGAGCGTCGCGACGAGTTCGGCGACCTCAACAGGCGGCTCGCGTCGACGCGAGACACCCTCAACCGGCAGTTCGAGGAGATACAGGCGACGAAGCGGGCGCTCGAGGCGTCGAACGAGGAACTCGCGGAGCGGTCGACGATGATCGACGTACTGAATCGAGTGCTCCGACACAACGTTCGCAACGACGTCAACGTGATCGCGGGTCGCGTGATGTCCGTCGCGGAGGACGTCGACGACGAGCAGACGCGGGCCGAACTCGAGAAGATCCACGAGACGGCGTGGGATCTCGCGACGCTCTCGGACAGAACAAAGCGTATCAAAAACCTGGTCGCGGCGGGGGACGCCGAACGACGGTCGATCGACATCGCGGCGAAGCTATCCGTCGAGTTCGACGGACTCCGTGCGGCTTGGCCCGACTCCGCCGTCGTGCTCGAGGTCGACGAATCGTCGCCGACGGTTGCGGGGGTGCCGACGCTCCCGACGGCCGTCGCCGACGTCGTCGAAGAGGTGATCGAACACAACAACGGACGTGTCGAGATCGAAGTCGAGATCACACGCGAGTCGACAGACGGGCCCGATCGAAACCCGAACGGGTCCGGTCGAAACCCCGTCGTTCTCGAGGTCACCGACAACCGGGACGGGCTTCCCGACATGGATGCTGAGGCCGTCATGCGGGGGGAGGTGACGCCGAAGAAGCACGCGGAAGGGCTCGCGCTCTGGTGTCTTGAGTGGACGGTCAACAAATCGGACGGCGACCTCGTCGTGGACACCGACGATTCAACCTTCCAGATACAGTTGCCGCAACCGACTGAGGCAGACGCAAAAACCGTCAACTCCGAGTGATCGTCGAACGTTCGCCGCGCGCTCGGGACGCCGAGCCGGGGCGTCGGAAGCCGTGACATCCCGGTGGTGGTTTTACGTTCCCGACCGGCGGTCGTTCGGCCATGCTCCCGTTGCCCACCCGCTCGTCACTCCGTCCCGACGCCGGCGCCCACCGCCGGTTCGGCGCGCTGTTCTGCCTCGGTCTCGTCGGCGTGATCGCAGCCTCGGCCAGTGCGGTCGCCGGCGGCGGGTTGCCGGCGCCGCTGGCGGAACTGCACCCCGCCCTAGTGCTCGCGCTCGTGTCCATCCAGCCGGCCGTCTTCCTGGGCGTCGCGGTTGCGGTCGGGCTCGTCGCCGCCCCGCGCGTCGGCCTCAAGTCCCGCGTCCGCGAGTTGGCCGACGGCGACGGCGGCGCGTGGGCCGGCTTCCGATCCGAGCTTCGCCCCGCACTCGGGCTGGGCGGAATCGCGGGCGTTGCGCTGCTTCTCGCCGGGTGGCTGGTCGGTCCCGCGGGCTCCGTCTCCGGCGAGGGCGCGACGGTTCGAAGCGTGCTCGCGGCCGTGCCGTTGCGGTTCCTCTACGGCGGGATAACCGAGGAGCTGCTGCTCCGGTGGGGACTCATGTCGGCGCTGGCGGCGATCGGACGGCGGATGACCGGTGGCGCGCGAGGTGAACTGACCTCCGGCGTCGCGTGGGCGGCGATCCTCGCGTCGGCCGTCCTCTTCGGCTTCGGCCACCTCCCGACGGCCGTGACGCTGTACGGGTCGCTGACGCCGTCGGTCGTCGCGTTCGTCGTGCTCGGTAACTCGCTCGGCGGGGTCGCCTACGGCTGGCTGTACTGGCGCCACAGCCTCGAAGCTGCGATGGTCGGACACGCTGCGACGCACGTCGTGTTCGTCGCCGTCTCGCTGGCGCTGGTCGCCGCGTAGACGGCGTTGCCCGGATCACCCGGATGGCCGATCGGCTTCTCGCTCAGTTCTCGTCGGTGTCGGCCGTTCCGTTTTCGGTGTCGTCGGGGGCATCGTCGTCGCCCTCGGAAGCGATACCGGCACCGCCCTCAGCAGCGGTACCGCCACCGCCGTCGGCGGCTCGGACGGCCGCGCGGCGATCGGCGATCAGATCGAGCGACTCCTCGATGTCCCCGAGGACGAGCAGCGCGTAGTAGCGGAGGTAGACAACGAGGGGTACCTGCACGAGGGCCGCGACCCCGATCAGTGCGAGTCCGAACAACAGCGCAGCGAACAAGACGATCACGATGCCCAGTAACTCGCTCGCCGTCGCCACGAGGACCCCGACGGCCGCGAGCAGTCCGAACGGGATCAACAGCGCCACCGCGCCGACGCCGACTGCCACCGACGCGAGGACCCCGCCGACGACGGACAACACGACGCTCACCGCGGCGTACGCGAGATACTGCCACGGTTCGGCGGTTATCGTCGACCAGAGCCGCCCCCAAGCCCCCAGCAACGTCCGCTCCTCCCGGATCATGATCGGGACCACGAACACGGTCGTGAAGCCGTTGATCAGGCCGGTGAAGAGTCCCAGCGCACCGATGAAGGGTACTACCGCCAGAACCGTGAGGATCGGGACCGCGAGCCCGTTCCCGCCGTCGAACACGAACGGGGCGACGACGAGCGCCGCGGCGACCGCGAGGCTCCCGAGTCCCACGAGGCCGAGCAGGAGTCGGAAGCCGAACAGTCGCACCCCCTGTGGCCACCGACGCCCCCAGTACTCGCGCAGGGAGACCGTCTCCTTCCGTAACGACTCCACGAGAACGAACTCCATGACCGAACCGATGAACAGCGTTCCGAGCACGATGACCGAGATGAGGACGACGATCGTCGCGATGACGAGCCACTCCGCCCCGCCGATCGTCGCCGGGAGCTGAACACCGCCGGGTAGTTCCACCCCCGCACCGCCCCCCGGCCCGCCGCCCTCGAACGGCGCGGACGTCTGGATCCCGCCGAACCCGCCTCCAGGACCGGCCGCGAACAGGACGATCACGGCGAGTTTGACCCAGGAACTTCGATCGACGGGCCACAACAGCGCTTTCGTCGCACGGTACGCGTCGTCGACGTCTTCGACCGCGTGCAGGGACATTCGGAACCACCTATCGGCTCGACAACACGAAGATACCTATCGGTGCGTATCGTGTGGGGTCCGATCCGATACAACATCGATTCCACGTAGTGTCACGTTCAGGTCGAGACCTATACGAGCGGCACGAGCGGGCCTCAGCCCCGCGCCGTCGCTAGAGGAGTTGCCGGGCCCGCTCTTCGAGACAACACTTCAGGATCGACTTGCCGATCTCGGCGCCGCCGGAGAACGGGTCGAGCTTCGTCTCGCCGAGCCGTTCGTCGTAGGCGATCGGTTCCTGTCGGATCCGGTAGCCACGCATCGCCGGACGGATCAGCAGTTCCGCGGACAGACCGGTGTTCTCCGTCCACTGGATCGAGTCGATCACGTCCTCGTGGTACGCGCGCATGCCCGTCGTCACGTCGTAGAGCGTGTGGCCGCCGAGCGCGCTCGCGACGCCAGCGAACAGCCGGTTGCCGAGGCGGTTCATCGCCGGCATCGTGTCGGCGCCGTGGTAGAGTCGGTCGCCGCTGACCACGTCGTAGCCGTCGTTGATCAGCGCCAGGAAGTCCGGGATCCGCTCCATCGGGTAGGTGCCGTCGCAGTCGGTCGTGATCCGGACCGGATTGCTCGCCTCGTACAGCGCGCGACGAACGGCCGCGCCGTAGCCGCTTGGGGGCTGGTCGACGACGCGCGCGCCGCGCTCGCGGGCGATGTCGGCGGTGCCGTCGTCGGAGCTGTCGACCACGACGACCTCGGCGCGGCCGTCCGTCGCCGCGTCGATGTCGTCGAGCACCGGGCCGATCGCCTCCGCCTCGTTGTACGCACCCATGACGACGCTCACGTCGTCGAGCGTGTACGACCGTTGGTCCATACCGGACGCTATCGACGGAGGTTTTTAGGCTTGCCGAAAGCTGTCGATTCGAGTCAGAAGAACGGCGCGTACCGGAAGGTGACGAACGCGCCGAGCGTCGAGATGAGCGGGACGACGTTCTGCATCACGACGACGCGGGCGGTCGTCGCGGGGTCGAACAGTTCGCCGGGCGTAGGGATGTCAGCCGGGTCCTCCTCGCCGATGGGGGGCGCAGTCTCGCCGTCGCCGTCGGCGGCGAGCGCGTGGACCGAGACCGGGGGGGTCTCCCCCGTCTCGCCGCGGACGGCGTCCGAGACGGTTATCGGACGGGTGGCACGACCCCATCCGAGGCCGACGATGGACATCGTGGCGATGACGACGAAGCTCGCGGGGATCCCGATGAACGAGAGGAACACCACGAGCGCCGCGGAGATCGTCGCGACGACAATCGCGGCCGTCAACGGGAGCTCGGTGATGTCGCTGCCCATCGTCTCCAGCGTCCGGCGGGCGATCGTGAACGAACCGATCCCGACGGCGAGCCCGCCGATGAGGATGCCGGGATTCATCTCCAACGCTCCCGCGCCGACCAGCGGCGCGATGGCGTTCGCGATGTTGGACGTGCCGGAACTGAACGCCATCAGACAACCGATCGCGATGACGGCCGCGACGCCGACGACCTCGCGTCGGCTCGCGTCCTCGTGGATCGACACGCTCGGCACGACGCCCTCGCTCCAGTCGATATCGAGCACCGCGCCGTCGGACTCGTCCATCGCGAGGAGGCCGTCGAGCCGGGCGTAGAAGTAGCGGCCGATGATGAGCGACACCCAGAAACCGATGACCGGGGCGACGACCCACCAGATCACGATCCCGCCCATGACCTCCCAGTCGAGCGCGTCGTTGGCGACGCCCAGCCCGGCGATGGCGCCGACAGCAGTCATCGACGTCGAGGCGGGCACGCCGAAGACGTTGCCGACGAACAGCGCCAGCCCGATGAAGAACAGGACGCCGATACTCGTCTCCAGCGTGAACACGCCGGGTGCCGTGACCAGATCCGAGCCGAGCGTGTCGACGACGCGTCTGCCGATCGTCCACGCCCCGACGAAGAAGAACGTCGTCATCAACGCGGCCGCCGTCGACTTCGACACCGCACCCGCACCCACGGCGGGCCCGAACGCGGGGCCCGTCGTCGATCCGCCGATGTTGTAGCCGACGAACATCGCGACGAGCACGCCGACGAGAAGGAGTAGCTCCACCATATTACCTGTACTAATTGTCGTGCGCCCTAAGGCCTTGCTCTCTCACTATCTGGTGTCAGTCGACCCGTCCTCCTCGTCGGAGTCGCCGTCCTCGTCCTCCGTTCCCTCGACATCCTCCTTCCCGTCGCTGTCGGCGGCTTCACCCTCGGTGTCGTCCACGTCTTCGTCCGCGTCGCTTTCGGCGTCGTCGTCCGCGTCACCGCCCTCGCCCAGTTGCTCTCCGACAGACCGCTCGACCGCCTCCTCCACCGTTTCGCCCATCTTCTCCTCCATCGTCTTCTCGACCGTTTCCTCCACCGTCTTCTCCACCGTCTCGCCCACCTTCTCCTCCACCGTTTTGTCGACCGTCTCCTCCACCGTCTTCTCGACCGTTTCACCCACCTTCTCCTCCACCGTTTCGTCTACCGTCCGCTCGACCGTTTCGCCCACCTTCTCCTCCATCGTTTCGTCTACCGTCTTCTCGACCGTCTCGCCCACTGTCTCGTCTACCGTCTCGCCCACCTTCTCCTCGACCGTTTCACCGACGGATTCGTCGACCGTCTCCGCGACCGACCGTTCGACGTCCTGAACGGTCTCGTCGACGGTGTCCGCGACCGTCTGCTCGACCGTCTGCTGGACCTCGGTCGTCATCCACTGGGGGTCGAATCGGGCCATCTTCCAGGCGATGTGGAGAACGTACGAGACGATCACGCCCAGCCCGAACGCGACGCCCACCTCCGTGCCGAGCACGAGGATCAGTCCGACGGCCAACGCGATCAGGAGCCCGTACGTGAGGTCGACGACCGAGTCGACGCGGTTCGGGTTCACCGGGTCCACCCCGTGTCCGTCGCCCCGTCGCTCCCGGCCCCATACCCCGCCGTTCGATCCCGCCGCTCGGGGTCGTATCCGCGCATACCGGTTCTGGTGGCTCGGCGGGGTTAAAGTCGCGTGTCCTGGAACCGACTCCGGCGTTCCTTCGACGACGTGAGATCCGACCCGAGTCCGAACGTCGACCCGAGTGACCGGTCCGGAACCGTCCGCTATCGCTCGTTCCCAGTCGTTGGGATCCAGCGCGGCCCCACATTATCCCCGACCCGCAACTCGAACATGTATGACGGAGTCCGGAACATCATCGGTGTCGCGGCGGAGCGTGCTTCGAACGGCGCTTGCGGGCGGCGTCGCGGCGGCCGCCGGCGGGGCGGCGACGGCCCCCGCGGCCGCGCAGTCGTCCGGCGGGCTCGAGGAGTGGTTCTCGAACGTGGACAACTACGACGGCGTCGTCGACGAGACCGGTTCGAGTTCGGTGACCGTCGAGGTCGGCACCCAGGCCAACGGCGGCGCGTACGGGTTCGGGCCGGCGGCCGTCCGCGTCGATCCCGGGACCACCGTCACGTGGGAGTGGACCGGGAACGGCAGCTCGCACAACGTCGTCGCCGAAGGGGGCGGATCCTTCGAGTCGGAACTCGTCGGCGATGCGGGGTACACGTTCGAGCACACCTTCGAGGAGGCCGGAGTCTACCGGTACGCCTGCACCCCGCACAAGGCGCTCGGGATGAAGGGCGCCGTCGTCGTCGGCGACACCGAGGTCGGCGGATCGAGCGACGGCGGAACCGGCGGAGGCGGCAGTGAGTCGGCCGGTGGCGACGGCGAGGGCGGCACGGCGAACGCGACCGAGTCCGCCGAGGAGACGAACGAGTCGGCCGCCGGAGGCGCGGACGGCGGCAGCGGCGGAGGCGGAGGTGGCGGCGTCGGCGACGCGCCGGCACTGCTGGTGCTCGGCGGCGGAATCGCCGCGGCACTGTCGCCGCTCGTGTTCGGGCTGTTCCTCCTCCTGTCCGGGGAGGACACTACAACGGCCACGGAGGGCGCGTACAGGGCCGACGGCGGGAGCCAGTCGGCGGAGCGTCGAGACGACGGGGCGAGGTGACCCGACATGGCTCGCGCGCGACTCGAGGTGTCGCTCCCGGAGGACGTCTGGGTCGGACAGGTGACCCGGTCGCATCCGGACGCGACGCTGTCGGTGTTGTCGGTGCTGCCGACCGACCGCGGCGGGGTCGCGCTCGTCGCGCTCCGTGACGACGACGCGCCGGAGGTCGTCCGGGATATCGACGCCGCGGAAGGGGTCGAGGAGGTCGAACTCCAACGAGCCGCAGAGGACGTCCGGGAGGCGATCATCCGGGTCGAGACCACGGATCCCCGCCTACTGTTGCCGCTGAGCGACTCGCGGCTCCCGGTGGAGTACCCGGTCGAGATCACGGAGGGGACCGCCCGGCTCACGGTCGCCGGAGCGCGCGACAGGCTCTCGGCGTTCGCGACCGCGCTGGAGACGATGGGGATGGACTACGTCGTCGAGTACGTCCACGACGCGATCGACGCCGAGGACCTCCTCACCGACGGCCAGCGGGATCTGCTCGGGGCGGCGATCCGGGCGGGCTACTACGACACCCCGCGCGAGACGACGCTGACCGAGCTGGCAGACCGGCAGGGGATCGCGAAATCGACGGCGAGCGAACGGCTCCACCGTGCCGAGGGGACGGTTATCAAGCGATTCGCCGAGGACGCGCTCGACATCGACCCCGAGCGCTCGCCGCTGACGCAGTAGCGAACGGAATGCCCGACTCCGATGGAGGACGAGGGACAGCCACCGCGAGGTGTGGCCCGAGCGGGGCGTCGGCCGTGGGAGCGGAGTGCCGAGTCCGCATCGGGGCCCCGTTCGGGGTTGGCGACGGGAACAGCCGTCGGTTCAGACTGCCTGTACCACCGCCGTTTTGCGGATCACTCTCGTGGCTCGTCCAATGGATCTGCGACGGCTAGCCGCGGCGGCTACGATCGGAATCACGGGGATCGGCCTGCTCGGCGTCGCGAGCCGATCACTCGTCGAGGGGATTCAGGGAATTGCAGGCTGGGTCGTCGTCGGCTCCGTGCTCGTTCTCGGCGTCTCGTTCACGTTCGCCGGGCCAGTGCTGTACCGGAGTTCGGTCGAGTCCGAACACCTCCTCCGGGTTGCCGGGTGGAACGCGCTCGGTGTGGTCGTGACGATCGCCGTCCTCGCGCTGGTCGCCGCCTTCCAAGCCGCGACTGGCGGTCGCGTCGCCGCGCCGCTGCTGTCGGGAACGGTGATCCTCGGCGTGAGCGCGTTCGCCCACGTACTGATCGGCGTCAACGACGTGCGCCGGATCCGCGCGCGGACGGTCGCCGACCAGCGACAGAAGGCGGCCGTGGTGAACCGGTTCGTCCGCCACGACCTCCGTCACGCAGCACAGTTGCTGATCGGGTACAGCGACCAACTGCGCGGCGAGGGCGTCGTCGATGGGGACGATGGCGACGCCGGCCGCGATGGCCTCGCCGACCGGGTCGCCTCCATCGGGCGGGACCTGAGCGAGACGCAGTCGCGCGTCAAGATCATCGACGAACTGCTCGACGGGGAGGGCGTCGACGACCGCTCGCAGGTCGTGGTGAGCGCGGCGCTGAAGCGGCGTCACGACGAGTTGATCGACTACCACCCGAACGGCACGGTCCGGATCGACTCCGACGGGGAGCCGGCGGTCCTCGGCGGCGACCACGTCGTGACAGCGGTCGGCGAGTTGGTCGAGAACGCCTTACAGTACGGCGGCGATCCGTCCGACGTTCGGGTTCGGGAGACGCGTGCGGGTCGGGAGGTCGAGATCAGGGTCCTCGACGACGGCGACGGCTTCCCGGAGAGCGAGCGCGCGCTGATCAACGACGACGAGGTCGAGACGCAGCTCCGCCACAGCAGCGGGATGGGCCTCTGGCTCGCGAAGTGGGTGATCGAGTTCCACGGCGGAACGCTCTCGGTCGGCACGTACCCCGACGGCGGCGGCGAGGCGACTGTTCGGCTGCCCGCTGCGGACCGGTCGTAGCCGCGGCGGTCACAGAGGTGGTGCGGTGAGACGCGGTGAGATCCGGTACGGTGAGGTGGATCCTGTCCGGCGGGCGCGACGGCCCGGGGCGGTCAGCCCGTGTCCTCGCCGGCACCCTCGCCCGGCGACGGATCGAACACCTCCGGGTTCTCCTCGCCGTCGACCGAGACGACGCCGAGCATCCCCTTGCGCGCGACGCGCGAGAGCGCGTGGTCGACGAGCTTGATGTCCTCGGGCACCGGGAGGTCCATCGTGCCGACCATACAGCTGCCCGGCGGGACGTTCATCGTCTGGACGTACCGCTCGGGGTCGCCCGCGATGGCGCCGTCGCGGTAGGCGTCGGTCCAGACGTTGCCGATGGGGTGGAAGTTGCTGTTCAGGTTCGGCCCCCCATCGACCATGAACACCCGCACGGTCTCGTCGGTCTCGGCGGCCATCGCGCCGAAGCCGTCGGGTGTGAGGGCGTACTTCTGCCCGTTGAGCACGACGTACGTCGGATCCTCCGCCTTCATCGACTCCAGGTCGAAGCTGTGGCGGCCCTTCTCGCCGGCGGGCTTGTCCGTGTAGATCTCGTGTTGCCCGACGTAGAACTCGCGGTCGACCGCCGGGAGCCCGTCCTCGGGCTCGACGAGGATCATCCCGAACATCCCCGAGGCGATGTGGTAGTCCATGTTCGCGACGGCACAGTGGTAGATGAACGCGCCGGGGTACTCCGCACGGAACTGGATCGTCGCCGACTCGCCCGGCGCGACCGTCGTGTCCTCGGCGCCGCCGCCGGGGCCGTAGCACGCGTGGAAGTCGACGTTGTGGGGCATCGCGTTCTCCTCGGCGTTCGTCAGCGTCACCCGGACGGTGTCGCCGCGTCGGACCCGGATCATCGGGCCGGGGATCTGCCCGTCGAACGTCATGTAGTCGTAGACGACGCCGTCCTCGATCTCCGCGCGCACCTCGCGGGCGGTCAACTCGACTTCGACCGTCTCCGACGTGTCGCGGTCGATCGGATCGGGCACGTCAGTCGGGTCGGCTGCGACTCGGCTACTCGTCGGCTTCCCGCTCGTCTTCTCGGTCGTCTGCCGCGCGGTCTCGGTCTGTGCGTCGGTCGGCGCCTCGGCCGCGCAGCCGGCGAGCGCCGCGCCGCCCGCGCCGGTTCCGAGCGCCTTCAGCGTCGTCCGTCGCGTCGTGGGCATCAGTGGGCACCTCGCAGTTGGACGTATGGCCTGTCTCCCCATCAACCGGCTTCGTGGTTCTCACGCGGGGAGACCCGTTCTTACGCGCGGAGGGAGTCGTCGAACGGGTTCGGTGGACCGTATATAACCCACCCAACCCATCGACCGTCCCGACTACGCCGACTCTGACGGTCCCGCCGGCGCGACCCGACTTCCGAGGAGTACCCGTGCGAGCGCCCGCGTCGCGCCGATGAGCGTGAACGCCCACACGAGCAGCGCGAACCAGCCCCAGTAGGCGGGGACGACTGACAGCGGGCTGAACGTGCCGACACCGGCCAGGTTCAGCGTGCACGCGGTGTACATCCCCATCGGGAACACCCGGCCCCACGCCGTCGGCGCGTACGAGTGCAGTCGACGCCCGAATCCCAGTCGCGACCACGGGACGAGGAGGACCCACACCGGCGGCCGGCCCTCGACCCCGTCGGTCAGGAACGACCAGACGTCGAGCGCGAGCAGCAACGGGATCCACCACGAGGCGATCGCCCACGCGAGGAAGGTGATCCCGAGGATCACCGGCGCGTACGACTCCCAAGCGGGGACCGTCCCCAGTCGCGGGCCCAGCGTCGCCCCCGCGAGCGTCGTGATCGCCGCCGCACCCATCGTGATCCAGTAGGGCCCGGTCCAGTCCTCGGGGCGCACCGCCCCCTCCAGGAGCCGGTAGGTGACGACCGTCACGACGACGAAGTAGAGGACGTACCCGGCACCGAAGTAGCTCATGCTCAGCAGGACGATCTCGGTCGTGTACCCGTCGACGGCGCCCGAAAGCGACCCGCCCAGGATCGCGAGCGACTGCATGCAGACGATAACGAGCAGGAACGCCCCGTCGATCCGCTCGCTCACCGCGGGCTTGCCGGCGCCGACGAACTCGGTGACGAACAGGTAGTACAACAGCGCCGGTGTCACGGCGGTCATCGACACCCACAATACCGCCGCCGCACCCACCGCATCGAAGAACGTCAGCAGTTGGACGCCGACCGTGTTCGTCCCCACGACGAACGTCAGCGAACCCCAGTGCCGGTCCCTGTCGCGGAGGTCCGCGAGCACCCGTCCCGGGAACAGGCCGACACGGACCGCGAGGACGCCCACGAGCAGGGCGTAGCAGGCGACGTTGAAGGCCGCGAGCGGAGACGCGACCGCGTCGACGCCGAGTTCGCGGAACGCGATCGAGACGATCCCCGTGGACATGACGAGCCCGAAATACGCGGGGTCGAACGTCTCGATCGCGTCCACGACGCCCGCCGGTGAGGACGCTCCTCGGGCGGGGTCGCCGTTCCCGTCGCCCGGTTGCGATGCGCGGTCGTCCGGTCGTGATCCGTGTTCGGTCGGGTCCATGCGACGGCCTCCTCGAGAGACACCGGCCGCAACGGACCGGCCTGGATAAAAGGGACGGCATTCGGTCGGGCGAGTCCGGCTCGGCCGACGACAACGAGGGCACTGCCGGACGTGCTGGTGTCGACACCGCCGTAGACGGGTTAGTCCGTCTGGAAAAGTTTTATTCCGTCAGACCTCGTTCCGTCCGTATGGACGAGCCGCGAGCGGAACTGACCGCGGACGCGGACGAGCGAGCGACACCGCCGGCGTTCGACGAGTTGACGCCCGTCGACGAGGTCGTCCGCGGCGAACGAACGCGCGACGACTTCCTTGACGCCGTCCTCGACGCCGACGACCCGATGACGGTCGGCGAGGTCGCCGACGCGGCCGGACACGGCACCGACGCGGCGCGGGAGTACCTGGAGTGGTTCGAGCGAATGGGGATCGTCACCCGTGTCACTGATTCGCCGGCGACGTACCGCCGGAACCCGTCGTACCTGCGATGGCGCCGGGTGCAGACGCTTCGGGAGCGATACACCGACGAGGAATTGGTCGACCTCTTGGGGACCGAACGCGAGCGTGCGGAGACGTACGCGGGGGAGTTTGACGCCGACTCGCCCGACGAGGTAGCGATCGCCGACCGCGCGTCCGACGACGGCCGGTCGGTCGAGGACGTGTGGGCGGACGTGAGCGCGTGGCGAACGTCGAGGCGACGGACCGACCTCCTCGAACGGGCACTGAAGGCTGAGGGGGAAGGTTCGGCCGGCCGACGCCGCGCCGTATGACCGGCGGAGCGGACCCGGACGATCCGACCGATCCCACAGCGGGGGAGGGTGCACCGGCCGACTTCGACAGGCTGGACACGATCGCCGAACGACTCGACGGCGACGACCGGTTCGAATCGGTGGACTCCCGCCCCGAGTTCGCACCGGACCGTGTGACGTGTTCGTACGACCTCGGGTTCTATCCGGAACCGGTTCGGTCCGCCCGCCTCGAGGTCGCGTGGTTCCAGAACGGGGACTTCTCGCTCCACTACCACGAGGACCACGACGCCTCCACGTTCGATCACCGGTGGGACCGCCACCCGTCGGATCACAACGCACGGGACCACGTGCACCCCGGTCCCGACGCGCCGACGCCGGGCGAGGATACCGTTCACCCCACGGACTGGCGTGACGTGCTCGCGTCCGTTCTCCACGAAATACAGCGGCGACAGCGGGCGTTCTGGACGGGGTGATTCCCCGTCAGTCGTCGTCCAGGAACGCCCGGATCCCGTCGGTCGTGATCACGGCGTCCGGGTCGTCGACGACGCGGCGAGCGGTCAGCTTCGCGGCCACGTCGTAGGCGAACAGCGCCGTGCCGAGGATGATGAGCGTGTCCCCGGGGAGCCGCGCCCAGAACAGCGACTGGATGAGCGGCCGGTTGTAGAACGCCAGCGAGCGCGCGGCGTCGTACCCCTGCGTGAACGACACCTCCAGCTGGATGAACCCGACCGGGAGGACGCTGACGAACACCATCAGCGCGAGGCCGACGTTCCACAGCCAGAACGCCCACCGCAGGCGCCGTCCCGACCAGTTCGAGACGGTGAACCGGAGCACGTACGTCGCCATGCCGATGGCGAGGAAGCCGAACGCGCCGAACATGGCGGCGTGGGCGTGGCCGACCGTAAGGTAGGTGCCGTGCTCGTAGTAGTTGATCAGCGGGAGGTTGATGAAGAACCCGAGCACGCCCGCACCGACGAAGTTCCACACCCCGGAGGCGATGATGAACATGAACGGCAGCGTGTACGGGAACGACTCGCCGCTGCCGACGAGCGCGCGGTACTCGTTGATCGCCTCGAAGAGGATGAACACCAGCGGGATCAACTCGAGCGTCGAGAAGACGCTCCCGATGGGCACCCAGAGGTCGGGCATGCCGATCCACCAGTAGTGGTGGCTGACGCCGATGACGCCCGTTCCCATCACCAGCAGCGCCTCCAGCAGGACGGCCTTCTCGGCCGAGCGGCGCCGAAGGAGGTTCATCGACACCAGCGTCATGGCGACGACGGCGACGATGAAGAACTCGAAGGCGCCCTCGACCCACATGTGGACGACCCACCAGCGCCAGAACTCCGTCACCGCGATGTTCGTCTCCGGGGTGAACATGAAGCCCGCGGTGAACAGCAGCGCGATGGAGCCGCCGGCGTAGAGGATCATGTGCGCGAGCCCGTACGGCTCCTCCCGGTCGAGCAGGGGCTTGAGCCCCCGTGCCGCGAGGGCGGCCCACGCGACGAACCCGACGAGCAGGCCGGCCTGCCAGAGCTTGCCGACCTCCAGGTACTCCAGCCCCTCGTTGCCGAGGATCCACCAGAGGTCGCCGTCGAAGTAGCCGTGTGCGCCGAGCCAGATGCCCGAGAGCCCGCCGACGGCGACGACCACCAACGCGACGAGCAGCCCCTTCACGTACCGCGCCTGGTTGTCGGGCTCGTAGCCCGTCAGGAGCGGCGGGAGGAACAGCCCGGCCCCCAGCCAGAGCGTCGCGATCCAGAGGATCCCCAGATCGATGTGCCACGTCTTCGCCATCGCGAACGGGAGCAACTGGAGGACGTCGATACCGAGTCCCGGAACCTCCTCCAGCCCGAAGAACGCGTGCCGTTCGATGTAGTAGTGAGCGAGCAACCCGCCGAGCAGCGTCTGCGCGAGGAACAACAGCGCCGCGACCGGGACGAACCACAGCGCCGCCGACTGGCTCGGCAGCAGATCGGTGTCGTCCGGGTGGGGCACGTCGACGCCCTCGGTCGACGGCTCCGGCAGGTCGATCGACGAGTACAGCCAGATACCGACCCCGGCGCCGGCGACGAGCAGCACCATCGCGATGACGCTCCACGTCATCGCCGAGGCGCCGGGGGTGTTACCGGCGGCGGGCGCGGGCGGCCAGTCGTTGGTGAAGCTGTGGTCGGCGCCCGGGCGGTCGGTGTGGGAGAACCACGCGGTCCACATCGCGAAGTCGGCGAAGCGCCGCGCGTCCTCCTCGGAGTCGATCATGTCGACGGGGACGCCACGGGCGTTCGACCCCTCGTGGTAGCGCTCGACGTACTCCTGGCGCACCTGTTCGTGGGCGTACGCCTCGGCGGCGGAGTACTCGATGACCCCGTCCCCGGGCGACCCGTCGTCGAGGTCCGACTTCACGAGCGAGTCGACGGCCGCGCGCTCCTCCGCGGGGAGGTCGTCGTACGCGTCGCCGTAGCGCTCCTCGGCGTAGTACTCGCGCATCGCCTCGGTCTTCAGGTCGAGCGCGTCGGCGGTGTAGTCGGGGCCGTAGTACGCCCCGTTGCCGAGGATCGAACCGTGGTTCATCAGCCCGTCCCGCTGGAACGCCGCCTTGCCGGCCTGTACGTCGTCGCCCGTCGCGAGCGTCTCGCCGTCGGGTCCGACGATCCGGTCGGGGATGGGCGGCGCCTCCTCGTACGCCAGCGCGGCGCCGGCGCCCATCACGACGAGGTTCACGACGAAGGCCACGACGAGCGCCTTCGCAAGCGTCCGTCTCGTGACTCTCATGCGGTCGGGGATACTCCCGTGAGGGATTTTAGTCCGTCCGGCGTTCCGTTCGGGCGAGGACTGACACGAACATGTTCCCGGCGGTACTGGCGGCGGAAGCGACGACAGAGCCGCCATTCTCGTCGCCTATCAGTACCCGAGGTTCTCGTACTCCTCAGGGTCGTCCGACGGGTCCAGCCGGAGGAGTTCGAGTTCGCGAACGGATTTCACCGTCTTTCCGGCGTCGACGCGCGCGAGGAACCGCGGGCCGCGCTCGGGCGGCAGCGGGTCGCAGTCGCGCTCGACCGCGAGGTGGGCCGAGAGCGCGGTCGCCACCGGGACGCAGACGGCGTAGTCGCCGGCGTCGACCACCCTGAGATGGGTGGCGTCGCCGTCGATGTCGACGCCCGCGGCCTCCAGCACCGCGGCGACCGGGACACCCCGCCACACCCCGCCCCAGCGCTCGCCGCTGGCGCATAGATACTCGCGTTCGATGCGCTCGCGCTCCATCGCGCGCAGGCGGTCGAGGTCCACGGCGGCGCGGTCCTCGCCCGCGCGGACGGTCACTGCGACGCCGGACGCCGACGGGCCGCCGCGTTCCCGACGCTCGGAACGCGGTTCGGGGCGCTCATCGGCCGGTCACCCCCGGGCGTCCCGGTTCCGCGTCCTCGGCCGGAGGTTCGGCGTCGTCGGCGACTTCCCCGGTCGCCGGCCGCTCGACCGTCAGCGACCAACGGCCGTCGCCGTGGCGGCGGACGCGGGGGTCGAGCCCGTCTCGCGGACAGCCGAACCCGACGCTGACCGCATCGAGCAGCGGGTCCGGCGGCGTCGAGTCGAGGAGCGATAGCCGCCCGCCGGGATCGGTGTCCGCGGCCTCCGCGCGGACGTGCTCGCGGCGCGGGCGCTCGGGCATCCCGCGCACGTCGACGGCCGCCGACGGCACCGGGTCGTCGCCGTCGAGCCCGATCCGCTCCCGGACGGTCGACGCCATCTCGCGGGCCGCCTCCGGGACGGCGTCATCGCCGTCGCCCTCTGGACCGACCGCGAGCCGCTCGCGCAGGTCCGCGTCGAACGGGAGGCTCGCGAGCACGGGACACTCCAGTCGATCGGCGGCGTCGACATCGGCGTCGAACAGGTCGTGGCTGTCGCCGCAGGTCGGACAGGTGAAGCCGTCCATGTTGCTGACGACGCCCAGCGTCGGGACACCGTTCTCGTCGAGCAGCTCCCGGAACCGAGCGGTGTCCGACAGCGCTGTCGCCGCCGGCGTCGACACCAACACGGTTCCGTCGACGGGGACCGACTGGGTGATGGTGAGCGGCACGTCGCCAGTTCCCGGCGGCACGTCGAGCACGAGCACGTCGAGACGGCCGTCCCCATCGCCGTCGGCTCCCTCGTCGCCCGCAGCGTCCTCGTCCGCACCGTCGACGGTATGGCCCCATGCGGTGTCGAACAACAGCTCCGAGAGCGCCTCGTGGGCCATCGATCCCCGCCAGGCGACCGGACCGCCGTCGGCGAGCAGGCCGACGCTCATCGTCTCGACGCCGGCGCGCTCGACGGGCGCGGCGGCGCCGTCGTCGGTCGCGCGGACCGGTCCCTCGACGGCGAGCAGCTCCGGCACGTTCGGGCCGTACACGTCGGCGTCGAACAGCCCTACGTCGAGGCCGTCGGCCGCGAGCGCGCGAGCGAGCGCGACCGAGACGGTCGTCTTGCCGACGCCGCCCTTGGCGCTGGCGACCGCGACGACGTGGTCGACCCCGTCGAGCGTCCGGTCCGCCGCCGGAGTGTGGTGCTCGTGCACGTCGTCGTGGCCGTCATGCCCGGCGTCATCGTGGTAACCCGCGCCACCGGATGCGTCGTCGCGCGCGTCCATGTCCTCGGTACCCACCTCCTCGACGCGGACCTCCTCGACGCCAGCGACCTCGAAGACCGCGCCCCGGAGTCGTTCGACCGCGAGATCGGAGGTTTCGGGACCGAGCTCCCCGTCGGTCGGAGCCGGCCCGAGGGAGACGTCGAGCGTGACCGTCCCGTCGGCCGCACGGACGTCCGTGACGACGCCCGCCGTGAACGGGTCGTCGGCGAGCCCGTCGGGCAGCGACGCGTCGGCGAGGGCGTCGGCCGCGCGTTCGACCAGCTCGGCGTCCTGGTCGGCGGCGTCGCCGACGCGGCCGTCGCCGTGAGCGTCGCAGTTGTGCGCCGGGTCGTCGGCCATCACCACACCTCCCCAGTCTCCCGGTCCTCGGGGTGGTCGGTGTCCATCAGCGTGCCGCCGTACGGGCGGAAGCCGAAACCGTAGCGTTCGGCGACCGCCTCGACGAGGTCC
This sequence comes from Halobaculum roseum, assembly GCF_019880245.1. NCBI lineage: Archaea > Methanobacteriati > Methanobacteriota > Halobacteria > Halobacteriales > Haloferacaceae > Halobaculum > Halobaculum roseum. The sequence continues at coordinate 260,656 of NZ_CP082288.1, forward strand.
TCGCGCTCGGCGATAGCGTCCGTCTCGAAGCCGTACCCCTCGACGGCGTCGACGAGGCCGTCGTCGTCGATCCGGCCGGCCGCGTGGGCGTCGGCGATGGCCGAGCGGAACGTGTCGGCGTTACGCCGCAGACGCATCGCCTCCTCGAACGTCGCCTCGATCCCGTCGGTCGGTTCCTCGCGGTCCAACGGAACCTCATCGAGCAGGTCGACCGCGCGGGCGTCGTAGTCGTCGGCCGCCACGAGCACCTCGACGACGCGGTCACGCATCGACAGGTCACGCCAGTCATCGCGGGCGTCGCCGGGGACGAACTCGTCGACGACCGACTCCCAGGTCGCCTCGCGCTCGGGGTCCTCGAACGCCTCGGCGACGAACGCCGCGACGTGTTCGTCGGGGACCTCGATGCCCAGCCGTTCGCCCGCCCCGGCCGCCGAACCGCCCGCGTCGGTCGCTGGCTCCTCGCCCGATTCTTCGCCGGTCGCGTCGAGTTCGTAGTCGCTCATGTCGTGTCACCTCCGTCCGTCGCTGTCGGTTCGCCCGCCCGGACCGCTCGGCGGGCCGTTCGGTCCGCCGCCGAGGCCGCCGGGTGCCCCCCGAGAGGAGTCGGTCGGGGGACCAATGGGCGCGCCGACACCGTCGGGACGGCCGTCCGGCGCCTCCTCCGGGCGCTCGGGGCCGCCGCCGGGCACCGAGGACGGCACCTCGATGTCCTCGGGGTCCTCCCCGCGAGCCGTCGCCAGCGCGCGTTTCGCGGCCCGGACCACGTCCTCCGAGCGGTCGGTGACGCCCTGCGACTCCAGCGCCTCCTCCGCGCGGTCGGTCCCCAGTTCGCCCAACGCGGTCGCGGCGCCCGCCCGGACGAACGCCTCGGGATCGCGCGCGAGCACCGCCGCGAGGACGGTCACGGTCTCGGACTCCTCGCCCGGGAAGGTCGCGAGGTACTTCGCGGCGTACTCGCGCACGCCGGCGTGGGGGTCCGCCTTGAGCCGCTCGCGGAGGGTCTCCGCGTCCGCGGCGCCCGTCTTCGCCAGCGCGATGACGGCGTTGCGTCGGACGAACCCGGAGTCATCGGGGAGGGCGTTCCGCAGTCCCTCCCCTGCCTCGTCGGGCGCCGCCCGCGCCAGCGCGACCACGGCCTCGGCGCGGACCCACTCGTTCGGGTCGTCGAGGCCGGGCGCGACCGCCGAGGCGTCCGCGCCGGCGACGCCGAGCGCCTCGACGGCGAACTGTCTGACGTCCGGATCGCTGTCCCGTTCGACGCGCTCGCCGAGTCGGGACACGGTCTCTCCGGCCAGTCCGTCGGCCGCCGCGTCGACCAGCCCGAGCGCGGCGTCGCGCCGCGTCGCCGCTTCGGGGGCGCGCAAGGCGGTCCGGAGCGACTGTTCGTCCTCGGCCGGCGCCCGTCCCCGGGCGCTCCAGTTCGCGTAGTCGTCGGATCCCATGGGTGTGAGTGAGTGCGTGGTGTCAGGACCGCCGTCTGATCGACCGGTACGCGACGAGGTACGTGACGACGACGACGCCGACCACGCCGGCGAGTCCGTTGCCGAAGCTCCGGGTGATCCAGAGTCCGTCGTCCCCGTCGCCGCTCGCGGTCTGTTCGCCCTCCCCGCCCGCGCCGTCACCGCCAGAGCCGCCGGAGTCGCCCGAGGAGTCGGACGGAACCGACAGTTCATCGCCCTGTAGCTGGCTGAAGCGCAGGGTGATCGACTTCTTGCCGTTCACCTCGTCGGCGCTGCCGTTCCAGACGGCGAACGCGATGTGGACCGGCTCGCCGCCCGAGAGCCCGGCGTCGTAGGTGCCGTTCGCCGTTCGCTCTCGGACGAACACGACCTGCCAGCCGTCGTCTGTCCGCCGGCCGGATGCCTGCACCGGCTGGTTCTCGGCGTAGCTCAGCGAGCCGTACCCCTTCGCGTAGTAGTTCTGTCCGTAGTCCGAATAGCGCTGCTTCGAGAGGGGGTTATCGGCCGCGAGCCCGGGCTTGGTCTCGGCGTCCGGGTGCGGGTACGCGTACATGTCGCCGCCGACGTCCTGGTCGCCGTGTTGCCAGCTCGCGCGCCAGTACCAGATGTTCACCGGCGCGTCGCCGCCGCCCATCATGATCGGCGGCTGCTCGCCCCGACGGAGCATGATCGCCGCGGCGTCGCTGTAGGCGCCCGGCTCGGAGATGTTCGTGTCGGCGGTCGGGTCCTCCCACGTCAGCCTGAAGGCGACGTGGGTGTCGTTCGCCGCCGTTTCGACGGCGAGTCGTCCGACGGTGCCGCCGCCGTACGGGAGCGCCATCTGCTGGGGGTTGAGTTGGACCGTCCGTTCGGTGGCGTTCTCCCACGCGAGCGCCCCCGGCTCCGTCGGGGCGGTGTCGACGGCCGCGACCGGCTGGCTGCCGCTCGTCACGGCCGCGCCCATCGCCGCCTGCGCCGACAGCAACAGCGCCAACACGACGGCCGTGATGGCTGTCGCACCCAGTGCCGCGGAGGTGTCGAGGCGGTCGGCCGCGGCCCGTTTCGCGGCGTCGACCCCGACGCTCATGCCGGCTCACCCCCGAGCCCGGCGTCCGTCTCGGGCGGCTCCGGGTGGCGCGCCCGGTCGTGCTCGATCAGCTCGCTCGCCAGATCCGCCGCGGCGACGTACACGTCGGCCGCGGGATCGGGAACGTCCTCGCGCTCGACGGCCGCGCCCAGGTCGTGTGCGAGGCCCGGCAGGAAGTCGGCCAGATGCGTCTCCAACACGGTCGCCTCCGCGAGTTCGAGCGTGCGGGCGTCGCCCTCGTCGTCGGGGTCGGCCTCCGCGACGGCGCGACGCGCCGCCAACACCTGCATGATCTCCAGTTCGACGGCGACGTGGTCGTGGCGGTCGTGGAAGGCGTCCGATCGGTCCAGATCGAGCGAGTCGAGCAGCCCCGAGACGGTCGCGATCCGGCGTTGTTTCGCGCTCAGGTCGTCGCGGACGGTGTATGTCGCCTCGTACGGGACGACCGGATACTCGCCGTCGTCGCCCGGGAGCCCGAACAAGGCGTTGTAGCCGTCCGCGAGCGTCTCAGCGTCTAGATCGGGGGATCCCAGCGCGTCGGCCAGATCGCCGGCCGCCCCGCCGCAGCCGAGCCGGTCGGCCGCCTCGCGCATGCTCTCGACGGCGGCCGCGTCGGTCAGCTCCGCGACGTTCGACTCCTCCGGGTAACAGAACGCCCCCGCGACGACGGCGTACAGTGCCGCGCGAGCGCCGTGGCGTCGCTTGACTTCCTCGAACTCCTCCGGCGTAGTAGGTGTGTCCGTCATCGTGATCACCTCACGGCTGGTTGGTCCACTGTTCGCCCTCGCGGACCTCCATGGGCTCCTCGATGGGCATGTCGACGACCTTCTTCCCCTTGCGGTCCCAGCCCTTCACCCGGTTCTCCTTCACCCGGTACGTCTCGATGAGCCGGGTGGTCGCGCCGAACAGCTGGAGGATGCCGAGCACGTGGTGGCTCGGATCGCGGGCGCGCTGCTGGACGATCTTCACAGACTCCTCGTAGGTGGATCCGGGCCAGTCGTTGCGCTTCTCGTCCACGTTCGGCGTGAACATCTGCGTGAGGAACTCCGGCGGCACGTGGTACGGCGGCATGTAGAACACCTGCGGCCGGGTCCCGAACTGCGGGTACAGCGGCAGGGCCACCTTCTCGTCGGACTTGACGAGGTAGTTGATCGGCGAGCGGCCGTCGGCCGCCGAGGAGACGTCGTTCGGGTGACCCGCGTCCGGCCCGCGATTGATGTTCCCGTGCAGGCGGGTCTTCCCGATGCACGAGGAGACACAACGCGGCACGTTCCCGTCCTCGATGCGGGGGAAACAGCCGACGGGCTTCTCGGAGATGCCTGTCTCGGGGTTGTACATCGGCTTGTGGTACGGGCACGACTTCACGCAGCGGCGGTACCCCCGGCACCGCTCCTGGTCGAGCAGGACGATGCCGTCCTCCTCGCGTTTGTAGATCGCCTGTCGCGGGCACGCAGCCAGGCACGCGGGGTTTTTACAGTGGTTACAGAGTCGCGGCAGGTAGAACTGCCACATGTCGTGGTACTGCTCGTTGTCGGGATCGGATTCGACCACGTCGCCGGCGGGGTACTCCCCGTGGGACTGGTCGTCGCCGAGCGCAGGGTACTCCCACTCCTCCTTGGCGGCGACGTAGCCGCGGACCTGCTCGCCGTCCTCGGCGGCCTCGAAGATCGTCTCGTCGGGACCCAGGTCGTCGAGCAGGCGCATGTCCCACCCCATCGGATAGCCGCCGTACGGCTCGGTTTCGACGTTCATCCACCACATGTACTCCTCGCCCTCGCCGCTGGTCCAGGTGGACTTGCAGGCGAACGAGCAGGTGTTGCAGTTGATACACCGGTTCGTGTTGATCACCATCCCCCAGTGCCAGTCGCGCTCCTCCTCGCGGTGCTCGTAGGGGTAGCTGTGCTCGCGGCCCAGTTGCGGGTTGTAGGTCTGAGGCATCAGGAGTCACCTCCGCTGCCGCCGGCGTCGCTGCCGCCGTCCGTCTGCAGGGTACCGTCGATGTAGTCGCTCACCAGATCGTCCTTCCGGGCGTCGGCCGGGCGCCAGTCGGCCTCCTCGTACTTCTCGACCTCGACGAGCGTGTCGCGCTCGACGCCCGTCGGCGCCCAGACCGCCTCCTCATACCCCTGCGCGAATCCGGCACCCTGCCAGGCGATGTCATCGTCGACGAGGTCGGAGACGTTGGGGTCGCCGAACGTCGGCTTGTGGACCATGCCGTCCGATTCCAGCAGCGGGTCCAGCCAGATGTTCGTCGCCACGTTGTAGCCGTGGGCGTCCTTGTCCGGCGCCTCCTCGTCCTCGGGGAACTGCTGGTCCCACCAGCCGTGCCAGATGGTGAGCTGCCCCACGTCGCCGGCCTCGGTGGGGCGCTGTCGCTCGCTCACCATGACGCGCACGACCATCGACCCGCGCTCGCCCGAGATTCGGACGTAGTCGCCCGTCTCGACGCCCACATCCGCTGCGTCGCTGGGGTGCATCTCCACGAACGGCTCGCCCAGCGGGGGGGCGTCGTTCGTCTCGCCGTCGCCGGTCGGGAACGAGAAGTCCTCGACGAGGCGCTCGGTCCCCTCGGGGTCGGCGTTGGTCGAGCCGAAGTCCCGCGAGGACCAGATAAGGTTCCAGTCGGTCATCCCCCACGACGAGTGGGTGCGGTACTTCGGGTGGGGCGTGTTGTAGTGGAACGTGTTGCCGTCGTCGAACAGGTCGTTGCTGCCCTCCTTGGCCTCGTCCCACCGCTTGCCGGGGTCGTACGGCGTCCCCTCGACGCTCTCGTAGTGGTGGATGTCGTCGCGGCCGAGCTCGATCAGCCGGTCCTCCTCCTTGTGGAACTCCATGCGGCCGGTCTTCGTGTAGAACGGCCGGTCGTCGTGAACCTGCGAGTAGAAGGGGACCCGCGGGTACGTCTTCAGCTTCAGGCGCTCGGGGCCGTCGCGGAGGTCCTCCACGTCGATCCCCTGCGTGGTCGTCCCGGCGTCGAACGCCTCCTGGATGTAGTTGGTTACGTCGCCGTCCTCGTCGAGGAACTCCGAGAAGTACGCCCGGTAGGAGTCGACGTTGCGCTCCTCGGGCGGGATCTTCTCGTCGAGCTTCTCGGCGACGCGGGCGACGATCTCCCCGTCCTGCTTGGTGTTGTACAGCGGCTCCATCACCCCGCTGTCCATGTGGACGAACGGGTTCTCCGGGCCGACGGTGATGTCGGGGTACTCACACTCCAGCCAGGAGGGAACCGGGAGCACGATGTCCGCGTAGCGCGCGGAGTAGGTCATGTGCATGTCCGAGACGACGAACAGCTCGTTCGCCGTGTCGGGGTGCGTGACGAAGTTCTGCATCACGTGCTCCTGGTGTTTCGTCTGGTTCAGGAGGTTGCAGTTCATCGTCCACAGGATCTCCGGCCTGTGCAGGTTGAACGAGGACGCTCCCTCCGGCATCAGCGGTTCCTCGAGGTCGTCCTGCGCGACGAGGTCGCCGTCGTAGTCGCCGCGGATCGAGTTCGGATCGAGCGGCTCGCCGCCGAAGAACGCGAACATGTGGCCCGGGTAGATCCCGTGGGCGCTGTTGCCGTCGGGGTTGACGTACGTCGGGTACCCGTCGAGGAGTTCGATCTTGTACTGGCCCGAGTAGTTGTAGTAGCCGGCGCCGCGCTCGCCGATGTTCCCGAGCATCGCCTGCACGAGGAAGATGCCGCGTTGGACCTCGCTGGCGCCGTAGAACCAGTGGTTGATCCCCTCGCCGGTGAACCACTGGGCCCGATCGGCGGCGGCGAACTCCCGGGCGGTCTGCCGGAGTTTCTCGGCGGGGACCGTCGTGATATCCTCGACGGTCTCCGGGGAGTAGTTCTCCATCACGTTCGCCTTCTGGCGGGCGAAGTCGGAGCGAACCTCGACGGTCGACCCGTCCGCCAGCGTCACCTCGGCCTCGGCCTCCAGTTGGGCTGTCTCGGGCGTTTCGGCGCCGACGGCCTCCCGGTCGACGGGGTGGAGGTCGCCGTCCTCGCCGAGGACGACGAACTGCCCCCAGTCGCCCTCGATGTGGTGGCTCGGCTCCTTCTCGACGCCGCCCTCGGGAGGCTCGACGTCCTCGAACACCTCGTGGGCGCGAAGGTACTTGTCGGAGTCCTCACGCACCAGCAACGGGAGCGACGTGTACCTCCGCATGAACTCCTCGTCGTACAGTTCCTCGTCGATGACGACGTGTGCGAACGCGAGCGGAACGGCCGGGTCGCTGCCGGGGCGAACCGGGAGCCAGCGGTCGCACTTCTGGACCGTCGGCGAGTAGTCGGGGTAGATCCCAACCATCTTGCCGCCGCGCTCGCGGGTCTCCTGGAGCCAGTGGTTGTCCGCGAGCTTGTTGTGGATGAGGTTCTTCCCCTGCATGACGGTGTAGTCGGCCGCCCGCCAAGCCGACGCGTCGGAGTCGCTGGTCTGGTATCCGGTCGTCATCACGTGTCCCGGCGGGAGGTCGGCGTACCAGTCGTACTCCGTCCACTCGCAGCCGCCGAAGATCGACGCGAGGCGTCGGGCCGACCCGTGGCGCGTGAACAGGCCGTCGGCCTTGATCGCGTTGAACACGTGGAAGCGTTTCTCGTCCTCCAGGCTCGCCATCTTCTCGGCGATGAGGTCGATCGCCTCGTCCCAGGAGACGCGCTCGAACTCGTCGGAGCCGCGACCCTCGGGGTTGGGGTTTTCGGGGTCCCACCCCTTGCGAACGAGCGGGTACTTGATCCGGCTCGGCTCGAAGGTACGACGGTGCAGCGTCAGGCCCTTCATACAGCCGCGGGGGTTCCAGTGGCGACTGACACCGGCCTCCTCGTACCCGCCGGGGGAGCCGGGGCCGGGGCTGCCCTCCTCCTCGTGGTAGATCTGCTCGGCGCGGATCGGCACGCCGTTCTTCATGTAGAAGTTGAGCGCGCACGACTGCGTGCAGTTGGGGTGACACACCGTCCAGTCCACGCTGTCGTAGGCGTAGATGTCGTGGTACACCTCCTCCCAGTCGCGATTCGGATACGACTTGAGGGGGTTGTCGACCGACGTGACGGGGTCGACCGACTGTGTGGCGGCCCAGCCGCTGGAGACGAGCGTCGAGACGGTACCCGCGGCCGCCGCTTTCACGAAGTCTCGGCGACTCAGTTCCACGTCGATCCACCTCCGTGCGAACGCGTACGCATACGCGTCCGTTCGGACGTGACCTTCAACAACCGATACTCTCGTTCCGGGCGACTGAGGGCGGCCGCGAACACCTTCACGCGCCCGTAAAAACCCCGTCGGGCGTCGGTTCCTAGCCCGGGGAGGCGAGCCCGTAGCCTCCGTCGACAGTTCGGGGGGTCAGCAGCAGTACATGAACGGGTACATCAGTGCGACCCGGTCCCCGTCCTCCAACTCGGTGTCGAACCCGTCGAGGTGTTCGTTGAACCGCCCGTTGATCGCGATCCGGGCGTACGCCCTCGTTCGGTCGCCCTCGGGGTTCGCCGTGAAGTCGTCGGGAAGCTCCTCGGGCGCGGGCGCCCAGCCGTGGGCGACCTCCTCCTCGGGCGTCTCGGCGATGAGGAACTCGGCGACGTCGTGTTCGTCGAGGAACGCCTCCAGGAACTCCCGCAGCGTCGTTCCCTCGAAGGAGTACTCGAATCGGTGCTCGGGCAGGGCGTCGTACAGCCGCCCGGTTCCCTTCACCTCGACGGTGGTGACGGCCCGCTCGTCATCGCGCTCCGGGGCGTCGGTGTCGGCGACACTCATGGGAGAACTTGGGCGTTCGGAGACCCTCAACGCCGCCCCGAACACGTTCGACGCGAAGGGACGGCGCGGTCCGGTCGTGGGTCAGTCGCTGGGGAACGCGGGCGATCCGGCTCCGAGCGTGCCGTCCCCCGCACGCTCGGCGGGAGTGAGGTAACACTGCGGGTCGCGGGCGCCGAACTCTCCCTCGACCGTCAGCGCGCGCAGGCGTGAGGCGCCCCGGCAGATGTCGCCGTACGCGCAGGTTCGACACTCCTCGCCGAGGCTGTCGGGTCGGTCCCGAAGCCGACGAAGGAGCGGGTTCGACTCGTCCTCCCAGATGTCGCCGAACGGGCGGTCGCGGACGTTCCCCAGCGAGTACGACTGCCAGAACTGCGTCGCGTGGACGTTACCCTGATAGTCGATGTCGGCGACCCGCTCGCCGGCCGGGTCGCCGCCGTTCGTTCGGAGGTACCGTCGGACGCGCTCGGCGCGGTCGGGACCGAACTCGCGACGGGCGTACTCGACGATGTATGCCGCGTCGCAGTAGTTGCCCACGAGCAGCGTCTCGATCTCCTCGCCGTCCTCGTGATACTCGCGCGTCAGGTCGACGAGACGCTCGACGGCGTCGCGGCGCGCCTCGGGCGTGATGTCGGCGTCCGGGACCCCGCGACCACCGTACGCGAGGTGGTAGAAACAGAAGCGGTCGACGCCCACGTCGGTGAGCAGGTCGACCACGTCCTCCATGTCGGGGACTGTGTCCTCGGTGACGGTGTAGCGCAGCCCGGTCTTCAGCCCCACGTCGAGACATGCCTCGATGCCGCGGATCGCTGCGTCGAACGCACCCTCCTGCCCGCGGAACTCGTCGTTCACCTCGCGGCGGCCGTCCACCGAGATGCCGGCGTACGCGAGGCCTGCGTCGCGGAGTTCCCGGGCGCGCTCGCGAGTGAGCAACGTTCCGTTGGTCGACAACACCGGCCGGATCCCGGCGTCGCTCGCGTGGGCAACGAGTTCGGGGAGGTCCTCTCGAACGAGGGGCTCTCCGCCCGAGAAGAGGACGACCGGGACGCCGTAGTCGGCGAGTTCGTCGAGCATCCCCTTCGCCTCGGCGGTCGAGAACTCTCCGGGTGCGGCGCCGACGTCGGCGCCCGCGTAGCAGTGAGCACACGAGAGGTTGCACCGTTTCGTCCCGTTCCAGACGACGACGGGGCGCTCCTGTTTTCGCTCGCGGATCTGTTCGGCCGTGGAGTCGCCGTCGCCGTACCGGAGCCCGTCCCCCTCGGCGTCGAGGTCGTACAGGAGCTTGCTGACGGAGATCACGACTCGACACCCCCGTCAACGTCGCCTCGGTCCTCGGCATCATCGTTGAGTTCGGCCCCGTCCGCTTCGACTTCGGCGTCACCCTCGTATTCGGCGCCGAGGTCGCGCTCGGCGAAGCGTTCGATCCGGTCGCTTCGGATCAACCACAGCGTCGACGCGTCGGGAAACAGCGTGTTCGCCTGTTCGTGCGCCACGTCGGGGGACGGCGCGGTGACGCTGCCCGCGTGCCGGAGCGGGTCGGCGGGCGACTCGCGGCCGAACACCTCCCACTCGGGGGCGTCGTCCGCCCGCGCCGCCTCGACCCGCGTTCGCCGATCGGTGTCTGCCATCGTCGGGAGAACGGCGGCCGAACCATACGGCGTTCACGACGACTCCCAACGAGTGGGAACCGGGGAGAACTGCTTATCAGTCCCTCGTCAACGACGAGGTGATGTCCGACCGATCTCCCGACCGGCGAACGGTACTGCGCGCGACCGGACTCGTGGCCGCTGGCGGACTCACCGGACTGGCCGGCTGTACGGCCGGTAGCGGAGGTGACGGTGGAAGCGGGGAGGGCGACAGCACCGACACCGACGAGCCGACCGCGACGCCGGAATCGAGCGGCGACGATGGATCCTCCGGCGGCGACGGCACCGACACCGGCGGCGACTCCGGGAACGCCTCGTTCGACGGGTGGTTCGACGACGTCGACAACTACGACGGCGTCGTCGACGAGACGAGCGCCGACGAGGTGACCGTCGAGGTCGGTACGGAGGCCAACGGCGGCTACTACGGCTTCGGGCCCGCCGCGGTGAGGGTGTCAACGGGAACGACCGTGGTCTGGGAGTGGACCGGACAGGGGTCCAGCCACAACGTCGCGGCCGAGGACGGCTCCTTCGAGTCCGAGTTGGTCTCCGAGGAGGGACACACGTTCAGTCACACGTTCGACTCCTCGGGGACGACCAAGTACGCCTGTACCCCGCACAAGGCGATGGGGATGAAGGGCGTCGTGGTCGTCGAGTGATCGGGGAGGGCTACCCGCGGAGAACTACGCACACACATGTTCGACACGAGCCAGCGCCCGATAGTTCTCGTCTGGGAGGCCTCACGCGCGTGTGATCTGGCCTGTGACCACTGTCGGGCGGAGGCGACACCCGGTCGTCATCCCGACGAGCTGACGACCGCCGAGGGCAAGCGCCTGCTCGAATCCGCGCGGGAGTTCGGCGACGGGCAGGTGGTCGTCCTCTCGGGCGGCGACCCGCTCAAGCGGGACGACCTCGCGGAGCTGATCGCCCACGGCGACGACATCGGCCTCCGGATGGCGCTCACACCCAGCGGGACCGCGTCGCTGACGCGTGAGCGCATCGAACGGCTCGCCGACGCCGGACTCCGACGGGTCGCCCTCAGCATCGACGCGGCCGACCCCGCGGTCCACAACGGCTACCGCGGCGAGCCGGGCGTCTTCGAGGAGACACTCCGTGCCGCGCGGTGGATCCGCGAATCGGATCTGGGCCTGCAGGTCAACACGACCGTGTGTGAGCGGACCGTCGAGGAACTCCCCGCCGTCCGCGAGCTGGTCGGCGAACTCGACGCGGTGCGCTGGAGCGTGTTCTTCCTCGTTCCGGTCGGCCGTGGTGCGATGCTCGATCCCGTCTCGCCCGAGCGGGCAGACGCGGTCATGGACTGGCTCCACAGCGTCGCCGATGATTCTTCGTTCGCGATCAAGACGACCGAGGCGCCCCAACACACCCGCGTCGGGCTCGAACGAGACGGCGTCGACCCGGCTGAGCTGACTCCCGGAGCCGGGTCGCCGGCGACCCGGCCGAACGTCCGCGCCGGCGACGGGTTCGCGTTCGTCAACCACGTCGGCGACGTGACGCCCTCGGGCTTTCTCCCGAAATCGGCGGGCAACGTCCGCGAGGACGACCTCGTGGACCTGTATCGGAACGCCGACCTGTTCGAACGGCTGCGCGACCGCGACGCGCTCACGGGGAAGTGCGGCGCCTGCGAGTTCCGCGCCGTCTGCGGCGGCTCCCGGTCGCGGGCGTACGCGGTCGCCGGGGACCCGCTCGCCTCCGATCCGCTGTGTCCGTACGTCCCGGAAGGCTACGACGGGCCGGTGCCCGACCGCGTTGGCGACGCCTGAGGCGTCGCCTCCGCCGGCCCGTTCCCGGACTACTTCTCGCGACGGCCCGCCCCGACGAGCCGCTTCAACAGCGGTCGGTCCGAGGGCCGTTCGGCCAACAGCAGGGAGGCCTCCACGTCGTCCGCGATGTTCATGTGAAGCGAGTCGGTGACGAGCCGCGAGAGCAGCCCCTGTTCGGTGGCGCCGATGAGGACCAGGGTGTTGTCCTCTGCCGCCCGCTCGATCGCGTCCTCGACGTCGCCGGACTCGTCGACGATGCGGTCGGCGTCCTCCAGTCCGTTCTCGGCGGCCCACTCCGCGAGGAACGTCTCGCCGCGCTCGCGGTCCCCGGGACCGTCCGCGACGTGAAGCAGCGAGACTTCGGCGTCGAGAGCCTCACGGAGCCCGCGGGCGACCTCGGCGCTCAACACGGAGTTGGGGCCGCCCGCCGTGGGGAGCAGGACTCGCGAGCAGTCGAGCCCGCGGTCCTTGACGACGAGGAAGTCACACGGCAGGCGGTTGGTCAGCTCGTCGATCGGGCGTTCGGCCCGAGCCGAGGCCCAGACTCCGTCGTCCGCCCAGCCCATCATCACCAGGTCGGGACGGGTGCGGTTCGCGCGGTCGAAGACGTCCTCGAACGAGCGGTGGGTAACGAGCGTCGAAGTCTCCAGGTCGGCCTCGTAGCGCTCGGCGAGGTCGCGTACGTCCCCGAGCAACTTGTTCGACTCGGCGGTGATCCGGTCGTGGTCGGTTCGGCGTTTGCCGTGGGTGGGTTCGGAGGGGATCTGTACCATGTGAACCACGTGGACGACTCCCTTCTCCCGGGTCGACGCGAGCGCACAGGCCATCTCGACCAGCCGGGATTCGGTTCGGGGATTGGTGATCGGCACGAGGATCCGGAAGGAATCCGGGTCGCGGACGAACTCCTCGACCGTGTCGAACAGCGGCACGTACGAGCGCCCGGCGAGGCTCCCGAGCAGCGACTCGCGGATCGATAGCCTGCGGACGTTCTCGAAACGCGCGGTCTCCAGGCGCTCTTCGGTTGTCTGATAGTAGTTGACGATCGTGACCAGCACGACCCCGCCGACGGTGTTGCCGACCAACACCGGGATCACGAAGTCGGTCATTGCCAACAGGAATCCCAGGTCGCCGACGAGCATGAGGTAGACCGCCTCCGTGAACGAGACGACGCTGTGATTGAGGTTCCCCAGCGGGATGGTGAGAAACGCGAGGTAGACGACGACGAGCCGGGAGATGGTGTCCTGAGCGGCGAAGTTCATCCAGACGACGCCCGCGACGATCAGCCCGGCGAACGACCCCCTGAAGAACAGCTCCCAATTGGTGGTCTCGTACACGCCCGTCGCCGCCAGGTCCACGGCGACTGCCCCCGCCTCCGGGGATAACACGCCGCCGTACGCCAGCACGACCGCGCCGATCGCGCCGCCGGTGAAGTTCCCGAGCGCGACGATCGTCCAGTGGCGCAACAGCGACGGCACCGACGCCAGTCGCTCCAGCGTCAACGCGACCGGGGGGAGGGTGTTCTCGGTGTACAGTTGGTAGCCGCCGATGATGATGTAGATGAAGCCGATAGGGTACAGCATCGCCGCGACGACGCTGCTGTCCGTCTGCGGGTACATCGAGGCGTACACCAACAGCGTGATCGTGATCGCGAACCCGCCGGCCAGCGCGGCGAAGAACAACTCGCGGGTGCCGGAGGTGATCTCGTGGTCCGCGTCGGCGACGATCCGCTGGAACACCTCGTCCGAGGAGAAGCGGTCCGGAACGACCGATCCCGACTCGGGAACGCCGTTGTCCGTGTGACCGTGGCCGTCGTCGCCGGACGCTGGCGACGAGCCGTCGTGCGGATCAGCCATTATTCCTACCAGCGACACCGGAACAATGAATCTTGGTTTCGTCGTCGAACGAGCGGCGGGGACACGCGGGCACGAGCGTCAGCACGGCTACGTGGTTCGACGGCCGTGACCCCCGCTGTGGCCGCGACGGACGGAGCGCGTCCGCTCGTGAGGACGGCGACGGCGACCGCGACGCTCGCGGGAGAGCCTCCACGGTCACTCCCCGCCCTCCGCCGGCGACGACGCCGAGCGGATCGTGACCGTTTCGATCCGGCTGTCGTCCATCGCGGTGACCTCGACGACGTGGCCGTCCACGTCGAGCGAGTCGCCCACCTCCGGCACCCTGTCCAGTCGCTCGAGCACCAGTCCCGCGACCGTCTCGAACTCGTCGGTGTGGAACGACGTGCCGAGAGCGTCGTTGACCGTTCGGAGCGGAACGCCGCCGTCGATCTCGTACCCACCGTCGGTGCGGCGGCGGATCGATGCCTCGCGCTCGTCGGTGTCGAACTCGTCGCGGATGTCGCCGACGACCGCCTCGACCACGTCCTCGACGGTCGCGATCCCCTCGAGTCTCCCCCACTCGTCGACGACCGCCGCCATCTGCTGGTGTTCGTCACGGAACTGCAACAGGAGGTCGTCGATCGGCGTCGTCTCCGGGACGACGAGCACGTCGCGTGCGATATCGGCGGCGGTGGTGTCCGCCGCCGTCTCCGATTCGCCGGCACGAAGCACGTCCTTGAGGTCGACGAAGCCGACGATCTGGTCGGCGTCGTCGGCGTCGACGACGGGGTAGCGCGTGTGTTCGGCCGATAGTGCCGTCGCTCTGATCGCCGACAGCGTCGCGTCGGCGGGAACGGCGACCACGTCGGGACGCGGAACCATCACCTCCCTGACGACGATGTCGTCTAGGTCGAACACCCGCTCAATCATCTCGACCTCGCGGGCGTCGACGTTCCCCTCATCGCCCGCTCGCGACAGCACCATCCGGATCTCGCGTTCCTCCAGCGTCTCGTCGGTCTCGGAGGCCGGCGGGATTCCGATCAGACTGGTGAAGGCGTTCGCCGTCCCGTTGAACACGACGAGACCCGGGTAGAACACGTAGTAGAACAGCTTCAGCGGCGGCGCGACGAGCAGGGCGATCCGCTCGGCGCGGGCGATCGCGATCGTCTTCGGCGCGAGTTCGCCGAAGACCACGTGCAGGAAGGTGATGAAGCCGAACGCGAGCGCGAACGACACCAGATGGAGGAGATCGGGCGGAAGCACCGTCCCGAGCGCCGGCTCGAGGAGGGACGCCACCGCGGGCTCGCCCGCCCACCCCAGCCCGAGCGAGGCGAGGGTGATCCCGAGCTGTGTCACCGCGAGGTAGTCGTCGAGCGACCCCATCGCCTCCTGAAGCGTGTCAGAGCCGGCACGGCCCTCCTCGACGAGCTGGTCGACGGAGGTGGCGCGGACGCGGACGAGGGCGAACTCCGCGGCGACGAAAAAGCCGTTCAACACCACGAGCACCAGCGCCACCAGGAGACGTCCGGCGGCGAAGACGACGTCTACCATGCGCCACCCCGGTTGCGCGGGCGACCGTGCGTACCCGCGAGGGCGGGCGGACGAATCGACATACTACCACACCGCCGGCGGGGCACTTAATTACCAGACCGGCACCGGACGCGACATCGGGAACCGATAAACTGGACCGAACGCGAAGGAGGGACGGGAGCGCGAAACCGGAACGGGGGAGCGAGAACAGACCGAGGAGCGAGTGGGGGGCTCGGGACGCGGTTCCCGGGGACGGCAACCGGTCGTCAGCCCTCGTAGCCGGCGTACTCCATCAGCTGTGCAAAGATGTCGGTGTCCATCGCCTCCTCGTAGACGATCCCCGTGAGCATCCCGCCGGGGTAGCTCGTGCCGTTCATCACGTGGTTCACCTTGTGGCAGTGCATGAGGTAGATCCCCGGGTCGGCGTCGGCCGTGAACTCGATGGTGTGGCGCTCCGCGGGCGCGATGTCGGTGATGTCCATCTCGTGGCGCGCCGCCTCGGGGATGGTGCCGCCGTCCTTCTCCACCAGCTGGAACCGGTGGTTGTGGATGTGCAGCGGGTGGTTCATGTACCCGCCGTTGACGTAGTGGACGCGAACGGTGTCCCCCTGCGAGACGATCATCGGCGACCCGTCCTCGGGGTGGAGGGTCCGCGGCGCCGACTTGCCGTTGATCGTGAACACGTCAGGGTGGCGGTCCCGCGGCGAGTAGCTGGCATCCTCGCCGGCCATCATCCGGTTGAGGTCCGAGTCCCAGTCCTTCACCGTCATGAAGTACTCGCGGTCGGCCGGCTCGTACCCTTCGGGGTCGACCCGGAAGATGCCGTACATCCCCATGTCGATGTGTCGATGGGTCTGGTAGTGACAGTGGTAGACGTGCGTTCCGGGCACGTTCGCGGGGATCTCGTACTCGTGGGTCTCCCCCGGGTTGACCGTGATCCCTGTCGTCGTCGGGACGCCGTCGTTCTCCCACGTCTTGCTCGTCCCGTGGAAGTGGAGCGTGTGGGGCCGCTGTCCGTCGGTGTTGTCGAGGACGACCGTCATGTCCTCCCCCTCGGTGGTCCGGAGGATCGGCCCCGGAACCGAGGGGTCGCGGTCGTCGGCCTGGAACGCCCACACCTGCGGGAACTCGATGGGCCCGCCCATCGCCTCGCCGGGGTGAACCTCGTGACGCGCCGGAAGCGTCTTCATCGTCACCGTCCCGCCCTGCTCGTCGACGTTGACGACCTCCGGGGGCGAGGTGGTGGGAAGCTCCGAGTCGGTCTGGGGCGACGCCGCGTCGGTCCCGACCGCCGTCCGTCCGCTCGCGGCGGTCGGAGCGTTACACCCCGCAAACGCCGCCGTCGCGCCGGTCGCGCCGGTGGCAGCCAGGAACTCGCGTCGACTCATCTCCGAACCGGGAGCGCCGATCTGCGTCATACACGAACACGTTGGGGGCACACCCGAAAAGGGAGAGACGCTGGTTCCCAGCGACTGGGATCCGGTCCCGGAACCGGGGATCATAAGAGGAGAACACCGAAACAACCACTCATGGTGCGCGATACCCGGCCGGGGGCCGACCCCGAACCCGACCTCCAGCCGGTACTCGACGCGCTCGACGACCCGGACTGCCGGACCATCATCGAACACCTGGACGAACCGCTGACGGCCGGAGAGGTGTCCGAGGAGTGTGATATCCCCATGTCGACGACATACAGAAAGCTCGACCTACTCTCGGAGGCACAGCTGTTGGCCGAGAGCGTGGAGGTCCGTCAGGACGGCCACCACGCGACCCGGTACCGAACGGACTTCGAGGAGGTGATCGTCGCGCTGACCGAGGAGCGGTCGCTCGACGTCGAGATCGAACGGCCGGCCGAGGACGCCGCCGACCGCCTCGCGAGCATGTGGGGCGAGGTCCGCAAGGGGGCGGAGCAATGAGCCACCTCACCATCGCCATCGCGGCCGCCAAGACCCTGACGTTCGTCTTCGGCGCGACGATCACGTACCTCTCGTGGACCGCCTACCGTCGGACGCGGGCGGCCGCCCTCCGCTCGCTTGCGGTGGGATTCGCGATCGTCACCGCCGGGAGCGTGCTGGGTGGCGGGGTCGATCTCATCGGCGACCTGCTTCCGATCGCCGGGTCCGAGCCGGTCATCCTCTACGGGGTGTTGGTCCAGAGCGTCCTCACCATGATCGGGTTCGGGTTCATCACGTACTCCCTGTACCGGGAGTGAAGTCCACGACCGGCACGCGGGCGTGATACGCCCGCCCGCCTACCGAACCGTTCGTCGTCCGGTGATCGCCTCGATCTCGAGTTCGTAGCCGATCAGAGCCGTCTCCTCGATCGCCTCGTCGAACACCCTGAGGGGAACGTACTGGTCGTTGAGGTCCGCCGCAGTGGTCGCGTCCCGGTCCTCCTCGGGAAGCCGTCGTATCGGTCCCGTCGCGATGATACTCCAGGAGTCCTCCGGCCCCTCGTATCCGTACGCGAGGAAACACGCCGTGTCGGTCGCGTCAGCGAACGCCAACTTTCTGCTGGCGCCGTCATCGCCCAGCCGAAACCGGATCGATTCGCCGTCGTACCGGAACGCCACCGGAACGGCGTAGGCGTCCCCGTCGCGAGCCAACGACAGCACGCCCGTCTGACGCTCACGGAGTCGCTCGTCGACCTCCTCGTCGGTCATGCCCGCCGTGTACACCCGGTCAGTTACGTCCATCGCTATCGCCGTTCGGATCCTCGTCGGGCACGGGCATCAATCGCGGCGTCGGTTCCGAGGACCCCGGAGCAGGGCTGACGGGTCCGGGGCGAACCATGCCGTTTCAGCAGTCGATCCAGTGTCCGCGGGAGGTCACCCTCCGGAGGCTGTTCGTTCCGGGTCACGACCGATCCTGGTCACCGGAGACGCGGACCCTGACGGCCGAGTGTTTGTACTCGGGGATCTTCGCGACGGGGTCGAGGGCGTCGCCGGTGAGCGTGTTCACCAGGGGGTCGGCCGTGTGGAACGTCGCGAAGACGCGCCCGCGACCGACTGCGGGTGTCACCTCGGCGATTGCGCTCACCGCGCCCCGTTCGCTCTCGACGGTGATCCGGTCGTCGTCGGCTATCCCGCGGTTCGCGGCGTCGTCGGGGTGGATCTGCACCCGCTGGGGACCGGCCATCCGCACGAGCCGGTCGGAACGGCGCGTGAGGGCCCCGCTGTTGAAGTGTTCGATGACGCGACCGGTGGTCAAGACGAGATCGTCGTCGTCGACGGCGTCGGCCGGCTCCACGTGCTCGACGATCCGGAGCGGTGCGTGGCGGGCTCCGGTCGCGAACGTCTCCTCGTGGAGGACAGTCGTCCCCGCCTCGGCGTCCTCCTGGAACGGCCACCGCTGGCTGTCCGTGCCTATCTCGTCGTACGTCATCCCCGAGTACTGCGGTGTCACGCGCGTGAGTTCCTCGAACACCGACTCCGGCCGGTCGTACGTGAACGCTCCCGGCTCGTTCGTCAGCCGGCTGCCCAGCTCACACAACACCTCCAGGTCCCGGCGGGCGTCCCCCGGCGGGACGGTGTTCGGGCGCATCCGAAGCACCTGCCGGTCGGTGTTGGTGACGGTGCCGCCGCGCTCGGCCCACGCGCTCCCGGGGAGCACCACGTCGGCGTGCTCGACCGTCTCGGTCACGAAGAGGTCCTGAACGACGAGGCAGTCGAGCGAGTCGAGGGCGTCGGCGACCCGTGTCGCGTTCGGCTCGGTGACGGCGGGATTCTCGCCGAGGACGAACGCGCCGCGGACCGTCTCGCCGAACGCGTGGGTGGCCTCGACCTCCGTGAGTCCGGGCTCTGCGGGGAGGTCGATCCCTTCGACGTCCCACTCGGCCGCGAGCTCCGCACGTGCCGCGTCGTCGGTGACCGGACGAGCTCCGGGGAGCAGATCGGGGAGCGCACCCACGTCGCCGGCGCCCTGGACGTTGTTCTGTCCCCGGAGCGGGTTGACGCCGGCGCCGCGGCGTCCGAGATTGCCGGTTACCAGCGCGAGGTTCAGCAGGGCGTGAACGTTCGCCGTTCCGTAGTGATGTTGGCTCAATCCCATCCCCGAGAATATCGCCGCACTGTCGGCGTTGGCATACGTCCGTGCGGCCTCGCGGAGGCTCCCGACATCGACCCCCGCGTCCGCCGCCGCCGCCGGCACGTCGAGGCCGGCGGCGAACGTCCGGTACTCGTCGAGCCCGGACACGCGGTCCGCACAGAACGATCGGTCGATCCGGTCCTCGGCGACGATCGTCGCCCCCAGCGCGTTCAACAGCCGGATGTCGTATCCGGGGCGGACCGCAAGGTGGACGTCCGCAGCCTCGGCGGTGGCGGTCTCCCGCGGATCGACGACGATCAGGGCGGTCCCGTTCCTGATCGCCGGGAGGAGGTACGAACGAAAGATGACGGGGTGGTTCTCGGCCGGGTTCGCGCCGACGACGAGGAACGCGTCGGCCTCGCCCACGTCGTCGAGCGAGTTCGTCATCGCGCCCGCGCCGAGCCGGTCGCGCATGGCCGCGACCGTCGAGGAGTGGCACAGCCTCGCGCAGTTGTCGACGTTGTTCGTCCCGAGCAACCGGACGAGCTTCTGGAGCACGTAGTTCTCCTCGTTCGTGCAGTTCGACGAGGCGAAGAACGCCAGCGCGTCGGGGCCGTCGGCGGCGACGATCCCGGCGAAGCATCGCTCGATCCGATCCAGCGCGTCCGCCCAGGTCGCCTCGACCAGTTCACCGTCTTCCCGGACCAGCGGCGTCGTCAGTCGGTCCGGGTCCTCGACGGCGTCCCACGCGGCGACCCCCTTCGGACACACCTCCGCGCGGGTGTTGACGGGACCGGCCCACCCCCGGGCGCCGTCGGTCGACGGATCGTACTCGATCCCGCAGCCGACGCCACAGAACGGGCAGATACTCTCGGCGGCGCCGGACGTGCGGTCGGAGTCGGACATATGCGACGTTCGACCGGGGGCGTACTATATGTTACTCAGACGAACGGTTCCGCCACGGCCGGCGGGCGCTCGACGGTAGTACTATCAGCGGTCCGAACTGAATCGAACGCAGCGATGCCCGGACCGTCCCACGGAGGGCTGCCATGAGCCGACCCGATCACTGGAGACAGCAGGAGCGTACGCTATCGGGCGGAATCGTCGGCCTCACCTGTGCCACGGAGCCACTTCGAGAGGACCCACGACACGATCACGATACCCTCGATCCTCGCCACCGTGTACACCCACGGACGGAGTTCGATCTCCTGATCGTCGGCGGCGGCGACACCCATCCAGAAGTCGACCGTCCGCTTCGGCAGGAGCGACTCGACGATCCCGAACGCCAACAACAACAGTCTGAGCACCATACCCCACCGTTCGTGTCGTTTCAATACAACGTTGTCGGTGCCCGTCGGCGTCGGTCGAGCACGGTCGTCGCCCGCGGGAACCGATGACCGGGCGTCGGGTCGACGCCACGATCGTCGCCGTGGCGGTCACGGCCGCCGGCGTCGTGGCGCTGGGACCGGGGGAAGCGTCGGTTTCTCAGACTGGACGTTACGTGCTAGCGACGGGAGCGTTCGCGGCGATCCTGTGGGTGACCGAGGCGCTTCCGCTACCCGTGACGGCGCTGTGTATCCCGACGGCGTTGACCGTTTTCGGGGTCTATCCGACGCTCGGTGGCGCGCTCGTCGGGTTCGCCGACCCCGTGTTGGCGTTGCTGCTGGCCGGGTTCGTGCTGGCTGCCGCGCTCTCGAAACACGACATTGACCGGCGCATCGCCTACCGGCTTGTGGCGCGGATCGGCACGTCGCCGCGTCGGCTCGTACTCGCCTTGATGATCGCGACGGCCGGACTGTCGATGCTCATCTCCAACACCGCGACGACGGCGATGATGGTGCCGGTCGCGCTCGGCGTCGCCCGAACGACCGTCGGAACGCCACTGGAGTCGTCGGGGACGAAAGCCGACGGGACATACGGCGGGAACCGGATCGAGGGGCGGCCGTCGGACGGCGACGGTGACTCGCCGACGAACATCGAGACGGCGGCTCTGTTGGGGACGGCGTACGCCGCGAGCATCGGAGGTGTCGGCACGCTGATCGGGTCGCCGCCGAACGCGATCGTCGTCTCGCAGCTGTCGGCCCGCCTCGGGTACGATATCGGGTTCGCCGAGTGGCTGATCGTCGGGCTTCCCCTCGTCGCGGTGAGCCTCCCGATCGCCTGGTACCTGCTCGCCGTCAGGATCTACCCCCCGGAGGCCGTGGACGCGACGGTCGCCCGCGAACACGCCCGTGAGCGGTTGGCGTCCCTCGGTCCCGTGGATCCGGCAGGCCGTCGGGTTGTGATCATCGCCGCCGCGACCGCCGGCTTGTGGTTGCTAGGCGGGGCCGATTTCCTCTTCGAGCCGATGCTCCCAGATCAGTGGTACACGACCTTGTTCGGGGGAGCCGGCCGAAGCGTGTTCGGACTCGGTCACCAGGGGGTGTTGTACTACGTGATCGTCGGGCTGGTCGCGATCCCGGTGCTGTTCGTGGCGGGGACGGTGGAGTGGGACGACGTGCAGTCGATCGACTGGGGAACGCTCATCCTGCTGGGCGGCGGGCTGTCGCTTGCCGACGCGCTCGCGCGGAAGGACGCCGTCTCCTGGCTCGCCGACACAGCGCTCGAACCGCTGGTCGGCGTCCCGATCGTCGTGCTCGTGTTCGTGATCGTCGTCGCGACTATCCTGGTGGGCGAGTTGGCGTCGAACACCGCGATGGCCGCCGTGCTGGCGCCGGTACTCATCGACATCGGGCCGCACTACGCCGACGCCCTCGGAACCACCGGCGACCTCGCGTCCGTACTGCTGGTCGTCACCGGCGGCGTCGCCGCGAGTTCCGGGTTCGCCCTCCCGGTGGCGACGCCCCCCAACGCCATCGCGTTCGGTACCGGCCGCGTGGGACGCGTCCAAATGCTTCGCGCGGGAAGCGCGCTTGACGTGGTGCTCGCGGTCGTCGTAACCGTCGTGCTGCTCGCGCTGTTTCTCCTCGTGTGGCCGTATATCGGGTAGCCGACCGGTCCCGTTCACGACATCGCGTCCTCACTCACGTTCGCCCGCCGGCCGCGCTCGCCGTCGCGGTCGGTCGCAGTCCGTCGATGCCACATCAGGACGACGGCGTCGTCAACTCGACTTCCTCCGCCTCGACGTCCTCAACGAACGCGCCTGGACCACCGACAGTCACCCGCTCGCCGTCCACGTCGAGGGTGAGCGTGTGCTGGACCGGAAACTCGTTGGTCGCCGGCGCAACCAAGCCCTGCGTCACGCCGACAACCTCGCCCTCCAGCTCGACCGGTTCGTCGCTGTCGACGAACCGGCCGACGACCTGTGCGCGGAACGTCCCCCCCGCGCGTCGGTGGAGCTCCGCCTGGAACGTCGCGTGCCGGAAGTTCCCGTACGTCGCCGGCAGCGGCGCCGGGTCCGTCACGACCGCCTCGGCGGCCGCGGGCCAGTAGTTGCCGATGAACGATCCGACGATGACCGGCGCGAGTTGCTCCTGGGTGAGGACGATCGCCTGTTGGCTGCTGTTCGACCGCTCGAGCATCTCGGCCGGCGCGATGACGCCCGCGCGGTTGTCGACGGTGAGCATCGACGGCATCAGCTGTCCCCACGCGCGCGCCGCGCTGGTCATCCCCGCGAGGTCCGTCGGGAGGTCGCCGTTCGGCTCGTCGACGCCGGTGACGATGAGGAGGACGAGCACCCCGCGATCGACCGCCGCGCGTAGCTCGTCGGCGACCTCGTCGATGCTGTCCAGCGGGAACGACAACGCTACCTCCTCACGCGCCTCGCCGATCGCCTGGCGGATTCGCTTGACGACCGTGACCCGTGATTTCACGACCTCGAACGGTTCCGTCGCCGCCTCGGCGCGAGAGAACCTGGCTTCGAGCGCCGGCCGCATCGACTGGGCGTCGTTGGCGAGTCTGTCGACGACCTCGCCCGGCGGGTTCGCACGGATCGTCGTCGGCGTGACGTGGTCGTTGACGGTGACGAACCCGCGCGCCGCCAGCTCCTCGCTCGCGCTGTACACGTACCGCTTGGAGACGCCGGCCGCCTCGGCGACGGTGCTGGCTTTGGCCTCGCCGTGTTCGAGGAGGGTCAGATACGTGTCGACCTCCTTGTCCGAGAGGCCGAACCGCTTCAACAGCTCCTCCACGTCGACGTCGACGTTCACGGCGGCGTCCGGAGGGTCGCCCGGGTCCGTGGTCATGGCTCACACAGGCCGGCGGGGGACCGTATAGCTCCCGGTCTGTGTCCCGGTTGCGTCCGGGAGTCAACCGACCCACTGTCGACGGTTTGGGCCAGTGTTCGTCACCGGTCGCGACTTGGGCACCGCTCCCTGAAACGGACACCGCGCGACCCGTGGAAGCTCCGGGTCAGTCCTCGTCGCCAGCGGTGGCCACCTCGACGAGCGTCTCGCGTTCCTCGAAGTAGGCGGGCGCGTCACGTTCGGCCTCGAAGGATACCACCCGAGAGACCGCCTCGTCGGGGTCCGCCTCGCCGGACTCCAGTTGGGCGATCAGGTCGTCGGCGATCTCGAGGTAGTCGGTCGACAGCTCCTGAAACAGCCGCATCCGTGACTCGGTCGCCTCGACCATCGCCTGCTTCCGCTGAAGGTCGGCCTCGGCGTCGGCGAGGGCGGCGACCTCCTCATCCGAGGAGTCGACCGAGTTCGCCGTTTCCGGTGACTCAGGCGCATCTACGTTGCCAACGTCGTGCTCGCTCGCATCGAGATCGTCCCGGAGCGCGGCGATCCCCTCGTCTATCTCGTCGATGCGCTCGGACGCCTCCTCGGCCATCGTCTCGACGCGCCCCGCGAGCAACCCCGCCTGGACGCGGCAGTACTCGACGAGCTCCTCGACAGTTCGGTCCGACTCGTCCCCGCGCCCGTCGGCGCCGTCGCCGTCGGTTCCTCCGGGGTCCCCGCCGTCCGCGTCGTGCATGCGAAGGGGTTCGGCCCCACGGGGAAAAGTGGGTTCGATCAGCCGTCGGGTTCGGGGTCCACCCGGTCCTCCTGACGCGTCCGGCACGTCCACAACCGCCCGAATCGAGTCCCGTCGGAGCCGACGACCGGCGCGGTGAAGCAGTCGATCGTTCGGCCGTCGGTCGTCTCGATCCGTGCGTGTGTGGTCGTGTCGGACTCGCCGTGGAACCGGTCCGCGGGGTTCCACTCGCCGTCCGTGGACTCGGTTTCCGCGCGCGTCCGCCGCAGCACCGCGGCGGCGTCGCCGGCCTCGACGACCGAGTCGTCGATCCCCCAGATGTCGAGGAAGCGGCTGTTGTGGGAGATCACCTCCCCGTCCGGGTCGACCACGAGGATCCCGTACGGGACGGCCTCGTGGTTCGCCGCGAGCAACGACCGTTGGAACTCGATCTCCTCCCGGTCGCGACGCCGTTCCCGGTTGCGGTGTGCTCGGTGGATCTGATCGGCGAGGTTGCCCGCGAACTGGATCTCGTCGTCGGCCCACTCACGGGCCTCGTCGGTCGATTCGTGACACAGCACCCCGATCACCTCCCCCTGTGATCTGAGCGTCGCATCGAGCAGCGCGGTGATGTCGTGCTCGTCGAGGTAGCCCTCGGCGAAGTCGAACGTTCGCGGGTCCGCCGCCGGCTCGTCGGCGTCGATCAGGCGGTGTTGTTCGAGCGCGTCGAAGTACGCCGGATACGCCTCCCGCGTGATCTCGGTCCCTCGGGAGTGCTCGTCGCGGTCGGGGTCGTAGTTGTCGACGCAGACGAGCCGGTCGTCGTCGCGCCGGAGCCACACGTTTACACGCGAGACATCGAGCACGTCGGCGGCGATCTCGGTGATACGCTCGACCGCGGCGTCGAACTCCCCGCCGATGATCGTCTCGTCGGTGGCGAGATCGCCGAGGACCGCGCGCTGCCGGCGTCGCCGTTCGCGACGCCGCTCGGCGCGCAGTTCCGCGCGGTACTTCTCCGCGAGGGTGATCGCCCGGTTGGCGAGCAGCTCGTAGCGCTCGGTTCCGGGCCGCTTCCGGAGGTAGTCGCTGGCCTCGTTGGAGATCGCCTCGCTCGCGATCGTCTCGCTTCCCTTCCCGGTGAACAGAATGAACGGGAGGTTCGGGTGTTCCCTGCGGACCGCCCGGAGGAACTCGATCCCGTCCGTCCCCGGCATGTCGTAGTCGGAGACCACACAGTCGAAGGCGGACTCCCGGAGCAGGTCGAACCCCTCGTCCGCGCCCGTCGCGGTAGTTACGTCGAGGAGATCGCTCTCCCGATGGAGGAACGTCGCCGTGAGATCCGCGAACGCCGAGTCGTCGTCAACGTACAACAGTCGAACCGACTCGGTCATCCCGTTTGGATACGAGGTGGAGGAAATAATAGTACCGGGCGGACATCCCTCTACTTCGTCGCCGCCGCGGTTTCCGTTCGCTATCCGGAGGAATAGGCTCCGCGAGGTCGGCGCTCGGAGTCAACGAAGACGGCACACGACCGCGTCGTCGACGCGGACGGCGTACGCCCCGTCGGTGTCGCCCTCACGTGTGTCGTCTTTCCCGCCGTCGATCACGTCCCCTCCGGCGGCGTCGGCGCTCACATCGTCGCCGCCGAGCAGGTCGGTCGGTTCGACCGGCTCCGCGAGGTCGACGGTCGCGGACTCGGCCCCGAAGTTGAGCACGACCGCCAGTCGCTCGTCGTCCGACTCGCGGACGTACGCCGTGACCGCGGTCGGGCCCGCGGCGCCGCCGACCGCGGCGTCGTCCCCGCCGACGATCCCGAGCCCGCCGCCGCTGCCAGGACCCCCGGATCCGTCGCCGGCGCGGACCTCGTAGTCGAGCCGGGCCGCGGTTCCCTGGCGCAGCGCATCGTGTTCGCGGCGGGCGGCCGCAAGCCGCCGGTGGTAGTCGGTGAGTTCCGTGTCGCCGTCGTGCCACGTCATCTCGCCGCGGTAGTCGGTCATGCCGCGCTCCTGGCCGTAGTACACCATCGGCGCACCCGGTAGCGTGAACGTCGCCGCGGCGGCAGCCCGCAACGCGTCGGTACCGCACTCGGCTCGGTAGCGGTCCTCGTCGTGGTTCTCGACGTAGCGCATCTGCACCGCCGAGCGCGGGAACCCCTGCACCGCTGTGGCGTCGACGGCGTCGAGCACGGCGTCCGCGTCGATGTCCCCCGAACCGACGCCCCGGAGCGTGTCGTACAGCGTCGTGTCGTAGTGCATGTGGAACTCCGCCTCGTGCATGAACGGATCCCGCGGGATCGTCTCGTCGAGCAGGAGGAACTCGGGGTCGCGTCGGCGGAGTCGCTCGGCGGCCTCCTTCCAGAAGCCGTGCGGCACGCCCCAGGCAACGTCACAGCGGAAGCCGTCGACCACGTCGGCCCACTCGTCGATCACCGACAGCATCCACGCGCGCACGGTCGGCGAGTCGTAGTTCACGTCGGGGATCCGTATCCAGTTGAACCGGAACGACGGGGTCCCCTCGCCGGCCCACTCGACGTCCGAGGGGTTCTCGGCGGCCGGGCGTCGTGGGTAGTGGTCCGCGAACGCGTCGACGCCCGCCGAGTGGAGCTGGAACGCCGGGTGGTCCCGCGAGGTGTGGTTGATCACCAGGTCGAACACCACCCGGATGCCGTGGTCGTGGCACGTCTCCACCAGCGACACGAACTCCTCGCGCGTGCCGAGGTCGTCGGCCGTGCGCGAGAAGTCCGTGATGTGGTATCCATGGGTCGTCGGGCTCTGAAGCACCGGCGTGAGCCACAACACGTCGGCGTGCAGCGAGTCGATGTACGGCACGCGTCGCTCGATCTCCCGAAACGTCGTGTCTGGCGTCTCGCCGGCGAACGACCGGACGAACACCTCGTAGATCGTCGGCGACTCGGCCCACGCCGGGGGGTCGTTCGGCCGGACGATGGATCCCGCATGGGTCCCGTCGGACGCGGAGTCCGCCCCGGAGAGTTCGACGGTGTCCATCACGCCGTATCGATCCGCCGCGGGCACGGCGTGAACGCGTGCCACCCCGTCGTCGGGGAGCGCCGCCCGGTCGACCCGGAGCGTGTCGCCGTGGATCGTGACCGCCTCGTGGTCGGCCGAGAGGCCGTCGCGGCCGTCGAACAGCCACTCGACGTTCGGCGCCCCGCCCGCCGGCGTCGACTCGGGGTTCGGACCCGCGGGCGCCGCCTCCGCGTCCGCCGAGACGACGACTACCTCGTCCTCGACCGTCGCGTCGAGGTGGAGTCTGGGGCGGCCCGGCCCGGGGACGGCGTGTTCGCCCATCACGCCGTCGGCGAGGCGGTCGTCGAGCGCGAACGAGTAGATGTGCTCGCCGGGCGGGAGGCGTATATCGAACGCCAGGAACTCGCCGTCGTCGTACGGCCGAACCTCGGCGACGCTCCAGTCGTTGAACGGCCCGGCCACGGAGACGCGGTCGGGAGTTACCCGCGCGGTCGGCACGTCGAAGTCCGCCTTCGCGATCCGCACCGTCGCGTCCGCTCGCTCGTCGGGGTACACTCGAACCGTCTGCGCGTGGACGCCGTCGGGGGCTGTCAACTCGAAGCGGTACGTGCCGGGGGCGTCCGGCGCGAAGTGGACGACGGCGCCGTCGCTCAACGATACGCCGCTGTCCTCAGGGGCGTCAACGACACGCCACGAGAAGCGGCCGCGACCGTCGTTCCCGGTCGCCGCGCCGTCCGGACCCACGTCGACGACGGCGTCGAGGTTCCTGGGGGCCAGTTCCACCGACTCGCCCACGCTGGTCGCGCGCGGCGGTCCGGGGTGGTGCGTCGGGTCGTGGGGGTCCGCGATCGGACGGTCCCCCTCCCGTGCGTCGGCGTCCGTGTGGTCGGTCATGGGCGAGTTCGCTTCCCCGGGCCGCTTGAGCGTTCCGGATTAGTGAACGAATGAAATACGATTACAACAAGAATTATGCCCCGTGGCCGTTCCTACCGGAACATGCGACTACGTGACGCACTCGACGACCACAAACGGAACCGGGACCACCCGACCCGGTTCCCCGGCGAGCGACGCACCACCGCCGGCCTGTTCTCGGGTGCCGGCGGGCGCCTGATCCACGTCGCGCCCGACGGCACGGTACGCGACTTCGGCTACCCGCTCTCCGGCCGATCCGGACTCGCCGACTCCCGGTTCGCGCTGCGCCTCGACGACCCGCCGGTCGAGCTCGACGTGGACGACCCGGCGGTACGACGCACCGACGACGGAAGCGTCGTGATCGAACTCGCCGAGGGCGACCAGTCGTACCACGGGTCGACGGCACTGGTCGAGACCGACTACGAGACGCCGGTCGGGCCCCTGCGCCGGCTCGATCTCGCGGTCGAGACCGACGGGGGCGACGCGCACGTGACGCGCGTCGCGTTCGACGACGCCGACCGCGCCGACGCACTCGACGCGTCGCTGCTCGTCGGCTGTACGTTCGCGCCCGAGGGACGGGACGCCCGGGTCGGACAGCTCCACCACGAGGACGCAGTCGAGGTGTTTCACGACCGCGAGCGCGACTTCCTCGCCGGCGCCGCCGGCCTCGACGTGATCGGCGGCGGGCTTCCCGCCGGCCCGGACGCCGTCCTCGCCTCCGATCCTCACGAGCGCGGGGCCGACGCGCTCGGCGACCGCCGCGAGGAGGACCACCTCGGCGGCCACATCGTCGCCGCGACCGGCTTCGAGAACGGTGCCGCGACTGTCGCAACGCTGCTCACCGACCGCGAGGAGACCGACCGCGAGGCCGCCCTCGACGATCTCGACGACCTGCTCGCCGAAGCGACCTCCGTTGCCGCGCTGTCCGATCTCGCGGCCGACGGCGACGCCGCTGTATCGCTCCCGGCGGAGGTACCGCGGGGCGACTCCGCCGTCGACGACCTGCGGGTGCTGTCGCTGTTGTCGGCGCCGACGGGGATGCGCATCGCCGGGCCGGACTTCGATCCCCATTACGTCCACTCGGGCGGGTACGGCTACACCTGGTTCCGCGACGACGCGGAGATCTCGGGGTTCCTGCTGGGCGCCGACGAGCGGTTCGACCTCGGCCTCGACGACTGGCATCGCCGGAGCGCCCGGGCATTCATCGACACGCAGCTTCCCGACGGCACCTGGCCCCATCGCGTTTGGCCCCGAAACGGGGCGCTCGCGCCCGGATGGGCCAACGCCCGCATGGAGGCCGGCGACGACGTGGAGTATCAGGCCGACCAGACCGCGAGCGTCGTCGCCTTCCTCGCTCGGCTGCTCGACCGGCTCCCCGAGGACGACCCGCTCGCCGACGAAGTCGCGGCCGCGGTCGACGACGGCCTGGACGGGATGATCGCGTCGCTGGCAGACGACGGGCGCCCGGTCGCCTGTCAGAACGCGTGGGAGGACGCCGGCGGTCGGTTCGCCCACACCGCCGCGCGCTTCCTCGACGCGTTCTCTGCGGTCGCCGCGCTCGGGTCGGCTCGGTTCGACCGGGCGGTCGAGGCGACCGACCGCGCGGCGCTGCTGTACGACGCGCTCGACGACCTGTGGGTCGACGAACGCGGCACGTTCGCGGTGCGCGAGCGCGGCGACGGCACGCTCGACGACCGTCTCGACTCGGCGACGTTCGCGCTCGCCGACGCCCACCGGGCGTACGCGGCGATCGGCGAGGTGGACGAGGTCCGTCGCGACCGACTCGTCTCCCACGTCGACGCGACGGTCGACGGACTGTATCACGACCCCGCCGATAGCGAGGTCGCCGGCCTGGTCCGGTACGAGGGCGACGGCTGGCGCCAACGCGGGCAGGGTCACGAGAAGATCTGGACCGTCTCGACGGCGTGGGGCGCTAACGCCGCCGGCGAGGTGGCCGCGCTCCTCGCCGATGCGGACGACGCCCGCAGCGACGAGTTCGCCCGTCGTTCGCTCGAACTGCTCGAGTTGGTCGGTTCGGACGGACCGCTCACGGTTCCCGGCGGGTTCCTCCCCGAGCAGTTCTTCGACGACGGGACCCCCGACAGCGCGACGCCGCTGGGGTGGCCCCACGCGATCCGACTGGCGACGACGGCACTGCTCGACGAACAGGAGGCGCTTTCGGGGGCCGACTGCGAGCCGGCCCCGGCCGTCGACTGACCTCCGGATCGGCGCGGTAGGCCCCGCCGAAATCCGGTACGTCTCTCCCCCGATCGGGGTCGCTTCCCTCGGTAGCTGTATCCTACCAGCCCAGGAGGACTAACTATGAAGAAGAACTTCATCCGGTATTTTTATTGTGTGGGTCTTCCACATGCCGAGACGAACATGGTGAACGATCACTCTGATCGCGAGCGAGGGTCGCCGATCTCCCGCCGTCGGTTCGTCACCGCCGCTGGGGCCGCAGGGATCGCCGGCCTCGCCGGCTGTGGCGGCCAGCAGGCCGTAGAGTCGGAGACCGACGGAACCGGGGGCAGCGACGAGACGACCGACACCGAGACCGCGACGTCGACGCCCGTCGAGGCGACCAGCGAGGCGCAGCGGAAGATCCAGGAACTGGCCTACATCACCAACCAGACGCTGCCGGTGTTGCCTGTCATGGAGAAGCTGGCGCAGTCGTTCCAGTCGACCGACGACTGGAACGTACCCGATGCCGGCAGCACCCCGACACAGCTCTACTGGCCCACGGAGTGGTTGCCGCGGGAGGGCGAGTGGACGGCCGAGGAAGGCTCCGACGACGAACGCTTGACGTTCGCGCAGTGGGCGGTCCCGCAGGACTCCCAGTACAACCCCTGGAACGGTCAGAACTTCGCGGAGGGCCGCCGGATGCTGTTCGACCGGTTCATGAAGTTCAACCTCGCGAACCAGGAGTACTCCGGGTACGCGATCCAGGACTGGTCGGTCGACGAGGAGACGGTGACGCTGTCGCTGCGCGAGGGGATGACGTGGCACAACGGCGACGACGTTACCGCGACGGACGTGGCCAACCAGGTCAAGCTGGACATCTACAACGGCGGGAGCCTCGGCTCGTTCGTCGCGCCCGACGATATGGGAGCGGTCTCCGAGCGCGTCGTCGCCACCGATGAGACGACCGTCGAGATCACGCTGGCGGAGCCGGCGACGGAAACGATCCTGCTCGCGTATCTCCAGCCGAAATACCTCGTCGCCCACGAGGGAACGTACGGCGAGTTCGTCGCGGCGCTCGACGAGGCGTCGAACGAGGACGAGCGCGCTCAGGCGCTCAGCGATCTCACTAACGACACGACGCCCGAACCGGTCGGCTGTGGACCGTTCCAGTTCGAGGACGCCGACAGCCAGCGCACGCTGTTGACGAAGTACGAGGACCACCCCGACGCGGACAACATGAACTACTCGGAGGTCGAGTACCTCTACAAGCCGCAGAACCAGGGCCGCTGGAACTCCCTGATCAACAACGAGACGGACGGGTCGGCGACGCTGTTCATGCCGCAGAACCGGCTGAACCAGCTCCCCGACTCCATGCAGGTCAGTCTCATTCCTCGCCACTGGGGAATGGGGCTGGTGTTCAACTTCGAGGAGGAGCCGGTGGACGACGTTCGGGTCCGCAAGGCCATCGCGCACGTCGTCAACCGGGACAACGCCGCGCAGAACTCCGGAGCCGGGACGGAGTCGAAGATCCCGGTCACGTATCCCAGCGGGCTCACGGGCGAGTTCAACAATCAGATCGAAAGCGGCTGGCTCGAAGGCGTCGCCGACGAGTTCGACACGTACGGCCGTGGGGAGACCCAGACTGACGAGGCGGCGTCGCTGCTACAGGACGCCGGCTACGAGCGTCAGAACGGTACCTGGCAGCGCGACGGCGAACCGCTCGAGCTGCCGATCAAGGGTCCGTCGGGGTTCTCCGACTGGGTCACCGGCGTCGAGACCATCGTCTCCAATCTGCAGGACTTCGGCATCGAGGCCGAGTCCGTGATGCTAGACAACTCCACCTACTGGGGGAGCGACTACGCAAACGGCGACTTCGTCGTCGGGTTGCAGGGGTGGGCCTCCTACAACCAGTCGTACCCGTACTTCCACTACGATTGGATCTTCAACAGCTGGGACTCTCAGAACGCCTGGAACCTCCCGAGCGAGTTCGAGTCGCCGGTCCTGCACGATCAGGAGCGTGACGGCGAGACCGTCACGCCCGTCGATCTCGTCGCCGAGCTGTCCACGGCCAACGAGTAGGTGGCGAACCGATGAGCTACGTACTGAAACGGCTCGGCCAATCCGTGCTCACCGTCTTCGTGGTGATCTCGGCCAGCTTCGGTCTCATCCGACTCCTCCCGGGCGGCCCGCTCGCGTACCTCCGGGCACAAGCGCTCCAGCAGGGAGGAAGCTCCCTATCGACGGCCGAGATCAACGCGCGGATCGCCGCCCAGACCAACATCGCGGTATCCGAACCGCTGTACGTCCAGTACTTCCAGTACATGGCCGCGATGCTGCAAGGGGATTTCGGCGTTTCCACGCGGTACGGCGACCCGGTGATGTCGATCATCGGGCCGGCAATCCCGTGGACCGTTTTCCTGACAGCATCGGCGTTGTTCCTCGCGTTCACCGTCGGGGTGTCGCTGGGTGCGTTCATGGCCTACCGCGAGGGATCGACGTTCGACGTTACCAGCACGGGTGTCGGTCTTGTGCTGAATTCGACGCCCGGGTACGTCCTCGCGCTGCTGTTCATCTCGTATCTCGGATACCGAATGGAGCTGTTCCCGACCGGCGGACGGTACGCGTCCGAGTTGACGGTCGGGTTCAACCTCCCGTTCATCGCGAGCGTGCTCCACCACGGGGCCCTTCCGATACTCTCGATGGCACTGGTCGGCTTCGGCGGCTGGGCGCTCTCGATGCGTGGCAACAGCATCCGCGTCCTCGGAGAGGATTATCTGCGCGTCGCCCGCCTGCGCGGCCTGTCGACGCGACGGATCGCGATGCGGTACGTCGCGCGCAACGCCATCCTGCCGATGTACACGGGATTGATGATCGCCATCGGAACCGTCTTCGGCGGCGCGGTGATCATCGAGAACATCTTCGCGTACCCCGGAGTGGGCTTCTACCTCATTCAGGGGATCAACGCGCGCGATTACCCGCTGATGATGGGCGGGTTCATCATCATCACCGTCGCGATGGTGATCGGCATCACGATCGCGGACCTGACCTACGGTTGGCTGGACCCGCGGGCGAAAGGAGGTGCTACCCGTGAGTCCTACTGAACGTGACGGCGCGGCCGCCTCCGGCGATGCCGAGACGAATACGAACGGCGCCGACCATGGCGTCGACGCGGTCACGGAGGCACTGACCGACGATCCCGACCGCTTCGCCGACGCCGAGTGGGCGCCCGGGGGGAGCGCGATCTCAGGCCACGCCCGCAACGGGCGCGTCGCCGCCGACGGCGGGTCGGCCGTCTCGGAGTTCCAGCAGAAGGCCGACGTCTCCATGACCGCCGGCGAGCGCCGACGGCAATGGCTCGAGGAGCGGGTCCTCGCACCCGCACGGATCGTCTGGAGCGACTGGCGCGCGCGGACGGGTGTGCTCGTCGTCATCCTGTACCTGCTGATGGCGACGGTCGGGCAGATGCTCATCGCGGCGCCCTCGCCCAACCAGGGCGGCTACCTGGTCGGGGCGTTTCGGACGCTGGAGTTCCCGCTGGGGACGACCGCCTCGGGTGTGAGCCTGCTCTCACAGACCGTGTACGCGACGCCGTCGATGCTGACGATGATCGCTTCGGGAGCCGTGTTCACCGTGATACTCGGAACCGTCTTCGGCACCATCTCGGGCTACAAGGGCGGAACCACCGACAGCGTGTTGATGGTCGTCACCGACATCATGATGACGATCCCGGGGCTTCCGCTGACGATCGTGCTGGCGTCTGCGCTGCAGATCGAGGGCAACCCGGTCGTCATCGGGATCCTCATCACGGTCAACGCCTGGGCCGGGCTGGCGCGTGCCATCCGGTCGCAGGTGCTGACGCTGCGCGACGCCGAGTACGTCGAGGCCTCCCGCATCATGGGGATGGGGACGCCGACGATCATCTCCGGCGACATCGTTCCGAATCTGATGCCGTACATCACGATGAACTTCGTCCAGCAGGCGCGAGCGGTCATCTTCGGCTCCGTCGGCCTGTACTTCCTGGGCGTGCTCCCGTACAACAGCGTCAACTGGGGCGTCATGATGAACGCCGCGGTCAACCGCGCCGGCGCGACGTCCTCGCCGGCGGCGTTCCACTGGCTGTTGGTGCCGATGGTGACGATCATCGTGCTCGCGCTGGGGCTGACGCTGCTGGCACAGGGCGCCGACCGGATCTTCAACCCGCGGGTGCGCGCCCGCCACGCGGACACGATCGCCGACGACGACGAGAGCTCGTCGAACACGACTGGAGGGATCTGAATGCAGACAGCAACCGAACCGACGGCACGTGCTGACGCGGACCCGATCATCGAGGTCCGCGACGTGAGCGTCACATACGACCTGGAGCACCGGGAGGCGATGGTACTGGACGACGTGAGCATCGACCTGCGCCGGGGGGAGATCCTCGGCGTCGTGGGCGAGTCCGGCAGCGGGAAGTCGATGCTGGCGAACGCCATGATGGACGCAGTCGAGGAGCCCGGGATCACCACCGGGGAGGTGACGTACCACCCCGGTGACGGACGCGACCCCGTCGATATCCTGGACCTATCCGACGATGAACTGAAGCAGTTCCGTTGGGAGGAGGTGTCGATGGTGTTCCAGGGGGCGCTGTCATCGTTCAACCCCACGATGTCGATCCGGGGGCACTTCGAGGAGACGCTGGAGGCACACGACTACGACGTCGAGGAGGGAATGGAGCGGGCTCGACAGCTCCTGTCAGACCTGTATCTCGACCCTGACCGGGTCCTCGACTCCTACGCTCACGAGCTGTCCGGCGGGATGAGCCAGCGCGCGCTGATCGCGCTGTCGCTGATATTGGAGCCGCAGGTCCTCCTGATGGACGAGCCGACGGCAGCACTGGACCTGCTGATGCAGCGGTCGATCCTGAGCCTCCTCGACGACATCAAGCAGAAGTACGACCTGACGATCCTGTTCATCACCCACGACCTCCCGCTGGTGGCGGGGCTGGCCGACCGACTGGCTATCCTCTATGCCTTCGAACTCGCAGAGGTCGGCCCGAGCGAGCAGGTGACCAGGAACTCACAGCATCCGTACACGCGGGCGCTGTTGCAAGCAGTTCCGAACCTCGACGCGCCGACCGACACGATGCGGCCCATCGAGGGGACCGCGCCGAACCCGGCGCACGTCCCCGACGGGTGTCATTACGCGCCACGGTGTCCGCTCGCAACCAAGGAGTGCCACGACGACCAGCCGCCGTGGGTCGAAGTGGACGACGACCATCGGACAGCCTGTTTCCACCACGAGCAGGCCGAGGAGGCCGTTCCGTTCGATATCGAGGAGGTGACGGACTCGTGAGCACCCCCGCGGGCGACGACGTGGTCGTCTCCCTCGAGGACGTGTGCGTCGACTTCGAGAAAGAGCAGGGACTGGTCGACTCGCTGTTCGGCGAGCCCGAGCGGGTCCAGGCCGTCAGCGACGTCTCGATCGACGTTCCCGAGAACGACGTGCTCGCGCTCGTCGGCGAGTCCGGGTGTGGCAAGACCACACTCGGCAAGACGATCATCGGCGTCCAGCGCCCGACCGAGGGCAGCGTCGAGTATCGCGGCCAGGACGTGTGGGACGCCAAGGACGGCCGCGACGACGTGGAGGTGCCGTTCGGCGACATCCGCCGGTCGCTGCAGATGATCCACCAGGACCCCGGAGCGGCGCTGAACCCGAACCGGAAGGTACTCACGACACTGGAGGCGCCGCTTAAGCGATGGGAGTCCGACCTTTCCACCGAGGATCGACGAGCGCGGATATTCGCGCTCCTCGACCGGGTCGGGATGGATCCGCCCGAGGACTACGCCCACCGCTTCCCACACCAACTGAGCGGCGGCGAACAACAACGCGTCGCGCTGGTGCGGGCGCTACTGATGAACCCGGACGTGATCCTCGCCGACGAGGCCGTCTCGGCGCTCGACGTGTCCCTGCGGGTGGAGACGATGGACCTGCTGTTGGAGCTGCAAGAGCAGTTCGGCACCTCCTTCGTGTTCATCTCGCACAACCTGTCGAACGCCCGCTACCTCGCGAAGGAGGCCGGCGGCCGCATCGGTATCATGTACCTCGGCGAGATCGTCGAGATCGGCCCGCCGGAGGAGGTCCTGAACGACCCGCAACACCCCTACTCGAAGGTGCTGCGGTGGGCGACCGCCGACCTGGATCCCTCGGCCCAACGCATGGCCGATCCCCCGGTACGGTCGATCGACATCCCGGACCCGGTGGACCCGCCCTCGGGGTGTCGGTTCCACACCAGATGTCCCGAGGCTCGCGAGGTGTGTACGACCGACGCCCCGGATCTCGGCGACGACGACGCCGCACCCGGCGACCGGTGTGCGGCCTGCCACCGGACGGATCCCCATCACGAGTACTGGCAAAGCGAACCGCTCGACGGTGTCGAATCGACCGACTTAGAGGCGGTGAACGACTGACCGTGATCCCCCCGTTCACCCCCGATATCGTCACGTCCGCTTCCGTCACTCCGACGGAGGGCCGAACCGACCGTATTCGGACGACTAGTGTCCGGATCGCTCGGCGCGATCGATCGTGATCGTCGTCCGCGCGTTCTTCGTCTCCAGCGCGGTGCTGTTGGCGTTGCTCGCGTTGTCGGTCCCCACGATCCGACCAGGATCGGACACGTTCGTGATAGCGATGTTGAGCTTCGTGATGCTCGGGATCACGCTTCTCGGGTCCGCGGTGTGCATCTACGTGGGATGGGATCCGTTCGAGGAACTGTTCGGGTAGCGACGCCGGACGGCCCACCCGCACCCTGGCTGCACCCGTCGATCCCGGCTGCACCCGATATGACGCCGATAGTATTTTGACCGTGGTGTTTGAATGATTATTTCAGCAAACATGGGACGTGCACTCGTCGTCGTCGAGGACGCCGAGCGGGACCGAGAACTGCTCGAACGGGCGCGTTCGTTCGCCTCAGGGGATGGATCGAGCGTCGAGGTACTCGCGCTCGCGACACCCGAGGAGTATCAGGAGGTCTCCGAGACCCTCGACGCGATCGGAAAGGTCGAGGGAACGACGTACGACGACCGGTCCGCCCTCGAAGGGATCTCGGGAGACATCGACGACGCCGCCGCCGACGTGCTCGGCGACGTCGGCTATCGCCTCCGGACGGAGATCGCCGAGTCGGGCGACCAGGCCGTGACGATCATGGACGCGGCCGACGACGCCGACTGCGATCACGTCTTCCTTCCGGGCCAGCGGCGGTCCCCGACCGGGAAGGCAGTCTTCGGCGACCGAACCCAGCGGGTACTGCTCAACTTCAACGGCTTCGTTACCGCCGAGATGAACTGAGCGGTAGACCTCACATCGTATCGACTGAAGACCCGAACCGCATGCGATCCACCCATTCGACAGAATGAGCGACGACCCGTCGAGTGACAACCGGTCGACCCCAACCCCGACGAGCGACACCCAGCCTATCCCCGACCGATCGCCCGCCGACGAAGGGGACCCGTACAACAGAACCGACGAGGAGATCAGGTCAGAGCTGAGCGTGTTCGGACTGTCGAGCGCCGAGGTCGACACGTACCTCGCGGTGCTCTCGCGGGGCGAGACGAAGGCGAGCGTCGTCGCGGAGGGGGCCGGCGTCTCACAGCGGGCCGTCTACAGTATCGCCGATCGGCTCGAACGCCGCGGCCTCGTGCGCGTGAAAGACCACGCCTCGCCGACGCGGATCAGGGCGCTCCCGCCGGAAGAGGCGATCTCGGAACTCTCGGACCGGCTCGAATCGGTAACCCCCTCGCTGGAAGCCCGATTCGACTCGCCCGAGGACCGCGCACCCGAGATACGGATCGTCAAGGCGCGGGCGACGGCGCTCAAACGCCTCCGATCCGCGATCGCCGACGCCGAGTCGGAGGCGCTCGTCGCTGTCCCGCGATCCGCCTACTCGGAGGTCGAGTCGGAGCTCCGTTCGGCGGTCGATCGGGGGGTGCTCGTGTTCCTTCTCATCGGAGGAGTGACGAACGGATCCCCCTCCCCCGCCGAGTTCTCGGGCTCCGGGACCGTCGTCCGATACTGGGACGAACGCCTGCCGGTGCTGTACGCCGTCGACACCGACGCCGCGATGATCGGCGACTCCGAGATGCTGTCGAACGGTGCCCGCGACGCCGACGCGGTCACGGTCTCCCACCGCCACCTCAACGGCTCCGTCGGCGGACTGTTCTTGAGCGCCTACTGGCCGGCCTCGACGAAGCTGTCGGTGACCGATCCCGACCCCCTCCCGGGGTCGTACGACTGGTTCCGACAGGCCGTCCTCCACGCGTTCCTCCGGGATCGTCGAGGGGTCGACCTCGCCGCGACGGTCGAAACCGCCAGCGGCGAGACGTTCGACGGCGACATCGTCGAGATCCGACAGGCGCTCGTGCCGCCCTCGACGAACGGATACACGCTGGAGATGAGCATCCACCTGGAGACGGCCGACGGGGTCGTGACCTTCGGCGGCCCCGGGTCGTTTATGGAGGATTTCCGGGCGGAGTCGCTGACGCTCCGGCGGGCGGAGTAGCGGGTCGTGACCCCTACGCCGAGGTCGTCTCCGCCCGCTCGCGCGACGCCGGGAGCTTCCGACGGTTCTGCGCCGCCAGCGCGACGAACACGATCAGGCCCACAGCCCGGAGTGTGAGGTCGAGCAGGAGCGCATCGACGGTGACGGTCACGCCGACGAGCCCGAGCAGGTCGAAGACGGTCGCCGAGAGCAGTCCCGGCGCCATCAGCAGGATGGAACTGAGCGCGAAGCCGGCGCGCTGGATGCGACCGACGCGAGTGTACAGCGTGCCGATGACGGTCGCGCCGAGCGCGACGACGCCGAGGAACACCCCGACGACCGGCACCAGGATCTCCGGCACCGAGTACGACAGCTCCGCGAGGTCGGCGAAGTCGACGACTCGATACCGCTCGCGCAGCGGGAGGTCCGCCGCGTCGGCCTTCTCGCGCAGCAGGACAATCCCCGGCGCGAGCACGAACGCGAACGGCACGATCGCCTTGTTCAGCGACAGCGAGAACGCCTTCACACCCGTCTCGAACGGGTCGGACTTGGCGACCCCGCTGGCTGCGTAGGCAGCGACCGCGACCGGCGGCGTGATGTCGGCGATGACGCCGAAATAGAGGATGAACAGGTGCGCAGCCAGCAGGGGAATACCGAACTCCACAAGCGGCGTCGAGAGCATCGATATCAGGATGATGTACGTGACGGTGGTCGGCATCCCCATCCCGAGGATGATGCTGGAGACGGCCGTCACGAGCAGCATCACGACGATGGAACCCCCGGAGAGTGCGAGCAGCAGCGAGGTGAGGTTCGGGCCGAGTCCGGAGACGCTGATGACGCCCGGGATGATGCCCGCGGCCGCGACCGCGACGACGACCGGCACGGCCGTCCGAGCGCCCTCCTCCATCGAGATGACGACGAACGAGCCGACCCGGAACAGCTGGTTGTCGCCGAGGTCGCGGCCCGTCCGCTCGCCGACCGACTCCGCGGTGTTTTGCACGGTGGGGTTCAGATCGAGCACCTTCGACTGCACGTCGCTGTGGATCAGCATGGTGACGACGCCCGCGAGCATCGCGTACCAGCCGATCCTGCCGAGGAGTACCGACGCCGCCTCTGCGGGGGGGAGTCCCACCGCGCCGCCTCCGCCGAGGAGGCCCGTTACTGGGACGCCGGCGACGACGTGGCTGGCGAACTCGGCACCCAGAATGACCGCGAGCGAGGCGGCAAGCATGAGACGCGTCTCGTCGCTGTAGGCCGCGATGACCGTGATCAGCGCGACGAGCGCGACGAGGGTGAACCACGCCGACCGTGAGACGGAGAGCCGTTCGATGATCAGGTAATACAGCAGGAGGAAGATCGGCACGAGGTAGAACCACCCGCGCTTGAGGTGGTCGACCATCGACTCCCGATCGGCGTCTGGCATGCCGCCGATTCCCTCCTGAACGGCCTTGAGATGGACCATCACCCAGACGCCGAAGAAGAAGACAATCGCCGGGATCGTCGCGAGGATGATGATCTCGGCGAACGGCGTCGCCGTGTACTGGACCATGAGGAACGCCGCCGCGCCCATCACTGGCGGGAGGATCTGTCCCCCCGAGGACGCCGACGACTCGACGGCGCCGGCGAACTCCGGCGAGTACCCGGAACGCTTCATCAGCGGGATCGTGAAGGCGCCTGTCGTGACCGTGTTCGCGATCGACGACCCCGAGATGGTCCCCATGAAGCCGCTGGCGAGGATGCTCGCCTTCGCGGGACCACCCTTGCGCCCGCCGGTGGCGGCGTAGGCGAGATCGATGAACCACTGACCCGCCCCGCTCATTTCCAGGAACGACCCGAAGAGGATGAAGATGTAGATGAAGCTGACCGAGACCGTGACCGGGATGCCGAACACCCCGTTCTCGGTGTTGTACCAGAGGTTCTGGACGATCTGGGGCCACG
Organism: Halobaculum roseum; assembly: GCF_019880245.1. NCBI lineage: Archaea > Methanobacteriati > Methanobacteriota > Halobacteria > Halobacteriales > Haloferacaceae > Halobaculum > Halobaculum roseum. Next base: position 301,145 of record NZ_CP082288.1, read on the forward strand.
TCAGTTCCGGGATCGCGAGGAGGCCGATGAATGGCGTGTTTCCGCTGATGAGGTACCCCCAGCGAGCGTAGACGATGAACGTCGCGACGATGATCATTAGAGGGAGCCCCAGCGTCCGGCGGGTCGCCTCCAACACGAGGAGGACGCCGGCGATGCCGAGCGCGAACGAGTAGGAGAACTCGCCGACCACGGGAACGCCCCCGAAGACTGGGTCGAGGAACGGGTACACCTCCGTGACCGGGCGGCCCGCCGTGAGCCCGAAGAACCGGATGTCACGGATCTCCGAGAACTCCGTCAGGAAGTAGACGGCCGAGAGGATCGCCGTGACGATACACGCCACGTCGAAGGGAGTGACACGGCTTCGATCGGGGTCGACGAACGCCCACCGGAACACGCCTCGGAGGCCCTCGAACGCGCGCGAAGCGGGGTTCTCGCGACCCAGTCGATCGGCGACCGTCTCGACGGCGCCTCCCAGGCCGCGGGAGACGAACCCGTCGCCCATGCTCGCGGGGAACAGCAGGAACGTGAGTACCAGCGCGAACGCGACGTGGACGGCGTTCGCCTGGAGCAGTTGCAGCGACACCTGGATGTCCGCCACGAGCGGGAGCGGGATCGTGAAGGTGAAGCTCCGGGCCGCGAGATACAGCTGAAACACCGAGAAGCAGATCCCGACGACCGACACCGCGACGGCCGCGAGTCCCGTCAGGGACCGTCGGCGCTCGATCTCGTCGACGAGTTGTTCGGCTTCCTCTGGCGAGAGCGCCTCGATCTCCTCCGCGGTCCCGTCCTCGGTGTCCTCGGGCGTGTCGTCGTCAGGTGCGTCGTTCGTACTCATGCGAATATGTCCGTCAGGGTGCGTTGCTCGACGTGGATCCGAACGTCGCGACCGTTCGTTTCTCCGACCAAGTCGTACCGCCGACCGTCGACGATCAGCGTGTGACCCGCGATCCGTCCGGGGGACACCAGCAACGTATCGAGTTCGGTTATCGATCCCTCCGGCTCGTACACCAGCGTCCCGTTTCGGTTCGTGACGTTCGCCCCGGACGGCAGCCCCCAGCCGTACGAGTCGAACTCCATCCGGGTGTTCACGAGCGTCTCACCCTCGACGCGGTACTCATCGTACACTCGGGATCGCTCGACGCTGTGCATGTACTCCAAGGCGACCGTGCTTCCGTCGTCGACGGGGTGGGCGAGGTAGTGTTCGCCCGTCTCGACGTCCTCGACGACCAGGACCTGTCCGGTCGGGGCCGCGAGGGCAACTCCGCCGACGACTCCCGCGACAACCGTCGCCATCGCTAGGAGGATCGAAACGGCGCGACGTCGGGGTAGCGTGGGGGGAGTCACCGTGAGAGCGGATCTGAGCGGCTCGTTGACGGCACCGGTGTGAGGGTCGAGGACGCGTGCGCGCGCGGAGAATTACAATACTCTCCGTTCGCGCGCCGTCTGGTCCGTCCCGGCCGGGGTTCGGGCTTCGACCCGAACGCGATTCTGGGCGGGTCGCTCGGCGCGTCGCTCGGGTTACATGTCGAAGTACGCGGCGGCTCCCTCGTGGAGTTCGATCGACATGCCGTCCTGTGCGCTCTCGACCGTGATGAAGTCCGTCTTGATCGTCAGTTCGTCGAGGTTGTCGAAGATGGCCGCCGTGATCGTCTCGACCGTGCCGGCCTCGACGCCGGTGTGGGTGGCGATCATCGCTTGGACTGCGACCGTCGGGACGTCCTCCTCGACGCCGCTGTAGGTTCCGCCGGGGATCGTGTCGTCGGCGAACCAGGAGGCCGCTTCCTTGACGGCTTCGCGGTTGTCGCCGTCGATGGGCACGATGTGGATGTCGTTCGTGTTCGCGAGGTCCTCGATCGCGCCGACGGGCCAGCCGCCGACGACGAACGCGGCGTCGATGTCGCCGTTCGCGAGCTGTTCGGACGCCTGCGCGAAGCCGGCGTTCTGTTCGGTGTAGTCGGTGATGCCGACCGCCTCGAGTATCTGGTTCGCGTTCACCTGCGTTCCGGACCCGAGGTCGCCGGTGTTGATCGTGGTGCCGCTGAGATCGCTCAGCGTCTCGATCCCGGTCTCCTGGAGCGTGACGACCGTGATAGTCTCGGGGTACAGCGTCGCGACACCGCGGAGGCTCTCGATCGCGTTGTCCTGGAACACGTCGATGCCGGTCCCGTTCCTCGCAAAGTACGCGATGTCGTTCTGGATCAGCGCGAAGTCCGCCGTTCCGTTCGCGAGGCTCCCGACGTTCTCGACGCTCGCGCCGGTCGACTGGACGTTCAGCGTGAAGTCCGTGTTCGCCTCGACCACCGTTTTGATCTCGTTGGAGAGCGGATAGTACGTGCCGCCGGTACCACCGGCGTGCCAGCTCAGGCGACCGGTAGCCCCCCCGTTTCCGTCGTCTGCCTCGGTGGGCGTCTCAGTGTCATCCCCGTCGCCCTCCGTAGGCGTATCACCGTCACCGCCGTCTCCGTTGCCGTCCTCGCCACCGCCACCGTTTCCGGCGCAGCCGGCGAGCGCGGTGATTCCGGCGACACTCGCGATGCCGGTCGTCTGCAGGAACTTCCGTCTTGTCTCTTCGGGTGACATACCACTTCACGACAACGTAGCAGAGGATTATATCTTTAGTCTGATTAAATATATTAAATAATTACGTATTGTTGTATTATAGTAGTCGGTGAGATATCGATGGGATTCGGATATCGTCATATTATGACTCGTATTGGTCGGTATAGTGGACCGCTCCGTTGAGGTGGGGCGTGTCGATTTCGAGTCGGAGAGAACTCCAAGTCCGGCGTAAAGCGTTCGTTCTTGCTAGGTCGGGAAGGGGTTGGGAGCGGGATGGACCGAATCAACGCCCGTGCAGGCTTCGCTCCCCGAGAATCCATCCGAAACGGTGCTCGTCGAAACACGTAGCCCCGACCTCAAGCACGAGCCGTCAGGTGAGCGGTAAAGTGAGTTATCGTGGATCGAAGTGGTCTACTCGTAGTGGTGTCGTTCGACCCGCTCGACGACCTCCGCGAACGCGACGTTCTGCTTCACGCTCGTGACTCTGATCCGGACCCGCTCGCCCTTTTCGGTGTCCGGGACGATGATCACGTACCCGCGGTCGACACGGGCGATCCCGTCGCCCTGGTCGCCGATCCCCTCGATGTCCACGGTCACCTCGTCGCCACGATCGACCGGCGGCTCCGGTTCGCCGGTCCCGTCCGCCTCGTCCGTGGTATCGGAGGGCTCCCCCGAATACTCGGACGACGTAGCACGTGGCGAGGCGTCGACGTCGGTGTGGTTCGTGCGGTCAGTCGACGGCGCGGCCGACCCATCACCCTCGTCGGTCCCCGCGTCACTGGTTGCCCCGTCGACATCGTCGTCGGTGGGTGCCCCCACGTCCCCGCCCTCGCGTCGACCGAGGATGGCCACGCGATAGACGTGTTCGGGACGAAGCGTCTCCAGACGGACTTCCTGCTTCGGTACCTCTACTACGTACGACCCGTCCTGCTCCTCCACTTCGGCACTGAATACACAGCGTAGATCCTCTGATATCTCCATTCACTTGGGGTTCACACCGCAGTTATGTTAACCCTACGTGTCCCCGATGCTGTAACTGATCGGTCATTCGACGTGAAAACCCGGAGAACCAACCATCAGTGACCGATTGTTCAGTGCCTGTTCTTCTCGACCAACACCGTGAGAGACCGCAAGGCTCAGTCCATGACTCCACCGGGCCACTCATCGGAAGCCACACCACGATGTCCGCCGTAATTGCCGGAAGATCGGTGGTCCGTTCACGCCAACACCACCGTGTCCGCAGTTTCTGCCGAAACACGTTGTACGATCGGGTCCGCTCGAAATAGGATTACAGGGGAAGTTCGGTGGAGTGGCGCGGAGAAGGGAACAGAACCGCGGACATTGTGGTGTTCGAATTCGCACGTTCGCCGGCGTTCCGACCCCGATCGCCGTCGTGAACGGTGACGACATGTCGTCGCGGATGATGAACACACGTCGTCACGAATCCACGCCGTCACGAACGAGGAACTCGCGTGGATATCGTCGGGAGGGGACAGCAGTGGAACCCCGTCTCTCGAAGACACACCACGATGTCCGCCGTTATTGGAACGAAACAAAACGACGGAACAGCGGACACGGTGGTGTGAGCTCAGTGAATCGAACCTCGAGGACAGACGCTTTCCTGCCGTATTCCGGTCCGTTGTTCGGTATCTATTCATCGAATGGTGCGTCCGATCCGTCGGACACTCTCCCCCCACAATGTCCGCCGTTCTCTCGCGAACGAGTGTCCCCGTCGATGAAGTCGTACGTTCTCCGGCCGGAACGAGCTCAGTTAGTTCTAGTACATTTCATAAACTCCAATTAAAACACAACTATTGTTGCCATACGGACTAACTCGAGTTGGTATGGTATAAAACCACCGAGTATTAGATCAGTCATCTCCCCCCTGGGGGACACCTGATCGCCAGAACAGCGGACAAAGTGGAGGGGGTGTGTCCCTACCCCTGTTATATAGTTTTTATACAACCCGGGAACTGCGGAAACGGCGGACGCTCCGGACACTCCGGACGCGGTGGTTTTATCATTCGTCCCACGTATGTACCGACGACTACCAATGGGGATGTTCGAGCGGGATACAGATATCTACCGCGACCGCGACGCCCTCCGGGAGGATTATCAGCCGGAGCAGCTGGTCGGGCGCGATGAGGAGCTCGACACCTACCGCGCCGCGCTCCAACCCGTGATCAACGGGGAACAGCCGAACAACGTCTTCCTCTACGGGAAGACCGGGGTGGGGAAGACCGCGGCGACGCGTTACCTTCTGCAACACCTCCAGGAGGACGCCGCACACTACGACGACATCGAACTCACCGTCGTCGCGCTCAACTGTGACGGGCTGACCTCCTCGTACCAGGTCGCGACGCGGCTCGTCAACGAGTTCCGGGACGACACGGAACAGATCTCCACCACCGGCTATCCACGGGCCAGCGTCTACGAGATGTTGTGGAACGAACTCGACGAGTGCGGCGGGACGATCCTCATCGTCCTCGACGAGGTCGATCACGTCGAGGACGACTCGATCCTCTATCAGCTCCCGCGTGCCCGGGCCAACGGGAACCTCTCGACGGCAAAGATCGGGATCGTCGGCATCTCCAACGACTTCTCGTTTCGCGACGACCTCTCCCCGAAGGTTCGGTCCTCGCTGTGTGAACAGGAGATCCACTTCCCCGCCTACGACGCCACGGATCTCCAGAAGATCCTCGAACAACGCGTCGAAGTCGCGTTCCACGACGGCGTCCTCGATCCCGGCGTCATCCCCCTGTGTGCCGCCTACGGGGCGAAGGACGCGGGTGACGCCCGCCAGTCGATCGACCTTCTGATGAAGGCGGGCGACCTCGCTCGCGACGACGACACCGAACGAGTCGCCGAGGAACACGTCGAACGCGGACGCCGCGCGCTCGAACGCGGTCGGATAAAGGAGGGGATCACCGGGTTGACCCAGCACGGGCATCTCGTTCTCTACGCCCTCCTCACCCTCGATCTCGAGAACGAGGCCCCGGTCCGGTCGCGGGACGTCCGCCCGCGGTACACTCGCTTCGCCGAGATGGCCGACCGCGATCCGCTCGTTCCCCGCCGGATGCGCGATCATCTCTCCGAACTGGCGATGTTGGGTATCATCTCCGTGACTGAGCGAAACGAGGGCCGCCGTGGCGGCACTTATCGCGAGTACGCCCTCGACATGGACGTAGACCTGCTCCTGGACGCGATGGCCGACACCGTTCAGGACGTCGGCGTTCACCAGTCGGTGAAGGAGTTCCTCGTCGAAGACCCGAACGACGACTTCACCGACGCTCGCGTCACGGACTTCGCGGAAGACTGACCGTCGACCTGAGACATCGGTACTGCTCGCGCGCAGCCGCAGCAGCGATACAGAAACAGCGGACGGAGTGGTGTGGAAAACGGGTGAGGAAGCGAGGAGAGTCAACTGAGGATAGGGGACACGTCGAACGATGACCCGACATTACTCAAGGACGCGACCAGCCGAGTCGGAACCGGGGGCTTCGAACGGCGGACGTGGTGGTGTGATACGTCGGTCGCGATGTGATGAAAGCTCCGGACACAGTGGTGTGGAAGCTCCGGACATGGTGGTGTGATCGACCATCCGAGGACGGTAGGCCGACCAGTCATCCGTCGGTCTCCGGGCCGTCGTTCCGACAACTGACGGAACGTTCGACTCAACAATGTTCGTCACAACAGCGGACACTGTGGTGTCGACAAGGCTGGACGAATTCGGGATCACCACTAGAACTCGTCGCGTATTTCTCCGATACGCCCCGTAGAATCCTCGCTCACTCTGATCTACTCTATCGTCTCGATGCGATCAGCGATCCCGCGCTGTGGTTCTCGACATCCACGACAGCAGCGAGAACAGTTCCCCACCGATATCAACGACACCACATCGTCCGCTGTTTCCCACTCGACTCACCGGGAACAGCGGACATGGTGGTGTGGCGACCGACGTACCGATCCGGCCGATCGGAGGGTGTCGACCGCACTCCGGTCGCCTGCGCCGGAGACGGCCGGACGGCCTCCGACCTACTCGCCTTTGACGTGAATCTCCTCGTATCGATCCGTCGCGGCTTTCGGCAGCGAGATCATACACACGCCGTCGTTGAGTTCCGCCTCGGCGCCGCCGGCCCTGACGACCGCCGGGAGCGTAACCATCCGCTCGACGGTGGTCGGGCGCTCGCGCGCGACGACGGTGTCGGTCTCTCCGATCTCCTCCTCGCGTGTTGCGTCGATCAACAGCGTCTGTTGATCGATACGCACCCGAATGTCGTCGGCGTCATAGCCGGGGAGGTCGACGTAGGCGATGACCGAGTCGCCCGCGTCGACGATGTCGACGTCCGGGTACGCGAACCGCTGTTGGTTGGGCTGGAACGTGGGTTCCTGTGTGGATTGCGTGACGCTCCAGTCGGTCGCCTGCGATGTCTCGCCGCCGCGCGACTCGACCTGCGTTTCGTTGAATGGGAAACTGGACATCCGAATCTCTCAGGTGTTCACTTCTGCGGGTGCTGCGACTGGGTGGACTGGTGACCCAGTTGGGACTGCTGTCCCTGCGCGCTCGGCGACATCTGCACCGATCCGTTCTGGAGAGCCGTCGAGGCCTGTTGGATCTGCGCGATCAGCTCCTGATGCGCAGGATCGTTCGGCTGCTGGTGGAGCTCCTGAAGCGCCTGTTGGAGGTTCTGGGCGACGGTTTGGCGGAACGATTCCGCGAACGGGGACCGGCGGAGGATCAGCTTGCGCTCGGCTTCGATCATCGTCTCCAGATCCTCGGTGATCCGTGCGACGGCGGAGTTGCCGTTCTCCAGCGCGTACACGTTCGCCTGATCGAGAGTGCGTTCCAGTTCCTGCAGCGCCGTGGCGATCTGTCGCCCGTCGGCTTGCGCCACCTGCTGCGAGGGGGATCCGGCCTGTTGACTTCCTTGGCTCACTGCCGGAAGCTGTGTCTGCATGGGCGGTGACTGTCCCTGCGGGATCTGGTAACTCGGCTGTGCCTGCTGACCGAACTGGGGCTGCTGACCGAACTGCCCCTGTTGTCCGAACTGTGGCTGCTGGCCGAATTGCGACTGCTGACCGTACTGAGGCTGCTGACCGAACTGGGACTGCTGACTGGTAGATACACTAGACTCGGTACCGTACTGTCCGGGCTGCTGTTGCGGAATCTGGCTCATAGGTGGTTCGCTTCGCGTTGACGCCCCCCGATGCGATATCCGTACACAGCGACGGAATCACGCACACGTTAGCATCACTTGAATTCCCGAGGCGCGCTCCTTGCGAAGCATACGAGAAGCGTGTCGGCACCAGTATTGTTATGAACCAGTCGGTAACTTCGACACCGGACCTACTCACACGAAGTTCGCACTTAGTGATCCGTGATGACGTGGGACTCGCGTAACGTAGATGGATCATACTCCCATACGATCGACGTACTGCGGTGTGCACTTCCGCTATCGTAACACGAACACTCCATCTTATCAAACAAACAACTAGTACGTCCCTTCGTCCACGATACGACGGACGGATCGGACACGTCGACCAGCGATCACCGCCGGCGCAACAACTTACCCGCACCCAGATCGAGCGGAGATACGGAAACCAACAGGTACCCCGAACCCGTAGTGGGTTGTATGACCGACGACACGAGAGCGTCGCGACGAGTCCCCGAGCGTTGGCTCGACGTCTTGGAACTGGCTATCGACGAGGGCATCGAACGCGAGGGCGGGGTCACGATCTCGGCCGAGGACCTCCGCGTCGAAGTGCCGCTCGCGTTCGGCGACGACGCCGACCGGGCGGAGTGGGGGTTCGATGGCTCGGTCACCGTCGAAACGAAGGGTACGCGGGGCACGCTCGCCGAGTGGTATCACCTCCACCGCGAATCGCTCCCGGACCCCCACGGCGACACCGACCGGATCGCGGCGCGTGACGACGGTAGCGACTGACGCCGTCGGCGTTCCGTCCTGTCGATCCTGACGTCCGAACGACGCGCGGGCGTTCCCCTCGCGGCGGGACGATACCTAACTGGCCGTTCGCGATGGATCGAGTATCGCCAGACTCGCCGGCCGCTGAGGGGTGTATTCGGGCTTCCGGGGGCCACACTGTTATTGTCGCCGACGGAGATGTCGTTCATGTGAGCGATGTTGTTATCGTCGGCGGCGGTCCCGCCGGCCTGACCGCGGCGCTGTTCGCACAGAAGAACGGGCTCGAGGCGACCGTCCTCGACACGGACGGGACGTGGCTGCACAAGGCCCATCTGTTCAACTACCCCGGGATCGGTTCGGTCGACGGCTCCGCGTTCCTGGAAACGCTTCGGGAGCAGGTCGACTCCTTCGAGGTCGAGCGGCTCCAGGGAACTGAGGCGACCGATGTCGAGCAAGCCGACGAGAGATTCCGCGTCGAGACCGACGATGACGACGTCGAGGGACGGTATCTCGTGCTCGCGACCGGCGCCAAGCGCGATCTCGCCGAGGCGCTCGGCTGCGCGTTCGACGGCGATGTCGTCGACGTCGACGTGACCATGGAGACGAGCGTCGACGGCGCATACGCGACGGGTGCGATGGTTCGCGCCGAGGAGTGGCAGGCCGTCATCTCGGCGGGCGACGGCGCTGCCGCGGCGCTCAACATCCTCTCGGAGGAGAAGGGTGAACACTACCACGACTTCGATGTCCCGAGCGACGCCGACGCCGTCTTCGGCGGCATGGCCGACGGGGAGTAGTTGATCGCTCTCGGGAACGAATCGGCCACCGCCGATTTCTGAACGGGAGGATGACTCTCGGTTTCAGCGAACGCGGCTGACGGAGGAGTGAGAGCTGCTGTGTGTTGTCAAACTTCGAGTTCGACGTCCACAGCGTCACCAGCAGTCGCACCGTCATCCGTGAGGGAGTACACCCGCTTTCGAGCGTCGCGCAGACAGATGGACTCGTCCACCAATCCTGCGTCTTCGAGTCGACCGAGGGCCGTCCGAACGGTCCGGGCCGACAGGGCCGTCTCCTCGACCAGTTGCGTCTGTGTTCGCTGGTCGTCGCGATCCAACACGAAGTGAACGAGTTTCGCACTCGGCGGGAGGTCGGCAAAGACGTCGGTATCCGGCGCCGATCCGTCGGTCGCCGTTCCCGTAGTTGCAGCGCCGTTCTCCGCCGATTCGGTCGTCGATTGCGTCTGATGGGTGCCGGTCATAGTCAAGGAAATCCGCCATCGGCCCTCCGATTGGGTCGGACGTGAGGACTCATGTCTTCTTACGGGTCGGGATGACTTACCCGTTTCCGGGCGTTCACGTCACCCAGTTACACCGATGTTACCACGACGACGGCTTGGAGCAGACGAAGTCGAATGTCACCTCTGTCAGTCTCTCCAGATCGCCGTCACGACCCGACTGTCGGTTTCGACCGTCTCGAACTCGTATCCTCGGTCGGTCAACTTCGGATACAGGTGTTGAGCTGCGCGATCGTTGAGCTGAACCAAGACGGTGTCGTCCCCGATCTCCGCGAGCCGTTCCAGCGTGTTCTGAAGCGGTTGGGGCGGTGGGAGCTCCCGTGCGTCCAACGTCTCACGATGCCGGTCGTTCGGTGCGGATGTCTCCGCGACGATATCGCCGATCGCGTCCATGGTAGACTATCCAACTCCCGCTATCCAAGCGGTTGTCCCGAATATGTTCTTTCGATCGGCGACTATACGCCGAGGTGACGAAGTCGCGATGTCCCCGACTCGATGGCGACGTGTCGATCGGGGGACCGTCGGACCGAGTTCCCCCTATGAATTCGCGTGACCCCGGCCACGATCGGATTCAGAACGGTGCGTCGGGAGTCCCACGACCCGCATTCTCCGTTTGCATCGGTCGCTCGGTCGGGTTCGAACCGACATCGGGGCTGTCCTCGGGGACGACGGTCACGTCGCCGGTCTCGATGTACTTCTCCTCGAGTTCCGCGAGTTGGTCGTTGATCGCGTCGCTTAGGTGGTGCATCGGGGCCGCACGGACTCGGACGAGATCGTACTCGTGCCGGTCGGAGAGGCCGTTCCACGCCCGGAACGATCCGATCGTCAGCGTGTGCGTCTGGGGGCAAAACGGCGTGGTCGGCGTGAATTCCGCCCGAAGGACACGCTCGATTGGATCCTCGGAGAGTACGTTCTCGCCGCCCTCCCGCTCGATGGCATACCGGTATCCCGCGCTTCGATGACGGGTGTCGAGGTTCAGTCGTGCGAGGTTGTAATTGAAGGTCATGTCGTAGACCTTCCGTTCCTCGAAGATATCACGCGTCAGTCTGTGGAACGCGGCGTGATCGCGCCCATCGAGCACGTCGTGCCCCTCGAGAAACTCGAAGACTGTCGGTTGGGTATCCGGTACGAACTCGCCGTAGCTATCGAACAGCGAACCGTCGTCGTCACCGAACGGGGACGGGAATCCCGGCATATGCAGGATTAGGTCGTCAACCAGTGTACCAGTAACCCCGGAGATGTTCGCGGCACAGGTGGATCGAAGACGGATCTACCCTGATCAGGGGACGTGGACGCGAACAACGTGTCCGCCACAGCCGCACTGTTCGATGTACTCCCAGTCGAGGTCGCTCCCGTCGAACTCCTCCTCTAACGTTGGGTAAAGGTATTCCGACGGATGCCCGTGATCGCCATGGGTGACCAAATTGACGTGGTTTCCGCCGGCCGTGTGTTCGATCGCGTCGACCGCCTGTCGACGGACCAGGTCGCGATCCGAAGCGTGTTCCGGTTTCTCGAGGTTCGCGGACCACGATGTGTCGTGAACTCGGTCGGTGACAGGTTGGACGTCCCCGTGGTCGTGGTCGTCGTGGGTGCTCATCGTTCGATGATACGTCTCCGATACCCGTAAACAGCCGCCCGAACATCTTCGTTACCGCACTCTGTGCTCCATTGTTCTCCCGTTCGCTAACGATACCGAGGCCACGAATCGCGTTCAGATGGCCTCCTCGATGTAGTCCAGTTGCGCCTCCAGTTCGGTTCGACGCTGGCGTTTGATCAGGGTCGCGTCGAGAACACCACCGACGAGGGGGATATCGAGGGCGAACTCGGTCGTCGCCTCGACTTCGGTACCGTCCGGAACCGACGTGAGTGTGAACGCGGTCCGCATCTCCTCGAAGATCCCTTCGCGTTGCTCGTAGGCGAAGGCCGCGTCAGGGTCGTCGACGACGGCCAGTTCCAGTTCGATCTCGGCGACGCCGACCGCGTTGGCGACGCGGATCGTCCGCCCGTCTACGTCGACCTCGTCGAAGCCTGCCGCGAGGGTGAACCGTTCGAGCTCCAGCATCGCCTCCCGGATATCGGTTCGCGACGCGTCTATCGTTCTGGTGATCGTGACTGAGTGCATGGTGAACCTGTGAAACAGTGTCCGACACACTGTGATCGATCCCGGTGAACGAACGGTCCCCTTCGGCCGTGTTCCGGATCACGTCACAGTCTGCGGGTGTTCACAGACACTGTAGTGTCGCGTACATTCTCGATCAACACGGTCCCTTCCGCGAATATGTTCGGAGAGACAGTGAGGGAGACGGACGCGCTAGCGAACGGTATGGGCGCGATGCCGGGAAACATCGAGACGGATCACCAACCCCCGATGACGGTCCCGTTGCGTCACTTCGTCGTGGGGCTCGGATTCCTCCTCGGGGGTGTGCTTGTCGGCATCGGGATCGCTGCCGACGCCGTTCCCGGACTTGGAACGCTCGTCCACGTCCATCTGCTATTGGCGGGGTGGATCTGCCTCACTATCATGGGTGCGATGACGCAGTTCGTGCCGGTCTGGTCCGGGGTGACGCTCTACTCTCGTCGGCTCGCGACCGTGCAGTTGGCACTCGTCGCTTGTGGGATATTGGGCTTCAGTATCGCTCTCGTATTCAACATGCTCGGGTGGCTCGTTCCGTTCGGGATCCTCATGCTCGCCGGGTTCTGGACCTTCGTCTACAACATCGTCCGGACGATGATTCCGATGGAGTCGTACGACGTGACCGAGCGGCACTTTCTCACCGCGCTCGGGTTCTTCGTCTTGCTCACGTCCCTGGGCCTGCTGCTCGCTATCGGATTCACGAGACCGGTGTTCGGAGACCTCCCGATCGCTCGTGGGGACGTCGTCATGGCGCACGCGACGCTCGCCGTGTTCGGTGCAGTGCTCACGACAGTCTACGGCGCGCTCTACCAGTTGGGGACGATGTTCACGCAGACCGAACTCCACGGGATCGATGACTACCTCCGCCCCGTCGAGGAACTCGGGCACCCTGTCGGTGTCGTCCTTCTCGCGCTCGGTCGTCTCGTCGATATCGTGATCGTCGCTCGTGTCGGCGGCGTACTCGTGTTGGCGGCGGCGGTCGCGTTCGCCATCGTCACCGCCCGGAGACTGTTCGAGATGCAGGTTCCCCGAACGCCGATGCACACGCGATACGCGGTCGTCGTCCCGGCGTTGACCGCGTGGGCGCTGGCTACCGTCCCGACATGGCTGCGTGATCCGACCGCTGCAGACTCCCTGTTCGGTGCACCGACGGCCGTCCACCTCTTCGTCCTCGGTACCGTCGGGTTCGTCGTCCTCGGAACCCTCTATCACATCGTCCCGTTCATCGTCTGGGTTCACCGATACAGCGACCTGCTCGGGTTCGAGGACGTACCCATGATCGACGATCTCTACGACGATCGATTAGCTGCCGCGGACGCGACCCTGCTGGTCGTGGGGACGCTCGTGCTCGTCTTTTCCGACTGGCTTCAACTCCCGTCGAGCGTTCAGGTGATCGGCGGCGGGTTTGTGACGCTCGGTGTCGTCGTCTTCGCCGCAAACATGCTTCGCGTCATCCGAATACACAGCCCGCATTCCCTGAGTCAGATCCTGTTGGGATCGCTCGACCCACGACGGAAGGCCGTACAAGCCGCCGAATCGGACCCGAGCAAGTAGGATGGAACCGGTACGGTGGTGTCACAACGAGCCACAGGACCCCGAGGAGCGCTCCGCTACGAACCAGTTCGAACCAAGAGTTAGGTCATGGCCGACGATGTCGCAGTTGTGCGACTCGATACACTCGGCATCGACCCGTCCGTTTCGACCCTATTCCCACCGGAGGTGCTTCGTGACGCCCTTTCGGATCTTCCCGTCGAGACAGTCGTTCTCGACGAGGCCCGCTCGGCGACCGACAGCCTCGACGGCGTCGTTACGTTCGCGTACGACGAGCGATTCCTCGATACGGGATGGATCCACTCCGTCCAGGCCGGCGTCGATAGGTTCCCGCGAGACCGGCTCTCGGAGGCGAACGTCGTTCTCACGAACAGCACCGGGATCCACGGCGACGCGATCGGCGAAACCGTCGCCGGATACGTGCTCGCGTTCGCCCGCCGGCTCCACGACCACGTCTCGAACCAACGCCGGGCGAACTGGTCACAACCCGAGTGGAACGAGGCGTGGACGGTCGCGGGCGAGCGCGCTTGTGTCGTCGGACTCGGGAGTCTCGGGCGCGGGATCGTCGATCGTCTGACCGGACTCGGACTCGACGTTGACGGCGTTCGACGGACACCCACCCCCGAACCGGGCGTCGACCGCGTGTATACGCCCTCGGAACTCGAAACCGCGGTATCGGACGCACGGTTCGTTGTGGCGGCGGTCCCGTTGACCGACGAGACGAGCGGGATTATCGACCGCGCCGTCATCTCCGCGATGCGCGAGGACGCCTACCTGATCAACGTCGCTCGCGGCGAAGTCGTCGAACAGGAGTCGCTCGTGGCGGCCATCGAAAGCGGGGACATCGCCGGCGCGGCCCTAGACGTGTTCGAAACGGAACCGCTGCCCGAATCCTCGCCGCTCTGGGACATGAACGAGGTGATCGTTTCGCCTCACTGCGGAGCGTTCACCCACGAGTACGTTGACCATGTCGCCTCGATCGTCCGCGAAAGCGTCCGCCGTGTCCGAGCCGGCGAGACGCCGGTGAACACAGTTCCCTAAGACCGGACTGAACACCGTCCAATTCCGATCGGATTCCCCGTCAGCGTCTGGGTGATCAGTCCTCGGATCGGGGTGAAAGGACTATCAGCGCAGTGCTGTCCTCGAGCGCGCGCGGCGATATCTCGCGCTCGCCCTCGAACCGGGCGATGTCGCCGGCGGTCACCTCGTGTCGATCGTCGTCGAGCTGGAGTTCGACCGTCCCCTCGACGAGGTAGAAGACGATGTCGCGGCCGGGGTGTGAATGCGGCGCGACTTCGTCGCCTTCGGAGAGTCGGAGTCGGATCGTCTTCGGCTCCGAATCGGGAAAGACGTTCGCGTGGGGCTGTCCTTCGATGTCCATGAGCGTTCGGATCTCCGTCATGACTCTCGTGTGTGTGGGTCGAATCGGTCGCGCTGTAGCCCCTCCCGAACCGGTTCGTGTTCGGCGTGGGTCGGCGGGGGCGCGGTAACGAGCATCGCCTCCAGGCTCGAATCGTCGTCAGCCTTGACGCCCCGATCGGTATCGGCCTCGACGACGACGACATCGCCGGCCTCGACGTGGTGTTCCGTCTCCCCGTCGCGGACGGTACCGGTTCCGGACCGGACGTGGATAGCAACGTCGCTTGAGGGAGCGTGGACGGGAATGAACTGACCCGGCTGGAAGTATCCGCACACGACCTTCATCCGATCGCTGCGGAACACTTCGACGGCGGAAAATTGGTCGTCGTCGTAGCCTCTTTCAGCGTCGAAGTCGGTCGCGGTCATGCTGTCTCCTTCGCTTGATGTTCTTGCCAGGCCGAACGAGATTCGAAGCCTGCGTCGCCGCCGGTCGAGGGCATCACGCCGTGACACCTCCGTTGCGGCGGTGTCGAGGACCCTGTGAGCTGATCGACGTTCCTATTTTAGGGGTGCCTAAATACATCACCTGAACGTTGGTGAGTGGACACGAAAAGACCTGTTGCGAACATGTTACTCGCGGAACACTCGAACTGAACATGTTCGTCGATGCACTCACGGTGACGACGCGGCATGGATACCCCATGAATCGAACGTGGGACCACGACTCCGCGACCGACTGATGGACGCCCTCGAATCCCACCCCGTACCGGATACGGTCGATCCGAGCGGGTGGCGGCTCCACGTCACGGGCGCGGTCTCACAACCGCTGCGACTCGCTCTCGAGGACCTGCGCGCGCTCCCTTGCGGGGACTTCTCCGACGATTTCACCTGCGTCGAGGGGTGGCGAGCCCGTGACCTCTCGTGGCACGGGGTCAGCGTCGGGTCCGTCCTGGCACGTGCGAAGCCGACACAACACGCCACAGATGTCCTCGTTCGGGCGATGGATGGCGACTACGCGAGCTCGTTCCCGCTCGACCGCGCACGCAGTGCACTGATCGCGATCGAACTCGAAGGCGAAGCGGTCCCCCTCGAACACGGCGGGCCTGCCCGCCTCGTTCCGACCGGAGGCGATGCAGACTGCTGGGAGAGCGTCAAGTGGGTCTCGGAGATCGAGGTCCTGACGGCGAACCCGACCGACCGCGACACCGCCGAGACGATCGCGTTGAACCGCGGTTCGACACCGACCGAGTAACGGCTCCGGGGAACTGCGCGCCCGAACTCGGGGACCGACGACGTCGCCGGGCCGACGGGCAGTGCTTCGTCCGAAGGATCCGAACGATGCCCCCGTTCTCGGGAGGGTTCCTGCTCGCGATGCCCGCACGTAGTCCATCGGATCACGTTGGGTGCCGATAGTTTTACAAACCCAATTGTGTTTGCACAAATCGGATTGAGTATGTCCACAACCGATACCGTACACGACCGGTGGGAACTCGCCAGAACGGAGCTCACAGCCCCGCAGACCGCTTCAGCGGTGTTGACCGTCGCCGCACTCGGGTTCGCGCTGCTGTTCGTGCAGGATCCGATGGTCCACGACGCGATGCACAACTTCCGGCACGCGGCGGGCATCACCTGTCACTGAAATGTTCGTCGAGTACCTGACGAGGGGAGTGAAGGCCGGGCTCGTCGCCGGTGCGGTCTTCGGCGTGCTGCTGGCGCTCGTCGCGAACCCGATCGTCGGCTTCGCCGACGAACTCGGCCACGACGGCGAGGCTCACGCCCACGAGGACGGGAGTCACGGTCACGAGGAGACGACCGCGGCCCACGACGCCGGACTCTCGGTCAACGGGGGTGTCAGCGTGTTATCGGGCGCACTGTGGGGCGTGCTGCTCGGCGCCGTCGGGTTCGGCGTCGCGTTCTACTTCCTGGAGCCGATCGTCCCCGGCACCGGAGCCGTCCGGAGCTACGTCTTCGCGGCCGCCGGGTTCCTCACGGCCTCGGGCGCGCCCTGGCTCGTCCTGCCGCCGGCGCCGCCGGGGACCGACCACGCGCTGGACGCCCAAACTAGAATGATCCTCTACGGGGTCATGATGGCCGCCGGCGCGGCTGCGGCGATTGCCGGGATGGTGCTGTACGACCGACTCCGGGAAGACCGTGGACGGGCGGTCGCCGTCGCGGTCGGACTGCTCCCCGTGGGGGCGCTGCCGGTGCTCGCCGCCGCAGTTCCGGCGGATCGGACGACTGTCGCGCTGCCGTCGGAGCTCGCCGCCGGCCTCGTCGGCCTGGTCGTCTTCGGACAGGCGCTCATGTGGCTCGTCCTCGCCACCGTCCACGCCCGGTTGCACGGCGCGGAGGCGGGTGACACCGCGGCGGCGACCGACTCGCAGTCGGGCCACGCAGTCGGGGGCGACTGATGCGCGATCGCACCGACGACGTGTACGAGAACGGCTTCACTGACCACGTGCTCGTCTGCACGAACGCCCGCGACTCCGAGTACGCCGCCTGCGCGGAGGCACACGGCGACGCGGTCCTCGAGGCCGTGAAGGGGTGGCTGCGCGACCGCGGGGTGTTCTGGTCGCGGGTTCACGTCGCGGAGACGAGCTGTCTGGGCCTGTGTAGCGCCGACGGAACCGCCGTCGCGGTCCACCCGCGCGGCCGGTGGTTCTCCGATGTGGTGCCAGCGGACGTGCCGGACCTCCTCGCGACCGTGTTCGGTCCGGACGCGTCTGACCTCGGCCGATCGCCCGACATCACGGAGGTGACACCGCGGTAACGCCGCCTCCCGCCGCCGACACGACACGAACCGGGGGTCGTCGCGACCGACGAGCCGTCGGCTCGTCGACCCGAACGCAATTCCATTTGTTTTAACCCAAACCAAATTGTTATGTGTCCCCGTCCGTCTTGTGAGCCTGATGCCCCGGATACCGGCAACGCGGCTCCCGCACGACGCGAAGGCGGGGCCGACGAAGCCCGAGGTGCGAGCCGTGACAGTATCGAAACTCGGGCTCACCGAGACGGATCACTTCGTCGAGGTCGGCTCGTGTACCGGCGCCGTGACCGTCGAGGCGGCCCGCCGCGCCGGGCGGGTCACGGCGCTGGAGCGGTCGCCCGAGAAGCTCGACGTGACGCGGAAAAACCTGGCAGCCAACGGGCTGGCGGACGCGAATATCGAGCTCGTCGCGGCCGAGGCGCCCGAGGGACTCCCGGCCGACGCCGACGCGCTGTTCGTCGGCGGCTCCCGGAACTTCAAGGCCGTCCTCGATCACGCCGTCGAGACCGGCGTCGCGCGGGTCGTGATGAACGTCTCCCGGCTGGAGACTGCCGGCCGAGCCGTCGAAGCGTTCCGCGAGCGCGACCTCCTCGATGAGGTCGTCCAACTGCAGGCGAGCTACGGCTACGAGCTGGCCGGCGCGACGAGCTTCGAGTCGGAGAACCCGGTGTACGTGATCACGGGCGGCGCCGGCGACGCGTCGGCGGACCGCGGCGGGGTGGGTGCGTGACCCTCTACGGAATCGGGCTCGGGCCGGGCGCGGCCGACCTGATCACACTGCGCGGCCGACGAATCTTGCGCTCGGTCGACACCGTCTACACGCCGGGGCGGCTGTCGCGGTCGGTTGCCGTCGAGCACGTCGCCGAGTCGACGCTCGGCGACCTCGATTTCCCGATGACGCGCGACGAGGACGAACTCCGGCGGGCGTGGCGCGAGGCGGCCGCGGAGGTCGCCCCCGACGCCCGCGACGGCGACGCCGCGTTCGTGACGCTGGGCGATCCGAACGTCTACTCGACGTTCGGTCACCTCCGGCGGACGCTCGACGCGTTTCACCCCGACGTGGCCGTCGAGACCGTCCCCGGCGTCTCGGCGACGACGGCGTTCACCTCGGCGCTCGGCGTCGAAGTCGAGGCCGGCGCGGGGCTCGCCTTGCACGAGGCGGCCGGCGGCCGTTCCCCGACCGGTCCCGATCGGATGGTGCTGTTCAAGGTGACCGACGCGCCGGCGACCCACGAGGGGCTCGTCGACGCCGGCTACGAGGTGACGTACGGCCGGCGGCTGTTCATGGAGCAGGGCGACACCGTCGTCACTGACGACCCCGAGGAGATCGCCGACCGCGACTACTACACCCTCGCGTACGCCCGCCGACCGGACGCCGGCGAGGAGCCGGCGACCGCGGCGTTCACCGATGGCGTGAGCGACGCGAGGCGGGAGAGCGACGCGCGGGGCGACACCGAGTCCCCGGAGGCGGTCGACGGATGAGCGACGCCGTCCCCGACCCGGCGACGGAGGTTCTAGAGGACCGCGAGGGGATCCCCTTCGTCGGCGCCGGCCCGGGAGACCCGGGACTGCTGACGGTGCGCGGGCGGGCGCTGCTGGCGGACGCCGACCTCGTCGTCCACGCGGGTTCGCTGGTCAACAGCGAGCTGCTGGACGCCTTCTGCGACCACGCCGAGCAGGTGAACTCGATCGGGAAGGACCTCGAGGAACTGATCCCGCTGATGCGGGACGCCTACGAGGCGGGCCGCACGGTCGTGCGCCTCCACTCGGGCGACCCCGCGATCTACGGCGCGGCGCTGGAGCAGATGGACGCTTTGGAGGCGGAGGGAGTCCCGACCTACTTCGTCTCGGGCGTCACCTCGGCGTTCGCCGCGAGCGCGACGCTGGGCACCCAGCTCACCCTCAACGAGGTGGCCAACCACGTCGCATTCACCCGGCCGCAGGGGAAGACGCTGAGCCCCGAGGAGGACCACATCTCGGAGTTCGTCGGGATGGGCGACGTGACCACCTGCGTCTACCTGGGCACCCACGCGGTCCGCGAGACGATGGACCGTCTGCTGGATGACGGCGTCGACCCCGACACCCCGGTCGCGGTCGTCTACCACGCCTCCTGGCCCGACGAGGACGTGATCCGGGGGACGGTGGCCGACATCGCCGACGCCGTCGAGGAGGCGGGCTACCGCGCCTCCGCGCTCGTGGTGATCGGCGAGGCGGTCACGGGCGGGGGGTACGAGCGGTCCTACCTCTACGGCGACTGGGCGAGCGGTGGCGACAGGGGTGAAGGGGGCGACGGGAGCGACGGAACCGACGGAGGCGCCGGAGACGGGAACGACGAGGACGCCACCGATGCCGCCGACAGCGACGCGATCACGGAGGGATCCACGCAATGAGCACGGACGACGACACGGCGGAGACGACAGAACCGACGGATGCATCGACCGGCGACGCCGCTGCCGCGACCGACACGGACGCGGAGGGTTCCGGATCGGACGCCGACTCCGGCTCCGACTCGGGCGGCGGCCACTGCTCGACACCCGACTCCGACGGCGAGGTCGCCGAGACGCTCGGGATCGTCACGTTCGAGCGAAAGCGCGAGACCGCAGAGGAGATCAAGGAGGGCCTGGCCGACCGCTACGAACGCATCGACCTGCTGGAGTACCACGGCGACGTGTTCGCCGAGCACTGGGGCGAGTACGACGTGTTCTGCGGGCTGATGGCCAGCGGCATAGCCATGCGCAAGACCGCCCCCCTGCTCGACGACAAGTGGGACGACCCCGCGGTCGTCGTCGTCGACGAGGAGCTCACGTGGGCGATCCCCCTGACCGGGGGCCACCACGGCGCCAACCAGGTCGCCGACGACCTCGCGTCGCTGGGGGCGGTTCCGGCGATGACGACGGCCAGCGAGGCGGCGGGAAAGCAGGGCGTCGAGGAGCGCGCGAAGGCGCTGGACGCCCACGTCGTCAACGGCGACTCGACGGTCGCGACGAACCTCGCCGTCCTCGACGACGACCTCGGCCCCGTCGCCAGGCTCGACGGCCCACGGGCGGTCCTCGTCGGCGACGACGTGACCGTGCTGAAGCGCAACAGCGACCCCGAGGACGGCGTCGTCCTCGGGACCGGCTCCGTCTCGGGGGCCGACGCCGAGCAGTTCGAGGCTGCCTGGGAGCGAGCCCTCGACGAGGCCGACGCCGACTGGGGCGACGTGGAGTTCGTCGCCACGGGCACCCGCAAAGAGGAGGAGCCGGGATTGCTGGAGGCGGCCGAGAACCGCGACCTCGGGGTCGTGAGCTTCGAGAAGGAGGCGCTGGAGGCGTTCGAGGGCCCGACGCCGTCGCGCTCGAAGGAGCTGATCGGCTGGCCGGGGATCTCCGAGGCATCGGCCATTGCAGCCGGCCGCGACCACGAGCTCGTCGTCGAGAAGCTCAGTCACGAGGACAGCGTAACCGTGGCGGTGGGGCGATGAACGGCGGGTCTTCCCCGAATACGTCGCTCCCCGAGTCACGCGCGGCCGCCGGCGGCGACCCCGCCGGCGAGGCGCCCGCGGCGTACGGCACGCTGTACGTCGTCGGCATCGGCCCGGGGCTCCCCGGCGAAATGACCGACCGAGCCCGACGGGTGATCGAGGATGCCGACTGCGTGATCGCCTCGAACCTGTATCAGGCGTTCCTCCGAGATGACGGCACCCTCCCGCCGGAGGAAGAGCAGGCAGACAGTGATCAGGAACTCGTACGCTCGTCGATGGGCAAGCAGGTCGAACTCGCGCGAGAGGCGTTCGAGCGCGTCCGCGACGGCGAGGACGTGGCGCACGTCTCGGGTGGCGACCCGAACGTGTACGGGAAGTCCGACCTGCTGTTCACGATGGCGGAGGCGGAGGAGGCGACGGACATACCCGTCGAGATCGTCCCGGGCGTCACCGCGGGGTTGAGCCTCGCGGCGACGCTGGGGGCGCCGCTGTCGAACGACTTCTGCACCGTCTCGCTGTCGGACAAGTGGCGCGGCTGGGCGGAGATCGAGGAGAAGCTTCGGGCGGCGGCGATCGCCGAGTTCGTCGTCGTCCTGTACAACTGCTGGCGCGACTACGAGCGCGCGATCGCGGTGCTCCGCGAGGAGCGCCACGACGACGTGCCCGTCGCCATCGTCAACGACGCCGGCCGGGGCGACGCCGGCCGCAACGTCGACGGCGAGACGTACACCCTGACGACGCTCGGGGAGGCGACCGAGCACGACGAGGAGGTCGGCGGGATGGGCACCTCCATCCTCGTCGGCACCCACGAGACCGAGGTCTGGAGCAACGACTACCGCGAGTACCTCGTCACGCCCCGCGGGGGGCGCGACGTGGACGACTTCTGAGACATCACACACCACGACACCATGAGCGACGACACCGACACCAAATGCGGCGGATCGACGGACGGCGAACGGGACACCACGGACGACGCGAGCGCGTGCGGCGCCGCGACCGACGGCGGGACGGCGACCGACACCGACGGCTCGGGCACCACCGCATCCGACTCGGCCTGCGGCGCGTCGAGTTCCTCCGGATCGAAGGGATCCGGGTGCGGCGGCTCCTCGTCGGCGACCGAGGAGAAGGTCGAGGCCCGCGTCGACGACTTCGACGCCGACCCCGGCCGACTGGTCGCGGTCGGGCTCGGTCCGGGCCACGCCGACGGCATGACGGCTCGGGCGAAATCCACCCTCGCGGACGCCGAACACATCGTCGGCTACACCACCTACATCGACCTGATCCCCGACGAGATCACCGAGCAGGCGGACGAGCTGTACGACACACCGATGTGCGGGGAAGTCTCCCGCACGGAGGAGGCGATCGATCGGGCGCTCGCGGGCAACGACGTGGCGATCGTCGGCTCCGGAGACCCGAACGTGTACGCGCTGGCGGGGCTGACCCTGGAGATCCTCGAATCCAAGGGTGCGACCGCCTCGATGGTCGACTTCGAGGTGGTCCCCGGGGTGCCGGCGGCGCAGTCCTGTGGCGCGCGGCTCGGAGCGCCGCTGGTAAACGACTCCGTGTCGGTCTCGCTGTCGGACCACCTCACGCCGATGGCGGAGATCGAATCGCGGCTGCACGCCGTCGCCGGCGAAGGGTTCACGATCTCCATCTACAACCCCTGGAGCCGCAAGCGCCGCGAGAACTGGGAGACCGCCTGCGGGATCCTCCGCGAGCACCGCCCGGACGACACCCCCGTCGGGATCGTCCACGGCGCGGGTCGCGACGACGAGGCCGTCGAGATCACCACCCTCGGCGAGCTGGAGTCGTACGGCGAGACGGACCTCGTAGACATGACGACGACCGTCGTCGTCGGCAACGAGGACACGTACGTGTGGGACGGCCGGATGGTCACCCCCCGCGGGTACGAGAGCAAGTACGACTACTGAGATGACCGAGCACGCACGCTACACGGTCACGGTCGACCGCGACGCCTGCGACGGCGTGTTCGCGTGTCTCGTCCGCGACTCGCGGTTCGTCGAGGACGACGACGGCCTCGCGGGGTTCGACCCCGAGGCCGCGGCGTCGCTGGAGCGCACGGACGCGACGGTGACGGCGACGTTCGCGGACGACCGACGCGGGGACGCCGAGCAGGCGGCCGCCGCCTGTCCGCTGGACGCGATCGCCGTGCGCGACGCCGGCGACGCGGAGGTGGAGCCGTGAGCGACCCCGTCGAGGTCGCCGACTCGGTCGAGGGGGAGCCCCCCAGGCCGGACCCACCGGACGATCTCCTACGGTCGACGCCCGCGACGGCGTACCTGTGGGGACGCGTCGCCGCCGACGGCTCCGTCGCCGACGGGACCGTCACGATCCGCGCTGGCGACGCCGCCGCGGCCGACCGGATCGCGGCGCTGTTCGGGGGCGCCGACACCGACCTGACGAGCGAGGTGACCGAGCGCGAGTACGCCCACAACACGGACGTGACTCGCACGAGCGACGAGTACGTCGTCACGGCGAAAACCCCCGCAGCCGACCGCGCGGCCGCGGCGTTCGGACTCCCGACCGCCGGCGACGAGTCCGGCGGCTACCGCTTTTCGGCGCTCGACGACCATCGCCGGCAGCTCCTTCGTGGCCTCGTCGAGGGCTGCGGCACGGTGTGTTACAAGTCGGACGCGAACGCCGTCGGGATCTCGTTCGTCCACGACGACGAGGCGCTGCTTTCGACCGTCCGCGACCATCTCGACGCCGCGCCCGTCGACGCCCCCTACGGCGACCTGAACGAGTCCTCGTCGGGCGGCTACTGGTTCGGCGTCGCCGACGAGGCCGGCCCCGAACTCGGCGAGTGGCTGTACGAGGGCAGTGTGGAGTCTGGACTGTTCGCTCCCCAGCGCCGACGCAAGACCCGCAGGAGCATCGAGCGCGTCCGGGAGAGCTCCACCGCCGGTGGCGACGAGGGGGTCGCCGGCGACGGAGGGGGAACGTGAGCAGCGAGACCGCCCCAACCCCCTCGACGCTGTCGAACGAGGCGGTGCTGCTCGTGGGGCACGGCTCCCGGCGCGAGAAGTCGAACGAACAGGTGCGCACGCTCGCGGCCGACCTGGAGTCTCGGCTGGGAATCCCGGTCGACGCGGCGTTCCTCGAACTCGCGTCGCCGGCCATCGACGAAGCGGTCGCGGGCCTCGCGGGCGCCGTCTCCCGGGTTTCGGTCGTCCACCTGTCGCTGTTCGCCGCGAGCCACGTGAAAAACGACGTGCCGCTGGCCGTGAAGCGGGCTCGCGCCGACCACCCGGATCTGGAGATCCGAAACGGCGCGCATCTCGGGGTCCATCCGGCGATCCTCGACATGTTGGACGAACGCGCCCGCGCCGTCGAGCGCGAGCTGGGCGTCGACCGCGCGGACGACGAGGTGGCGATCGTGCTGTGCGCCCGCGGCTCCTCTGACCCCGACGCCAACGCGGATGTGCACAAGCTCGCTCGCTTGTTGTACGAGGGACGGGACTTCGACGACGTGCGCGCCACCTTCATCGGCGTGACCGAGCCGACGCTGGACGAGACGCTCCACGCCGTCGCCCGCGAGCGACCCGACGCCGTGGTCGTCCTCCCGTACATGCTCGGCGACGGCGTCCTCACGGGTCGTATCAAGGACGGCGCCGAGGAGTTCGACGACGAGTACCCGTACGTCGCCGCGGCTCCGGGTGAGCCCCTCGGCACGGACCCTCGTCTGCTCGACGTCCTCTCGGACCGCTGGCAGGAGGCGCGTACGGGGAGCGTCGAGATGTCCTGTGACACCTGCAAGTACAAGGTGGAACTCGACGGCTACGAGGCCGACGAGGGCGGCGCGCGGGCGATGCTGCGCGCGCTGACCCACAGCGCGGCTCACGCCGACCGCGAGAACGTCGACGACGATCCGCACGCTCACGACGCCCCCGCCCACCACGTCGCCGTCTGCACGAACCAAACGTGCGCGGCCGACGGTTCGCCGGCGGTCCTCGAGCGACTCCGGCAGGCCGTCCGTGACTCCGACGCCTGCGACGCGTGCGTCACCCGAACATCCTGTCTCGATCAGTGCGGCGACGGCCCGATGGTGGCCGTCTACCCCGACGGCGTCTGGTACGGCGGCGTCGAGGAAGCCGACGCCGACCGCATCGTCTCCTCGCACCTCGACCGCGAGCGCATCGTCTCCGACCTCGTCCACGACACGCTACAATAATGAGCTGCCTCGAACTCGAAGCCCTGCGACTCGGCCTGATGACCGTCCTCGGCACCGACGACCGCGCCGCCCGCGAACACGCCGAGAAGGAACTGGAAGGTGAACTGGAGGGCCCCATCGAGGGCCTCGCGACCGCCGAGACGCTCGACGGCCTCCGGCGACACCTCGACGCCGCGCTCGTCGATCTGGAGGAACAGGTCGCGACCCTCGACGACAACGATCCCGAGGCCGACTACGTCCGCGGGCGGCTCGTCGCCGTCCGCGACGCCGAGCGGAGCCTCGCGCGCCTCGCGACCCACGGCGAGGGCCTGCTCGACGGTCTGGGCGAAACCCACCACGACCTACACGATGCCTTCCCCGTCGAAGATTGACGCGGCCAGCGACGGGCGGGAGTCGCCCGCTCCCGCCGTCGCGGTCGACACCCACGCCGCGGTCTCGCTCGGCGATGTCGATCCCTGCGGTTCGCGCCAGCGGGGTCGGCGCTCGGCGGTCGCGCTGACGGACGACCTGGTCGTCGTCGGGACCACGGACGGCGACCTCCGGGCGTTCGAGCGGGGGGCAGGGAACGGCGACGACGCGGTCGGACCCGAACGCTGGCGCCGCTCAGGCGAGGAGGCGGTCGTCGCGATGACGCCGTTCGACGGCGACGTCCTCGCGGGCACGCGCGGCGAGCGCGGCACGATCGTCCTCATCGACGCCGACGGAACCGAACGCTGGCGCGTCGACGGCGCCGCGGACGTGGGACCGCCGGCGAAGGAAACACGGTTCTGGCTCCCGTTCGTGGCCGCGCTGGCGACCGACGGATCGCGGGCCTACGCGGCCGTCAGGCGCTACGAGCGACGCGACACGGCCGACGACTCGACGGCGGACGACGCCGACGGGGAGGAGGGGGAGGACGGTGAGGACGACGCGGACGGGTCGGACGGACCCGTCCGTCGGTTCGAGAGCGCCGTCTACGCGTTCGATCCCGACGGAACCGTCCGGTGGAAGTACGCCGCACGAGCCTCGCCGATCGCCCTCGCGACCGACGGCGACCGGGTCGCGGTGTCGTACAACCGCTGCCCGGAGCCGGAGGCCCACCGCGACGGGCTGGTCGTCCTCGACGCCGAGCACGGGGACGAGCGGCTCCGATGGGACCCGCGTTACGCGGCGGACGCGGCAGCCCCAGCCGAGGCCGACCGTGCCGTCGGTGACGTGGCGCTGACGCCAGATGGCTACGCCGTCACGAGTCACGCCGACCGGCGTGGGTACCTCCTCGACGGAGATGGATCGGTGACGGCAAGGCTCGACCTGGGCGCGACAGTCGAGCGAGAACCGACGGGCGAGACCGACGACGGGGAGCCCGAGCGGGTGTACGCGTACCCGAACCACGTCATCGCGAACGACGGCGTTGTCGCGTTCGTCCTCGGCAACACCTTCCCGGAGGCCGGCCGCGAGACCGCTGCCCGCCACCCGGCGGAACACACCGCCGTCGGCGTCTCCCCGGACGGGACCGAGCGGTGGCGCGCTTCAGTCGGGGGGTTCGCTCACCAGGTTGCGAGCGCCGACGGAACGCTGGCGGTGCCGACGGCACAGCACTTCCGTGACCGCGACCCGGCCGTCCACGGCGTTCGATTACTCGATCTCGCGGACGGATCGACGACCACGCTTCGGACGGACGGTGTCGCCACGGCGGTCGGGGTTGCCGAAGCGGGGGTCGCCGCCGTCGAGGAGCCGGTCACGTACCACGACGGCGTCGCCGACGGGCACGGGGCCTATCGGCTCCACGGCTGGGGGCGATAGGATGCGGGAGAACAGGGGAGACCCTGAACGCGACGTTCGCGGGAGCACGCCGGGGGCGTCAGTCCCGTCCGGCAGCGTCCGCCGCCCGGTCGACACGGTCGGCCGACAGCGCAGACAGCGGGACGCGATCGCCGCCGCAGGCCTCGACCAGCGTCGGCACGACTCCCTCCAGTTCGCCGGCGTCAACCACGAGCGTCCGGTCGACGGCCTCCCGGAGCCGCTCGGCGGCCTCCCGGACCGCTGCGGTCGGCCGCTCGCTCCCGTTCGCACCGCCGTCGGTGACGACGACCGCGAGCGCCGCCTCCGGGTCCGCGCGGACGCACACCTCGGCTGCGGTGCCGAGGCCGGCGGACAGCGGCGTGCGGTCGCCCGTCGGGAGGTCCTTGAGGTGACGGGCCGCTCGCCCCACGTCATCTGTCGGCGGCAGCAACACCTCCGGGGAGTCGCCGGCGACGCCGACGAGCGCGACCGCGTCGCGGTGTTCGTAGGAGTCCCGCAGCAGCTGGACGGCGACGCCCTTCGCCGCCCGCATCGGGCCGCGCATCGACGCCGAGGCGTCGACGACGAAACACACCAGCGTCTCGGCGTCGCCGGCGCGGACCGACCGACGAAGGTCCCGCGACGCCACCCGGTCGCTGCCCCGGCGAGCGGCCGCCCGGACGGACGCGCCGGCGTCGACGCGGTCGCCTGCGGTCGGATCTGCCCGCTCGGTGCGCACCCGCGCGCCGCGGCCGTTCGCGCTCGGCGCGGCGTCGCCTCTGCCGCCGGCGCCGTCGGAACTCTGTTCGGGATCGGTGTCGGGAGCATCGACCTCCGGTGCGGCCGCGTCGCCGACATCCGCCCGGGCCGACCCGGGAACGATCGGCGTCGCCTCCTCCGCGCTCTCGTCCCCGTCGTCGTCGGCACTCTCGCGGCCGTCCGCGGGTCCCTCGTCGGTGTCCGAAGGGTCGGGCACGTCCGCCGCGGAGGATCCCTCCGTTGCGGAGGCGTCGGCCCGTTCCGGCTCGGATCCCGGGGAGTCGTTCGCGTCGCTGTCCCGTGGCTCACCGTCGCCGGTGTCGGGTCCGTCGAGGTCCGGCGAATCGGCGTCGCCCGAGTCCGCCTCGCTATCGGATCTGTCGGCGTCTCCCCCCGAACCGTCACCATCCCGCCCCTGATCGTCGCCGTCGCCGAGGCTGTCGTCGATCAGCTCCTCGGCGTCGGGGGCGTCCTCGAAGGGATCGCTCCGCAGACGGTGGGGGAGCGCCCACGAGAGCGCCGTCCGGATATCGCCCTCGATGACGTGGGAACGCTCGTCGAGCGCAGCCAGCGCCCGAGCGCACCGCGCGGCCGCGATGTCGCCCCGGTGACCGTCGAGCCCGGCGTCGCGACACGTCTCGACGATCCGGCGGACGAACGAATCCGGGAGGTCCACCGTCGGAAGCCGTTCGCGGGTCCCGGCCACGGCCGCCACGGGGTCCCGGATCGTCACGTCGGGTGTCGTCCCGTCGGATGCCGGCCCGTCCCCGTCGGGCCCCGAGGCGTCCTCGGCCCCGTTGTCGACGCCGAGCGCCCGGTCCACGACGGCGACGCGGTCCGCGGTGTCGCGCAGGCCGGTCACCTCGACGGCGAGGTCGAACCGGTCGCGCAGTTGGGGTCGGAGGTCTCCCTCCTCGGGGTTCATCGTCCCGACGAGGGTGAACTCCGCCGGGTGGCTCCGCGAGACGCCGTCGCGCTCGACGGTGTTGACGCCGGAGGCGGCGGCGTCCAGCAGCACGTCGACGAGGTGGTCGTCGAGGAGGTTCACCTCGTCGACGAACAGCACGCCGCGGTTGGCGCGCGCGAGCAGTCCGGGCTCGAACGACGCCTCGCCGTCGAGGGCGTCCGCGACCGACAACGAGCCGACGACGGCCTCGCGGGTCGCACCCAGCGGCAGCGTGACGAACGGCGCCGGACGCGTCGCGACGGGCACGCTCGCGCGCCGGCGACACTCGGGGCACTGCCTGGAGCGGTCATTCGGGGGGCAGCCGAACGGGCAGTCGGCGGCGACGCGTCGCTCGGGGAGCGCCCCAGCCAGCGCGCGCGCCAACGTCGACTTCCCAGTCCCCTTCTCGCCGCGCACGAGCAGACCCGACAGGGCGTCGTGCGCGCCGACGGTCACCAGCGCCCGCTTCAGCTCCGCCTGCCCGACCACGTCGCCGAACGCGGCGTCGGGCGTCGACGGCCCGGTTGCACGGCCTTCATCAAACACACTTGCAGTACCACAACGAGGATTTAGAAACCTTATGACGACGATCGGACTGTACACGGCGACGGAGAACGAACTCGGCGCGGTGGCGACGGCCGTCGACGAGACGGCCGTGTCGCTGGCGGCGCGCTCGAAGAGCGACCTGAGCGATCCCACGGACGTGGACGCCTTCTGCGACGACCTGGAGGCGGCTGACGCGGCAGCGGTCGTCCTTTGGCTCCACGGTGGGGTCGACAGCATGCCCGGCTACGAGCGGGCGCTCGACCGCCTCGGCGACGCGGGGATCCCGGTCGTGGTTCACTCGACCGGCGACGCGTTCGCCGCCGAGGATACGACGGCAGACCCGAGGACCGCCGGGCGGGTTCGCGAGTACCTCGAACGCGGGGGCGCGGCCAACGCCGCCAACCTCCTGCGGTACCTCGCGGACACGTACGGCGACCCCGACGACATCCCGCCCGAGGGCTACGAGTACGATGATCCTGTCGCATTACCCTCGGAGGGGGTGTACCACCCCGACCATCCGGGTGCGAGCTACGAGGAACTCGTCGCGACGTTCGATCCCGACACGCCGACGGTCGGCGTCTGGTTCTACGAGTCCCATTGGACCCACGAGAACACGCGGTACGTCGACGCGCAGGTGCGTGCGCTGGAGGACCGCGGCGTCGACGCGCTCCCGGTATTCTGCAACCCCGCCGGCGAGGAGGAGGGCTGGGACGCCGAGCGCGTCACCGACGAGTGGCTGCTCGACGCCGACGGCGACCCCGTCGTCGACGCGATGCTCTCGTCGTTCATGTTCGCCCTCTCGATGGACGAGCGCGGCCGCGACGCCGATGACGAGGGTAGCGGCGCCGAGGAGGTGTTCCTCGACCGACTCGGCGTCCCGGTGATCCAGACGGTGACGACGATGCGCTCGCGCTCGCGGTACGCGTCGAGCGACACCGGGGTCATGGGCTTCGAACTGGCGCTGTCGGTCGCGCTACCCGAATTCGACGGCAACGTGATCACCCACCCCATCTCCGGCAAGGAGCGCACGGACGACGAGGCGGGGATCGGCTCGGCGCCGAAACAGCATTTCCCCATCGACGACCGCGTAGAGCACGCCGCGTCGCTGGCGGTCAACTGGGCGCGCCTGCGACACCTCCCGAACGACGAGGCCGACGTGGCGGTCGTGCTCCACAACTATCCACCAAGCGACGACGGCATCGCCACCGCGTTCGGACTCGACACGCCCGAGAGCACGGCGAACCTCCTCGCGGAGCTCGACGAACGCGGGTACGATCTGGGAGAGACCGGGAGCGACGACGGTCCGCCGGCCGACGGCGCGGACCTCATCGACGCGCTCACGGCCCAGCTCACCCTCGACGACCGCTGGGTCGCCCCCGAGGATGTGCGCGAGCTCGCCGTCGACACGGTCGCGCCCGATACCTACCGAGAGTGGTTCGCCGACCTGGACGACGGCTTCCGCGGGAACGTCCGCGAGGAATGGGGCGAGCCCCCGGAGCGCCCGTTCGCGATCCCCGGCGTCGAGTTCGGGAACGTCCTCATTACGGTCCAGCCGCCGCGAGGGTTCGGGATGGACCCCGAGAAGGTGTATCACGACTCGGATCTCCAGCCGCCCCACGACTACGTCGCCTTCTACGGCTGGCTCCGCGAGACGTTCGACGCCGACGCGGTCGTCCACATGGGGACCCACGGGTCGCTGGAGTGGCTTCCGGGCAAGACGGTGGGCCTCGACGGCGAGTCAGCCCCCGACCAACTCGTGGGCGATCTGCCGAACGTCTACCCGTACGTGATCAACAATCCGGGCGAGGGGACGCAGGCGAAGCGCCGGTCGTACGCCGCCGTCGTCGACCACCTCACCCCGCCGATGGCGAACGCCGGCACGTACGACGAGCTCGCCGAGCTGGAGGAACTCGCCGAGCAGTACCGGGAGGCCGGGACGACCGCCGCCCGCGGCGACGAGGGCGAGCGACTCGAACGGCTGATCCGGGAGAACGTGGACGAACTGGATCTGGCCGTCGAACTCGGGGTCGCGGGAACGGTGGACGAGGAGGTGGACGTGCGCGGCCCCGACGAGGCCGGGACGACGCTCGCGGAGGGCGAGGTCGCCGGCGACGACCTCGCCGTCGACGACCTCGTCGAGCGGATCCACGCGTACCTCACCGACGTGAAGACCACCCAGATCCGGATGGGTCTGCACACGCTCGGGGAACCGCCCGCGGGCGACCGGCTCGTGGAGTACCTCGTCGCGCTCACCCGGCTGGAGAACCCCGGCGCGCCGAGCCTCCGCGAGTCCGTCGCGGGTGTCCTCGGGATCGACTACGACCGCATGCGCGAGGAGCCCGGAACGTACGACGATGACCTCGGGATGACGTACGCCGCGGCCGCCGACCGCGTCCACGAGGTTAGCTGTGATCTCGTCCGGACGCTCGCCGAGCACGGGTTCGACGTGCCCGAGTCGGAGCGGGAGGCCGGCCCCGACGACGAGGTCCGCGCCCGAGGCGGGGACGTGGCCCCCGCCGAGGTGAACATGAACCTCCTCGTCGTGGATGTCGACACCGTCGGCGACGCGCGGGCGAAGTCGGGGGCCCACGACGACCTCCGCGAGGTCCTCGCGTACATCTGCGAGGAGGCGGCCCCGCGCGTCGGCGGCGCCCGCGCGGAGGTCGGGAACGTCGCCGACGCGCTCGCGGGCGAGTACGTCCCGCCGGGCGGCAGCGGCGCGCCCACCCGGGGCGGCGTCGACCTGCTCCCGTCGGGTCGCAACTTCTACACGCTGGACCCGCGGAAGGTCCCCGCCCGCGCCGCTTGGGAGGTGGGACACGAGGTCGCCGACGGCGTTCTCGACCGCCATCTCGACGAAGAAGGGGAGTACCCCGAGGAGATCGGCGTCGTCGCGTGGGGCACTCCGACCGTCCGGACGCGCGGGGAGACCATCGCCCAGGTGCTCGCGCTGATGGGTGTCGAGCCGGTCTGGTCGGACGCCGGCCGCGTCGAGGACGTGGAGCCGATCCCGCTGGAGAAACTCGACCGCCCCCGCGTCGACGTGACCACACGCGTCTCGGGGCTGTTCAGGGACGCGTTCCCTGCGGCCGCGGGGGTGATCCACGACGCCGTCGACGCGGTCGTCGACCTCGACGAGCCGCCCGAGATGAACTACGTGAAGAAGCACGTCGAGGAGGAGACCGAGGACCTGGCCGAAGTCGGGGTCGACGACCCCGAGTCGGCCGCCCGCCATCGGGTGTTCACGACGAAGCCGGGCGGCTACGGCGCCGGGACGAACAAGGCGGTCGACGAGGGCAACTGGGAGGACCGCTCGGATCTGGCCGAGGTGTACACGCAGTGGGGCGGCTACGCGCTCGGCAAGCGCGGTTCCGTGAGCGAGGCCCACGACGCGTTCGCCCGACGGCTCTCGGGCGTCGAGGCGACGGTCAAGATCGAGGACACCGACGAGCAGGACGAGTTCGACTCCTCGGACTGGTACGCCTTCCACGGCGGATTCATCACGGCCGTGACCGAGCACGCGGGCACCGAGCCCGCCTCCTACGTCGGCGACTCGGCGGACCCCGACGACGTGCGCGTGTACACAAACGAGGAGAAGGTGCGGAAGACGATGCGCTCGCGCGTCCTGAACCCGCGCTGGCTCGACTCGATGGAGGAGCACGGCTACAAGGGCGCCGGCGACCTCTCGTCCACGGTCGATGTCGTGCTCGGCTGGGACGCGACAACGGGCGTCGTCAGCGACACCCTCTGGGAGGCCGTCGCCGACGCGTACGCCTTC
This sequence comes from Halobaculum roseum, assembly GCF_019880245.1. Lineage (NCBI taxonomy): Archaea > Methanobacteriati > Methanobacteriota > Halobacteria > Halobacteriales > Haloferacaceae > Halobaculum > Halobaculum roseum. The sequence continues at coordinate 334,175 of NZ_CP082288.1, forward strand.
GACGACGAGCGGCGCGAGTGGATGCAGGAGGTGAATCCCTGGGCGGTCGACTCGATCGCGGACACGCTCTTGGAGGCGATCGACCGCGACCTCTGGGACGCCGCCGACGAGACGACCGAACGCCTCCGCGACCTCAAACTCCGCAACGAGGGCGCTATCGAGGAGCGACGCACGGACGACTCGAACGCGCTCGAGGAGTTCGCGGACGACGACTGACGCGTGAGGACGCATGAGAACGCGTGAGGGCCCGCGACGACACACGAACACACACGAGAGAATACGACGATGACCGACACAACCGACGCGACACGGACCGACGGCGAGGGATCGAGCGACGACGAACCGACCGAAAGCGAAGCGTACGCCGACCTCGGCGCGACCACCGAGGCGGCGATGGATATCGCCGAGACGAGCATGGACCGCGTTCACGAACTCGTCCCGCAGGAGACGCTCGCGGACCGCCTGCGGGCGAAGGCGGTCCACGCGACCGGCGACCCGGAGTTCCAGCACCTCGTCCGGTTCACGGGCGCCGACGAGGACGAGCCGGTCCGCGCGGGCGCCCGAGCAGTCCTCGACGAGCGACCGATCGTGACCGACATCACGATGGTCAAGGCCGGGATCACCGGTCGCGGCCACGACTGCGAGGTCCGCAAGGCGATCGGCAACGGAGCGGAGCTTGCCGCCGAGACGGGAATGACACGGACAGCGGCTGCCGTGCTCGAACTCGATCGGGAGGGTGTCTACGAGGAAGCGATCGCGGTCGTCGGAAACGCGCCCACGGCGGCGCTGGCGCTGGCCGACTGCATCGAGGACGGCACCCGGCCGGCCGTCGTCGTCGCGACGCCCGTGGGCTTCGTGAAGGCTGCCGACTCCCGCGAGCGACTCCGGGAGGTGTGTGACGAGTACGGCGTCCCCGCAGTGACGAACGTCGGACGGCGTGGCGGTAGCGGCCTCGCGGCCGGACTGACGAACGAGCTCGTCCACGTCGCCAGCGACGTTCGCGAACGGCAGGTCTCACTGGAGACCTCGGAACGGTCGAGCGGCGAGGGAACGGAGCCGCGAGACGGGGAGGTGGATCTGTGAACGCCCCCGACGAGGACCTGACACTTCCTGACCGCCCAGGGGTCGCAGCGAGCGCGAGTCCGGAGCCTGGGACAATCGCGGGCGGCGACGCGAATCGTCCGGTTCACGCTATCGGGATCGGTCCGGGTAACCCTGATTTCTTCACGCGGCGCGCGGGGGACCTCCTCGCCGAGGCGGACGTGGTAGTAGGGTTCGAGACGGTCGTCGACTACGTGGCCGACGAGACCGACGCCGAACTGCTCAGCTGCGGTTATCGTGACGAACGGGAGGCGCTGGTCCGATTCAGTCGCCGCGTTGCCGACGGCGCCGTCGGTGTCGCCGTCCTGATGGGCGATCCGAACCACTCGGGCTACCAGTTCCTCGGGAAGGTGGAAGCCGCCGTCGATGGTCCTGTTCGCGTCGTTCCGGGAATCTCCTCGGTCCAGATCGCCGCGAGTCGCGCGCGCACCCCACTCGAGGACTCGACGTTCGTCACTCTACATGTTCGCGGGGATGTGACCGCGAGCCTCGACCGCCTGGCCCGCGATGTCGGCGACAGACACCTGATCGTCATCCCCCGCCCCTACGACTGGATGCCGGGCGACGTGGCGGCCCGACTCGTCGATGCCGGCGCCGATCCGGAACTCGACGCGCTCGTCCTCGAACGGCTGACCCATTCGGACGAGTCGGTCACACGGACCGACCTCGGGACGCTGGCGGTCGATGCGGGTGGAGATGGCCCGGAGGACAGCGATTTCTCCGATTTATCGGTCTTGGTCGTACGCAACTGACTGCACAAACGGTACAGGTTCATTCATCGGCATGTTGTTACGCTAGATGTATCTCCCTCACATCGTGTGTTCCGAATTGGAACGGTTAGAGAGGGTGAACCTCCGAATTGTTCGGAGACAGCCTGATACCAGCCTCTGTTCGGAGGTCGTTCGCTCAGCGATAGCATATATCGTTATCTGGTTTATTATTGGTTCATGCTGGTTCGCCGGGGCACGACAACCACGTCTTGACACGAGCTGAGTCGGACATCTGTGAATACCAACTCATGTCTGAATCCATGGATCGGCCACTGCGGTCGTTCCGATGGTATCTCAGACGGCCGTCTTCGCTAGTTCGGTTATCCAATTATTTCTGAGTCGTTCGGGTCGCAACCTCGCGTAGTTCACAGTCAGTCCTGTACGGCTGGCGTTGTCTCCTCGGACGGACACAGTGGTCTAAATCGGAGTTGTGATCTCGAACACCCTCCGGATCGAATCTGCCGCACCGATGTTCAGGGATCTCGTCGTGTCTGGTCCTCGCCCGCGAAAACCACGCCCGTCTCCGATAGTGGGTGCGGGGATCGCGTCCGTTTCGTCTTATGATGCTCGCACCATCACACAATAGCTGAGGCACCTGAGGTAGATATCTTTCCTATCGTTTTGACCAGATAATATTCCTCTGTACACT